>JACRDA010000298.1 GCA_016212965.1 Myxococcales bacterium
CGCTACTTGAAGGTGGTGGACGTGGGCGCGTAGGTGAAGGGCTTCTTGCCACCCGGCGGCGGCCTCGTCCCGGTGGCGACGGCCTTCGGGGTCGCGGCCGCGCTCGGCGCGGCCGTCGCACTCGGCTCCGCCGCCCCGCTCTCGCTCGAAGCACTCGCGTCGGCCACACTCGCACTCGCACTCGCCCCCGCACTCGCACTCGCCCCCGCACTCGCACTCGCGCTCGCACTCTCTCCCGCCCCCGCACTCGCCCCCGCACTCGCCCCCGCACTCGCCCCCGCGCTCTCTCCCGCACTCGCACTCGCGCCCGCTCCCGCTCGCTCTCCCTCTCCGCCCCCCGGCGCCGCCGCGACGTCCGCCGCCGCCGCGTTCTCCGGCCCGCTCGCCCGCGGCCCTCGCGTCGCGACCCACGCGATGACGACGGCCGCGGCCCCGATCGCGAGCGCTCCGACCGCGAGCCCGAGCAGCGCCTTGCCGCTGAGCCCCCGCCCGCCCGCCGCGTCTGCCTCGCTGACCGTCTGGACGACCCGGAAGCTCGTCGAGGTCGTGTCGCCGACTGGCTGTGCCGCGCGCGGTGGCGTGGGCACGGCCTGGCGCGCGAGCGGGTGGGCCGAGCCGCGCGCCGGCAGCGCGGGCATCTCGGCCAGGACGAGGGTGCTCTTGCCCTGGGCCGTGGCCCCCGCGACGCCCGGCAGGTCGAGCGCGACGGTCGGCGCGTACGGCTGGGCCTCGTTCGCGCCGGCCGCGGGCGTCGCGCCGGCCGCGGGCGTGGTGCCGGCCACGTGCGTCGTGCCGGCCACGGGCGTCGTGCCGGCCACGGGCGTCGTGACGGGCACCGGGGTGACGGCGGAACGGGCGGCCTCGCCCGAGGGCGTGGGCGTGAAGATGCCGCTCGACGGGGTCGAGAGCTGCTGCTCCCACGCCTTGGCCCCGAGCGACAGATCGCTCTCGGCCGCCGGCCCGAGCGCGGCCGCGCGCTTCTCGGCGTTGCGCCGCTGCTGGAAGCTGCGCAGGGCCGCCCCGAGCGTGGCCATGTCGGGGAAGCGGTCCTCCTGGTGCTTGGCGAGCGCGCGCTGGATGAGGTCGCTCAGATCGCGCGGGAAGCCGGCCACGAGCTCCGCGACGGGGCGCGGCACCTCGGTGAGCTGCTTCATGACGAGCACTTCCTGATCCATCGGCTGGTCGATCGCGCCGAAGGGGTGAACGCCCGTCGCCATCTCGTGCATCATGAGGCCGAGCGCGTAGACGTCGGTGCGCGGGTCGATGGTCTCGCCGCCGATCTGCTCGGGCGCCATGTAGCGCAGCGTCCCGTAGCGATCGTGCAGGCCCGTCGTCTTCACGCCGTGCGCCTTGAACTTCGCGATGCCGAAGTCGTAGACCTTCACGATGTCGCCCTTGGCGATGATGACGTTCTCGGGCTTGAGATCGCGGTGGATGACCTTGAGCTCGTGCGCCTGGCCGACGCCGTCGGCGATCTGCCGGCCATAGCGCACGAGCCGGTCGGGGGTGAGCGGCCCGCGCCGCTCGATGAGGACCTGGCGCAGCGTCGGGCCCTCGAGGAACTCGAGCGCGACCCACAGGGTCGGCGAGCCCCCGAGCGTGATCATGCCCGCCTCGTAGAAGTGCACCACGTTGAGGTGGTCGAGGTAGCTCAGCAGCATGATCTCGCGCTTGAAGCGCTCGAGCAGATCGCCCTTCATGCGCGTCTTCAGGATGAGCGTCTTGATCGCGCGGTCCTCGCCCTCCGGGCTCTTGGCCTGGTAGACGACGCCCATGGCGCCGCGCCCCACCTCGCGCACGATGGTGTAGGGCCCGCAGCTCTGGCCCGGGGCGAGGGCGTCGGTCACGACGACCTCCCGTCGCGACCGATCCCCAGCCGGCGCTCGCGGGCCTGTTCCACGAGGACGAAGATAGCGGCAAACGCGGGGGTGGACGCGGCGAAAAGCATGGCGCGCCCTCAGGGTCTCGCGCGCAGGACCGAGACGCGACCGGTCCCGCCCGAGATCGACAGGACGACGACGTCGAGCGCACCGTCGCCGTCGAGGTCGGCGAGCGCGATCGCGCTCGGCGCGCTCTCGACGTCGATGGGCGAGCGCGAGCCCTCGGGCGGATCGGCCGACGCGAGCGCGCCCGCGCCGTCGTTCACGAGCAGGCTCACGCTGTGCGCGCCGAGCGAGCCGTTGCCCGTCGCGACGTCGAGGTCGCCGTCGTGGTCGAGGTCGCCGAGCGCGACGGCGCGCGGGCCCGTGCCCGGTACACCACTCGGTCCGCTCGTCGGGAAGCTGTCGACCGTGCTCCCGTCGCTCGAGGCGACGAGCACGAGGCTGTCGTCGTAGCTCGCCGCGACGATCTGAGTGCTCACGCCCCAGAGGCGGCCGACCGCGACGGCGGTGGGAGCCGTCCCGATCGCGAAGTGCGCGCCCACGGACCAGAAGGGCGGCCCGCTCGTGTCGATCGGTACGAGGTAGGCCTCGCCCGTGTCGCGCCCGACGATCACGAGATCTTCCGGGCCGCCGTTCGCGAGCTGGCCCATGGCGAGCGCGGGGGTGTCGTTCGAGCCGGGCGCCGCGTCGAACGGTTGGAGGTTCGCGAGGTTGGCGCCGTTCGGCACCATCAGGGTGCCGTTCGTCAGCAGCACCAGCGGCTCGAGCTGGGTCGTGCCCATGTCGATGAACGCGATGGCCGAGGGTGGCGTGCCGAGCGGCGGCGCAGGGTCGGTCTTCGTCTCGTGTGCGCCGGAGACGTTCGCGCCGCAGTCGCCGACCCCGTGGAAGATCTCCACCGCTTCTCCAGCGGTCGCGGTGTGGACAGCGACGCCCACGGTCGCGAGCCCCGTGGCGTCCGCGGCGAGCACCGTCATGACGCCCTTCGGGAAGAGCGTCGTGTCGAGCGCGCGCGCGAACGTGAGCACTCCGGCGCCGTCGTTCGTGAGGATGCTCACCGCACCGATGCCGGTGCCCGAGGGCTCGTTGCCCGTGAAGACGTCGAGATCGCCGTCGTCGTCGCAGTCGAAGAGCGCGAGCGTGCGCGAGCCGGGTTGGGTCGTCGAGAAGGTCGCCGGCGGGTCGAGAAAGCAGAGCTCGCCCGGATCGACGATGCCGTTGTCGCAGCGGGGCAGGGTGCAGTCGGCCTCGCAGCCGTCGGCGTCGACGAGGTTGCCGTCGTCGCACGCCTCGCCCGCGTTTTGCGTGTGATCGCCGCACACGCCCGCGCCGCCCGCGCCGCCCACGCCGCCCGCGCCGGGCGCGAAGGGCCCGCACGCGAGCAGCGGGTTCTGCTCGCAGTCGTCGCGGCTCGCCGCGCAACTCGCCGTGCCCGCGCCGGCGAGGGCGAGCCCGGCGAGGGCCGCGAGCGCAGCGACGAGAGCGGCCGCCGAGCACGCGCGCATCAGAAGCTCCCCGTGAGGGACAGGGTCGCGCCGCCGCGCGCCGGCAGGACGATCGCCGTGACCGTGGGGGCGGGGGCGCTCGCGGCGTCGGGGCCTTCGGCGCCGCTCGCCCGGCCCTCTGCGACGCCCGCGTAGGTGCCCGTGGCGACCCACAGGGCGGCGCTCGCCACGAACAGGCCGACCGAGGCGTTCTGCTCGTCGTCGCTCGCGCCGAGCTCGTAGTCGATCTCGCTGCACGCCGTGAGGTACGCGCCGCACGCGCCGCCGCCGCGCGGCAGGGCGGCCGTCTTGTCGGCCGCGTACGAGCGCCGCCCTTGCGAGCGGACGAGCAGGCCCAGGCCGGCTGCGAGCGACCCCGCCGCGAGCGCGCTCCCCGCGACGACGACGCCGACGTAGCCCGCCGCGAGCGCGCTGCCGTGCGTGGCCTCGCGCGTGTCCGGATCGGGCGCGGCGCCCGCGCCCGTCGCGCCGGCCGCCTTGTGCGCGCTCGCGCGCAGGCCTTCGAGGCGGCGCCTCACTTCGGGGCTCGTGTCGGCGGGTAGGTGCGCGAGCGCGTAGTCGAGGTGCTTCTCGGCCTGCGAGCTGCGGCCGAGCTCGAGCTCGACGCGCCCGAGGCTCGCCGCGAGCCCGGCGCTCGGCTCGCGCGCGAAGGCCCCGCGATCGCCGCCGAGCGCGCCCTGCCAGTCGCCGCGCGCGTACGCCGCGCCGGCGACCGCGAGGCTCGTGTCCGGCGCGCTCGCTGCCGCTCCGGGAGACGCGGCCTTCGCGCCGGGTCCGGCCGCGTCGGACGCGGCCGCGTCGGGGGCGGGAGGCTCGCCGGCGTGCGCGCGGGCCGGCGCGGCGAGCGCCACGCCGAACGCCACGAGGAGCACGTAGCGGGACGTCGTCGGCATGGCTCAGAACCTCCCGCCGACGAGCGCGCCGCCGCCCTCGCGCAGGGCGAGCGGTACGACCGCGACCTCCGCGCTCGAGCCGTGCGCGGCGCGGACACCGAGGTACGCGCCCGTGAGCGCCCAGCCGACGAGCCCTGCGCCGAGACCGGCGACGCCGACCGCGCGCCAGGTGCCGGCCTCCGACTCCGCGTCGCGCCAGTCGGCGCACGCGCCGGGTGCGCCCGTGACGCCGCACGCGAGGTGCGCGTCCGTGCCGCCCGCGGCGAGGCTCGACGCGAGCTCGTCCGCGTCGCTGCTGCTGCCCGCCGAGAGCCCGAGCCCGACGGCTCCGAGCACCAGGGCCGCGCTCGACGCCACGCCGCCGAGGATGCCGGGCCAGAGCGGATCGGCCGCTCGGCCATCGCTCGGCGCGGGCTCGGCCGGGCCCGCGACCGCGACCTCGGGCCGGCGTGCCAGCATGAGGCGGAGCACGACCTCGTGGGACCCGCCCGCCTTCGCCTCGAGCTCGACCGGCGCGCTCGCGAGGCCCGCTCCTTCGGGCCCCGCGGCCGGCGCACCGGCCGGGACGCGCGCGCCGCCCGAGGCGCCCGCGCCCGAGGCGCGCGCGACGAGCTTGCGGCTGCCCTGCTCGAGGTAGAGCGGGTCGCACGGCTCGGCGGGCACGCCGTCGACCAGGAGCTCGGCGCCCTCGAACGGCTCGCCGAGGAGCTCGACCGTGACCCGCACCGCACCGACGTGGCGCTTCGCGTCGGCGAGCTGCGCACGGGCGGCGTCGACCTCGGCGCGCGGCACCGAGGCGTCGGCCTCCATGATGCCGAGGGCGAGCGTGAGGTAGGTGGCCGCGTCGGCCCAGCGCCCGAGCGCGATCTCGCTCGCACTGAGGTTCACCGCGACCATGTACGAGTGGTACTCGGCCCAGGCCTTGCGGAAGGCCTCGATGGCGGCGACGTGGTCGCCCTTCGCCTGCGCCTCGCTGCCCTTCGTGAAGAGCTCGCGGGCCTTGGCCTTGTGAGGGTCCTCGGCGGGCGCGCTCGCGGGCTGCGCGAGGGCGCGCCCGCCCGGCCACGAGCCGCCGAGCGCCGCGAGGAGCGCGGCCACCGCGAAGCGCCGCGCGCGCCCGTGCGCGCCGCTCCTGTGGGGTACATAGGAGCCCCGCGCGGGTCTCGCTCGCGAGGCTCCGTCCGCCACCATGGTGCCGACCTTAACAGGCTCATCATGGGTGTAAAGGCCGCTCTGGCTGCTCCGGCCGGTCTGGCCGCTCCCGCCGGTCTGGCCGCTCCCGCCGGTCTGGCCGCTCCCGCCGGTCTGGCCGTCCTTGCCACGGTGGCCGTTCCGGCCGGTCTGGCCGGCCTGGTCGCCCTGGCCGCCCGGGTCGCCCGGGCCGTCCTGGCCGCCCTGGCCGCCCTGGCCGCGCTGGGATCGAGTCGTGTGCCTGCAGTCGGTCACTCGCGCACCCTCCACCCGAGCATCGGCTCGAGCGCGCGCCCGGTTGCGGGAATTCTCGACGCCGAGACGGACACGCACGCCGCCAGAACTGCCGCGTCCCCAAGAGGAGGGGTTTGTGTCGCTCGGGGGCGCGAAACAGCGGGCCGGGAGCGACAAAAGTGCCGTGTCTTCCAGGAAGACAGGGGGTTTGTGTCGCTCGGGGGCGCGAAACAGCGGGTCGGGAGCGACAAAAGTGCCGTGTCTTCCGGGAAGACAGGGGGTTTGTGTCGCTCCGGGGGGCGTCGAAGAGGGCCGGGAGCGACAAAAGTGCCGTGTCTTCCAGGAAGACAGGGGGTTTGTGTTCTGAGCGTTTCGCCGGCCTCGTGGCGCGGTGGACTTGGCGCGAGGGCGCCGACGAAACGCGGCGGAACGAAGCCCGGAGCGGCGGTGGGGGCGGGGCGTCGCGAACGGCGCTCGTTGGCA
>JACRDA010000030.1 GCA_016212965.1 Myxococcales bacterium
CCCAGGCCCGGAGCGACGGGCACGGGGCGGGCGCGGCGAGCGCCCTCGCCCGCGCGGCCGAGGGCGAGCCGGTGCCGCCGGCAGGGCGCGCCCGCACGTTCCCGAAGCGCCGCGCCTGGCCGTTCGTGGCGCTCGGCACGGCGCTCGCCGCGGCCGCCGCGCTCGTGCTCGTGCTGCGCAGCGGCGCGTTCGAGCGCGAGCGCCGGACGGGCACGCCCACCGCGGCTGCGTTCATCCAGGCGCGTTCGACCCAGCACCTCTTCGATCCCGCCACGCCGTTCCCGGCGCGCGGGGGCGAGAGCGAGCGCCTGGACCGCATCGCCCGCGCCCGCGCGGCCGATCTCCGCGCCAACCGCTATGCGTCCTGGGGGGTGCGGTGATGCGCCGCCGGAGCGCACTCGTCGCCTGGGCCATGCTCGCGGTCGGGCTCGCGCTCGCTCCTGGCGGGTGCGCCGAGCGGCCGTCGCACGACGTGCAAGCCGAGCGCTGCCCGGAGGGCGTGGTCGACGAGGTGCTGTTGGCGTTCCTCTCGAAGGCCCGGGCCGCGCACCACCGCGCCGACCTGTTCGAGCTGGACAAGGAACTCGACGGTGCCATCGAGGAGATTGAGCGGCTGGTGACGGGCGTCCGACCGGGCGGCGGTACGCCGCCACCCGAGGTGCGCGAGGTGCTGTCCGACAGCTTCGCGCGGCTCGCGGAGCTCCGCGGCCGGCTCGGGCGCTTCGACGAGGCCGAGCGGGACCTGGACGAGGGGCTCGGCTTCGCGCCGGAGGTGACGCATTTCCGCGGTCGGCTGTTCGAGGTGCGCGGCGTCGTCGAGAAGGAACGCGCGGCAGCGCTCGAGAAGGACGGCAAGCTCTCCGAGTCCAAGGCGGCGCGCGAGCGCGCGATCCGGGCCCTGCAGCAGGCCATCGACGTGCAGGAGCAGGTCATCCGCGAGGCCCTCGGCGCCCAGCCCTGAGGGCCGGCGCCGCCCCCCGCTTCGGTCGCTGGCGCGCTGCGTCGCGGACTCGCGCGGCGAAAGCGAGCCGCCGTCTGGTTGGCCGAGCGCATTGTGCGATACAGTGGTGCGCGAGGTTACGCTCCGATGGCGCGAGTCCCGAGACGGCCCACGGGCAGCGGCAACGCCGCTGCAGCGGGCGGCGCTCGCCCTGCACCCGCCGGCGAGGACGCGTTTCTGCTGTCACTCGTCGACGGTGTGCTCGACGAGTCCGAGCTCGCGTTCGTGACCGGGCGCCCGGAGCCCGAGCTGCGGGCGGCGCTCGACAGGCTCGCGGCCGCCGGGCAAGTCGTCTTCGGGCCACCTTCGGCCCCGGCCGCGCCTCCGGCGGCACCGACGACCGGCGGGTTCGACGACGACGAGGCGGGCATCGACCTCGAGCCGGAGCGCCGGCGCGCGATCCGCGAGCTCTACGACAAGCTCGAGCACCTCGACCACCACGGCGTGCTCGGTGTGGCGCTCGGCGCGACCAAGGGGCAGATCCGCGCCGCGTATCACCGCCTGGCGCCGTCGTATCACCCCGATCGGCACTTCCGGAAACACCTCGGCAGCTACAAGAAGCGCATCGAGGCCATCTTCGCGCGCGTGACCCAGGCCTACGAGGCGTTGCGCAAGGAGGCCCGCAGCGACCCGCCGCCGGCGATGCCCGCGCGCCAGCCCGGCCCGTCGAGCGTCCCACCGGCGCGCGACAGCGCCCCGTCCGTTCCGCGCATCACGCCCACCGGCAGCGGTCCGCCGCCGGGACCGTCGAGGCCGAGCGCGGCCGGGAGCTCCGCGCCACCGCCCGCCGAGCAGCGTGCGACTTACGGTCCCGCGGCCCGCAGCGCCGAGGACGTCGCCGCTGCCGAGCGCGCGCGGCGCGACGCGCTCGCGCGCAAGCTCGGGGTCGCCCCACGCGCGTCTCAGCCGGCGCGCGGATCGGGTCCGCCGCGCAGCACCACGCCTCCGCCCGAGGTGGGGGGCCAGCGCATCACGCAGACCCGCTTCAAGCCGGTCGGCTCGGACCCGCCCGACGCGGCGGACGTTCCCTATGCGCCGCCGCCCGGCGTCGCGCTGAGCGCCGCGGAGGTGCTGCGCCAGCGCTACGACGAGGTGGCCGACCGGGCGCGGCTGCTGCGCCGCGACCGGCTCGTGGCGCACGCCCGCGAGGCCGCGCTGCGCGGCGACCACGCGGCGGCGGCGGCGGCCCTCGCGGCGGCATCGAGCCTCGCCCCGCACGACGCCGAGCTGCTGCGGATGGCCCGCGATGCCGAGCAGCGCGCGGGCGGCACCCGGGCGAAGTCCTGAGCCGCGGCGACGGCGTGGCGGAGCATCCGGGTCCCCCCGGGACCGGCTGGGTCGCAAGGGACTCGCTGCGGGGCCCACGTTTGGTGATAGAGTGCGGCGAGCGCATTCCGGCGGCCCTTTCACCGTTCGCAGCATGAAGCCCACCTCGACAGATCCAGTCATCGGCATCGACCTCGGTACCACCAACTCCTGCGTCGCCATCGTCGAGGACGGCGTGCCGGTCGTCATCCCCAACCGCGGCGGCTACAAGACCACCCCGTCGATGGTGGCGATCACCGAGGCCGGCAAGCGCCTCGTCGGGCACATCGCGAAGCGGCAGGCCATCACCAACGCCGAGAACACCGTCCACACGGTCAAGCGCCTCATCGGGCGCAAGTTCGACAGCCCCGCGGTCAAGAGTGCGCGCATGACCTGCGCCTACGAGATCGTCGAGGGCCCGCACGGCGACGTGCGCATCAAGCTCCGCGACCAGCTGTACTCCGTCCAGGAGGTCAGCGCGATGGTGCTCCAGGAGATGAAGCTCGTGGCCGAGGAGCACAAGGGGCGCGAGATCACGAAGGCCGTGATCACGGTGCCCGCCTACTTCTCGGACAGCCAGCGCCAGGCCACGAAGGACGCCGGGCAGATCGCCGGGCTCGACGTCATCCGCATCATCAACGAGCCGACAGCCGCGGCGCTGGCGTACGGCTACGGCAAGGAGATCGACAAGCTCGTCGCGGTGTTCGATCTCGGTGGCGGTACCTTCGACATCTCGATCCTCGAGATCGGCTCCGGCGGGGTCTTCAAGGTCGTCGCGACCGCGGGCGACACCTTCCTCGGCGGCGAGGACTTCGACGCGCGCGTCATCGACGTGCTCGTCAAGGAGTTCTACGACGAGCACAAAGTGGAGCTGCGGCAGGACCGCATGGCGTTGCAGCGTCTCAAGGACGCGGCCGAGAAGGCCAAGTGCGAGCTCTCGACCGTCAGCGAGAGCGACATCAACCTGCCGTTCATCATCTCGGTCGGCCGCAGCAACGAGGCGCTGCACCTGCAGCGCACCCTCACGCGGCGCGAGCTCGAGGAGATCACGCGCGATCTCGTCGAGCGCTGCATGGAAATCTGCGAGGCGACGCTGCACGACGCCCAGCTCAAGCGCACCGAGATCGACGAGGTGGTGCTAGTCGGCGGCATGACGCGCATGCCGCTCGTGCAGTCGATGGTCGGCGACTTCTTCGGCCGCGAGCCCTGCAAGGGTGTGCATCCGGACGAGGTGGTGGCGGTCGGTGCTGCGATCCAGGGCAAGGCGCTGCTCGACGAGAGCGAGGAGCTCATCCTGCTCGACGTGACGCCGCACGCGCTCGGCATCATGACGCACGGCAAGAAGTTCGAGGAGCTCATCGGCCAGAACACCACCGTGCCGACGAGCCAGACGAAGGTATTCACCACGAGCCGCGACAACCAGACGGCCGTGAAGATCCTCGTGCTGCAGGCCGAGGGCGATCGCGTGGACGAGAACAACATCCTCGGCGAGTTCATCCTGAAGGACCTGCGTCCGGCGCCGAAGGGGCACGTCGAGATCGAAGTGACCTTCGCGATCGACAGCGACGGCATCGTGAGCGTCTCGGCCAAGGACCTCGAGACCGGGCGCGAGCAGAGCATCCAGGTGACGGCGTCGAGCGGTCTGTCCGAGGAAGAGATCGAGCAGATGATGGAGAAGGCCGACGAGTACCTGGTGGACCGCCGGCAGAGCGACGAGTTCGAGGCGATGCGTCAGCAGGTCGAGAAGCTCATCGCCGAGGTCGAGCGGCTGTTCCCCGACGTCGAGCACATCGTCGCGTCGAGCGATTTCGGGCGCGAGGCGCTCGGCAAGGCGCGCGGCGTCCTCGACCTGGCCCGCCGGGCCGTCGAGGACCGGAACCTCGCAGCGCTCAAGGAGCAGAACGAGGCCCTCAGCCGCACCCACCGCATGTTCAAGGGCGTGGTGAGCCGCCCGCACTGAGGCGGGCCAGCCGGACGCGCTGGGCGGGTCATGTCGAAGGTGCCGACCCACGAGGAGATCGACGCGCGCCTGGCGCTCGACGACCACTCGGGCGCGCTCGAGCTGGCACGGCTCCGGCTCGAGGGCGAGCCCGACGACGCGCGTGCCGCGGGCGTCGTCGCGCGCTCCACCGCGGTGCTGACGCAGATGTACCTCGGCCGACTCGGCGGCCCGCAGCGCCGCGTGCGGCTCGCGATGCCGCGTGAGCGGCTCCGGTGGAACTCGATGGACCACCGCGCCGGGTTCCTCGTGTCCATCGCCGAGGAGCCCACGACCATCGAGGAGCTGCTCGAGATCTGCGGCATGCCCGCGCTCGAGGCGCTCGGGGTGCTCGTGGACCTCGTGGACCGCAAGGTGCTGAGGCTCGAGGGGGCCTAGCCGCGTGGTGGGGCGCGGCGCCTTGGCCGTCGCGCGGGCGATGCTGGAGCTCGCCGGCGGCTCCGTGCTCGTCGTGCGGGCGCTGGCGGTGACCCGGGTGGCCGGCCTCGGCGCCGCCGCCCCGAGTCCGGAACGAGCGGGTGGGAGCGCGGGCCCGCTGCCGCGCCCAGCGCCGGAGCCACGCGCCGCGCCGCGGCCCGAGCCCGTGGCCTCGTACACGCTGCACGCCGAGCTCGATGCCGAAGAGCACCTGGTGCGCGGCCGGGGCGTCATTCGCTTCCGGAACGCGAGTGACGCGCCGCTCGAGGCGCTCTACCTGCACCTCTACCTGAACGCCTTCAAGGCACGGAGCCTGTTCCTGCGCGAGGCGACCGGGGCCTTCCGCGGGGGCGGGACGCCGGCGCGCGCGGGTGGCATCGTCGTCGAGCGGCTCTACGCGCGCGAGCTCGAGCGCGAGCTGTGGCCGGCGGTGGATCTGCACGCCGCCGGTGACCCCGACGACGAGACCGATGCCCGCGTGCCGTTGCCGCGTCCCCTGCCGCCCGGGGCCGAGCTGACGCTCGACGTGACCTGGCTGAGCACGCTCCCCGACGTCGTCGCGCGCACCGGCTTCGCGGGGTCCTTCCACATGGTGGCGCAGTGGTTTCCGAAGCTCGCGCGCCTCGAGCCCGACGGGACCTGGGCGCACTTCGCGTTCCACCGCCTGAGCGAGTTCTACGCGGATTTCGGCGACTACGACGTGACCATCGACGTGCCGCGCGGCTTCCGGGTGGGCGCCACGGGCGAGCGGCTCGAGGCGCGCAAGGAGGGCGAGCGGAGCGTCGTGCGGCATGCGGAGCGCGGCGTGCACGACTTCGCCTTCGCGGCA
Source organism: Myxococcales bacterium (assembly GCA_016212965.1). Lineage (GTDB taxonomy): Bacteria > Myxococcota_A > Polyangia > Polyangiales > Polyangiaceae > JACRDA01. The sequence goes on from JACRDA010000030.1 coordinate 5,551, forward strand.
TGGGACGAGTTCGAGGAGCTCACCGGTGCGAGCGACGACGGGGTGCGGATCACCGTGCTTCACCCACCGGGCGAGCGCGCGAGCGCCGAGGTCGAGCTCGCCACGGCCGTGCGCGGGCTCGCGCACTACGGGGCCGCCTACGGCCCCTATCCTTACGCGACCCTCACCGTCGTGCACCCGCCTGCGAGTGCCGGGGAGGCGGGCGGGATGGAGTACCCGACGCTCATCACGACCGGCGGTTCGCGCGCCTTCGCGTGGCTCGGCGTGCGCAACCTCGAGGTGGTCACCGCCCACGAGCTCGCGCACCAGTGGTTCTACGGCCTCGTGGCGAGCGACGAGCACCGCTACCCCTTCCTCGACGAGGGTCTCACGAGCTACGCGACGACCGAAGCGCTCGAGGCGTGGCTGCCGGGGAGCTCGGCGTTGCGGCTTGGACCCCTCGCCGTGGGCCTGCCCGCGGTCGAGCGGGTCTCCGCGGCGCGCGTATGGCAGAACGGGCCCATCGCCCGGAGCGCCGAGGCCTTCGCGACCGGCGGCGACTACGGCGGCCTCGTCTACGGCCGCACGGCGACCTTGCTCGCGACGCTCGGGCGGGTGTACGGGGCCGAGCGCGTGCAGGCGCTCCTCGGTCGCTACGCGCGCGCCGAGCGCTTCCGCCACCCGGGTCCGGAACCGCTGCTCGCCGCCGTTGCCGCGGAGCTCGGGCCCGAGGTGGCTGCGCTGGTGCGCGCCGCCCTCTTCGACGGCGCCTCGGTCGACTACGAGGTCGAGGCGCTGACGCGTGCGGCCGAGGTGCCCGACGAGCCGGAGCGACGCCATCGCGGCAGCGTGCTCGTGCGACGCCACGGCGAGCTCGCGTTTCCGGTCGTGATCGCGCTTCGCGCCGAGGACGGGAGCGAGCTCCGGGTGCCCTGGGACGGCGCGGCGCGTAACGTCCGCATCCCGTATGCCGGCACGTCGGCGCTGGTCGGCGCGGTCGTCGACCCGGAGCACGACGTGCTCCTCGATCACGACCTCACGAACAACGCCGAGAGTCTCGCGCGGACGAGCCTCGGGGCGCGTGCGCTCGTCGCCGAGGCGGCGCTCTTCGCGCTCGGCTGGGAGCTCGGCGCGTGGTGAGCGCGCGGGTGCGGGGGCGCGGGGCGTGGCTCGCCCTCGCGGCGCTCTTCGCGCTGCGGGCCACCGCGACCTACGCCGTGGCGCTGCCGCTCTCGCTCGCTGTCGGCGACCTCGTCGGCGGCTACCCGCGCGGCGACGCCGTGCTCTGGGACCCCGGAGGGGTGCTCTTGGCCGAGGCGGCCGTGAAGCTCCTGCCGCGGCTCGCGGGCGTCGGCACGATCGTGCTGCTGCTCGCCGTCGGCGCGGCGTTCGCGGCACTCGTGCCGATGGGCGCGCTCGTCGCGGCGCTCGGCGACGGGCGGCGCGGCGCGCTCGGCCGCGGGGCCGCTTGCTTCGGACCGCTCGCGCTCCTGTTCGGTGCGACCGTGCTCGCGCAGGTCCTCGCCTTCGCGCTCGCGGGCCTGCTCGCGGGGCTCCTCGGGCGCGTGCTCGGAGCCGCGCCGGAGGTGGTGCTCGCGTGCCGGCTTGGCGGACTCGCCCTCGGCGGCGCCTGCGCCTGGCTGCTCGCGCTCTACCAGGATCTCGTGCGCGTTGCCGTCGTCGTGCACGACCTCGGGCTCTCGGGCGCCTGGCGCGTGGCGCTCGGCGCCTGGGGTGGAGCGCGCTGGCGCACGGCGGCGGCGTTCGCGTGGCGACAGCTCCTGGGCGTCGCGCTCGCGGTGCTCGGGGTCGTGCTCACGCTGCGCGTGGCGCTGCCCGACTCGGCGGCGGTCGGGGCGGCGGCGCTCGTCGGCGCAGTCACGACCTTCGGCGCGCTCTACCTGCGGGCGAGCTGGCTCGCCTGGGCGATCGCCCGTCTGCCGTGGGCCGAGGCGCGCGAGCGGCAGGCCGCACGGCGCCGGGCGCGCGGGCTCGACGCGGCGTGACCCGCGCGGCGCGGGCGCCTTCGCGGTCACCGCCCTTGCAGGCTCCGGAACGCGACGATCGAGGGCGAGGTCCTGTCACCGACCTCGCCCCGGCCTCGATCGTCGCGGCGATCGTCCGGGCGCTCCGAAGTGACTCGAAAATCGGCGGGGTGGACGGGACTCGAACCTGTAATGATTCCGCTAACTTACCGCAATCGCACAGCGTCGAGCCGGTGTCACCGGCCGCACCCGAGCCGGTAGCGGTAGCTAACGGTGCGATTGCTCGTCGGCCTGCCGATTCACTGACGAAACCCGAGGCGTCGCCGAGGGCTCCGAGCGCCGCGTCCCAGGCGTCGACGAAGGCCTCCGTCGACCTCGTGGGCGGCGCCCTCGTCGCAGCCCTCGAGGCCGCACGCGGTGAGGCGCGGTGGCTCGTCGTGGCCGAGCTCGCCCAGGCGCTCGAGGCGCACGTGGCGGGCCGCCCGGTGCCCGCCGCGGTGGCGGAGCGCGCCCTCGAGGCGCACGTGGCCCTGGCGAGCTCGGCCGGGGCGTGGACGCTCGTGGCGGATCTCGCCGCCGCCCTCGAGGTCCGCAGGCGCGAGCGCGAGCCGTCGCCCGCGGGAGTGGTCGACCTCGCCGCCGAGCGCGAGCGCAGGGGCTCCACGTAGGCGCTGCGTCGCCTTCGGGGCCCGGGCTGCGGCGCGGACCTCGACGGCGGCGCAGTGCCGCACGAACACGGAGCTGAACATGAAGACCACCGACACCAAGTCCACCACGACCGCCACGCGCCAGCGCCCCACGGTCGACCCGCTCGAGCGGGACAAGCGCCGCACCGCGCGTAACCTCCGCCGACTGCCAAGGGCGACGCTCGCGGGCGCCGTCGAGCAGCAGGCGCAGGCTCTCGCCCACGCCGTCATCTCCCCGGAGCCGTTGCGCGCCGAGCAGGTGACGCTCGCCGTCACCGACGGGAACGGCCGTGCGAGCGTGGGCGACCTCCTCGTGCGGATGCACAGCGGGAGCCCGCGGGAGCCGCTTGCTACCGCCGCGCTCGCCGCGCTCTCCGAGGAGCTCCTGATCCTCGCGCTGGCCGTCGAGAGCACGGACGTCGCCCGGCACATCGGCCGCCTGGCTCGCCGCGCCGCGGCAGCGGCGGAGCTCGACCAACGCATGCGTGGGGCGACGGCGCCCGCGGCAGGTGAGCCGTGACCGCCGCCGACAAGCGCGTGACCCGCGCCGAGATCGAGGCCGCGATGCACGAGGCCGCCCAGGTGGCGCACGAGCTCGGGTCGGCCATCTCGTGGGGCGGGAGCACCGACCCTGCGCGCTCGGGCGCACGAGAGCGCCTCGACGCCGCGGAGCGCAAGGTGGCGGAGCTCCGCGCGCGCTACGAACGGGAGCGTGCCGCTGCGCTCGCCGCGCGCGGCGCCGCGCCGGGCTCGTGGGCCGAGTACAACCCGGCCGCCGAGGATGCGGCGAAGGTGACCGAGGTGTGGGAGCTGCACCGCGTCGCCACCGGCGCGGGTCCGCACGACAGCCCGGACGCGACCGCCGCTCTGCTCGGGACCTACCCGTCGCAGGACGCCGCCGAGCGTGCGGCGCGCGGCCTGCCCGCGGGTTGGTACCAGGTGTGCCGACCCGGTGGGCAGGGCGTGGAGGTGCGGCATGAGCCCGCGTGATCAAGCGCGCGTGAACCACGCCGGAGCCGACCGGCTCATCAACACGATCCTCGGCCTCTTCCGCGCCGACGACGGCATGCGCCTCGCGGTGGCGCCGCTCGAGTCGGCGCGGTTCGAGACGCGCGAGGCCGCTGTGGAGTGGCTCCGCGTGCGCGGCGTCGAGCCCGGCGGGGAGCCCGTGGGCTAGTCGTACTCGGGCCCTCGGCGCTGCGCTTCGGGGCAGCGTCGGGGCGCGCGCACGAGGCGCTTTTTTGTCACCCCGGGTGGGTGCCAACAGTCAACGGCGCGACCCCACATACACAAATCGCATAGTTATGCAGTGAAACGAGCGACGTGGGCGCGAGCACGAGCGGCGCGGTAGGATGGCAGACGTAGAAGCGCCCGGCGACGCGGCAAACGTCCCGGGCGCGAGCACCACGAGGCAACCGTGGCACGAGCAGATCAGAGCACAGCGCGAGCGAGACGCAAGGGCGTGAGCGCCGCCACGCGTGACCTGCGCGCGCTGGTCGAGAGCGTGGGGGCTACGCGCCCACCGTCGGCGCCAGCGGCTCGCGTTGACCTACCACCGCCCGGCAAAGGGACTCCGATATCCGACAACCCATCCTGGCGCGCGGCGCACGCGGCGCTGGATCTGCTCGGGAACGACGAGTTTGCGTTGCAGTTGTTGCTCAACCGCGCCGCGTCCACGCACGAGACGCGCGGCGTCGCGTACGCGCTTCGCGCCGTAGCCGGCGCGCTCGACGCCCGCGCGCGTCGCGACAGTGACGCCGAGTTGCTGAAGGCGAGCACGGCCTGCTCGTGGCTGCTCGTGGCGCTCGAGCACCGCGACGCGACGGGCCTCGCGGCCTTCGACCGAGCGGCGCGAGAGACGGAGGCAGAGCTTGGGGCCGATCTGGAAACGGCGTCCTACTGGGCTCGCCACCGCGACACCGGCCTTCCGCCGACGCGCCCAGCCCCCTACCCGCGATCGCTGGCTGCCTACGGCAAGTGGCTCGTCGCTCGGTGCGACGACGCGCTGCGCATGTACAACATGCCGGTCCCTCCGCCGCCTGCGGGCGTGACCTACGACCCGACGCTCGATCTGCGGAACCTCGTCCAGCGGCTCTGCGGGTTGCTCGTTCCGGAGCGCATCGGGAACGTTCGTGGCGAGGTGGCGGCGCGCGCGCTGGAGGCCCTGCGTCGGGCGCGACTGTCTCGGTTCGACATGACGGACCGCTACACCAAGGCCAACCCGCTCTGGGTGTGGCTGTGGCGCGAGCACCCGAGCGAGACAGGCCTAGACGCGCAGGGCCTTGCAGTGGGCGCACTCAAAGCCTGCGGCGTGACCCATGCCGATGCGTGGTCCGTCGTGAACGGCGCGGAGCGATCCAAGAAGAGCCGCTGTGTGACGCGGAAGAAATAGTCACACAACCGCGGCGGGCCATGCAGCCGAGCCCGAGGTTGCGGGCATGTCACATGGGATCGCGACACTCGCCCGCGGAGCTGCACCGCTCGGGCGCCCGCTCGCTGCCGATCGCCGGGCCTTGCTCGCAGGGTACGTGCGGCGCGTCGGCGAGCCTGCTGCCGTGGCGACGCTCGGAGTCAGCCGCGCCACCTTGGCGCGCGCGCTGGCCGGGCTCGGTGTTCGAGGCGTGACGATCGTGGCGATCGGCGCCGCGCTCGAGCGCGTCGAGCCCGCCCCTACGCCCACCGTCCTCGCCGCGCCGCTGCCGCTCGCACCGCCCGGTCGCAACACCTCTCCCCGACCGAGTCGGCTGGCTGGCGTGCGGTGACCGGCCCGGCCGATCTCGGCGCCCTCGCGCCCATCGTGGATGGGCTCGCCGACGCGATCGCAAAGCGCATCGCCGCCCTGCTCGGCGCACCGTCGCCCGCCCGCCTCGACGTGCGTGCCGCGGCCGAGCGAATAGGGTGCGGCCCGCGTGCCATCCTCGACGCTCGCCGCCACGGCGAGCTCGAGGGCGTGCGCGTTGGGCGCGGCTGGCGCTTCGACCTCGCCGAGGTGGACCGCTGGGCGGGCTCGCGGAGCGCCGCGAAGCTCGCGACCGCTGGGCTCGACGCCCGCGCCATCGTCGCGGCGAGCCTGCCGCGTCGCTCGAGGGCAACGTGAGCGTCCCCGCCGTCGCGTTGACGCCGGCCCTGGCGGCGCACGCCGCCGTGGTCCGCAGCGCCAGCGATCTGCGCCGGCTGCTCCGTCGCGACGCGCGTCCGATCGCCGTCGGCGGCGCGGCAGCGCGGCTCGCAGCAGCCTGCGACCGGGGTACGTCGGCGGTCGCCGATCTGCGGCGCATCGCCGTGCGAGCGGCCGAGCGCTCCCTCCGAGGTGCCGCGTGACGCGCCCCCGCGAAGCGCTCGCCGTCGTCGTGCGCGAGCTCGTCAACCTCGGAGCCCGGCCGTGGCGACTGCCCGGCCTGCGGTGTCGCTCCGTCGTCCGCATCCCGGGCCGGCGCGGGCTGTCCCTTGCGGCGACGGTCTACAGCTCGGAGCCGACGATCTTGCGGTTCACCATGGGCGCTCCCTGCACCTTCGGTGGGCTCGAGGTGTCGCTCCTGCCCGCCGAGCTCGCGCCCATAGCGCCGTGGGTCGCGCGGCTCTGCGTGGCTCGCGCCAACGGGCTCGACTTGCTGACCGGCCCGGCGGTGCCGCTCGAGGTCCCGTGGTTGGCGCCGAGCAACGTGTGGACGCTCGGCGCCGCCGAAGTGCACGACGCGTGGGCGCGCGCGCAGCGGTGCGCAGCGTGAGCGCCGCGGCCGAGTGGGACGACGACGACGCGCCCGAGGCGGGCGACGCGCCCGAGGCGCACATGCGGGCGTTCCTGCGCTTCCGCGGCGACTCCTACCCCGTCGAGCTGCAGGCGCTCGACTGCCCGGACGGCCGCTACACGGTCAACCGCTTCGCCCACGCCCGCGACGAGGGCGAGGCCGTGCGCCTGGCCGCCGAGGCCGACGCGTGGGGCGCCCCGGGCGTCTACGTCGTCATGAACGCGGTCGCGCCCGCCGTGGCCACCCGCAGCGCGCCCGGGCGCTGGCACGTCGCGCGCAAGGGCGAGAGCACGACGGACGCGGACATCACCGCTCGGCTCCTGCTCTTCGTCGACGTCGACGCGCGTCGGCCACGCGGCACGAGCTCGACGGACGAGGAGCTCGGGGCAGCCCGCGCCGTTGCGTCCCAGATCTCCGAGCGCTTGATTGCGTCGCTCGGGCCCGGCGCTGTCGCGATGGGCGCGACCGGCAACGGCGCGGCCCTGTTCGTCGCACTCGAATGTCCGGACACGGACCTCCCCGAGGTGAAGGACATCCTCAGCGCGCTCGACAAGTCCTACTCCACCGACCGCGTGCACGTGGACCCGAGCGTGTCAGACGCGAAGCGCCTGTGCCCCGCCTTCGGCACCGTGAAGCGCAAGGGCGCGGCGGGCGTCGCCGAGCGCCCGCATCGCGTGACGAGCTTCCAGGCCCCGGAGTGGGTCACGCGCGTGGGCCTCGAGGCCCTGCGCCGCCTCCGCGACGAGCTCTCCCCCCCGGCGCCCGCGGCGGCGCCACGGCCTGCTGTTGGGGCACCTGGGCCGGCGCCGGCGGACGACCCCTTCGCGCGGGCGAACGCCGTGCCCGTGGCCGAGGTGCTCGCCTGGCTCGGCCTGCTCGAGGGCGAGCAGCCCACGTGCCCGGGCTGCCGCGAGGAGGACGGCACGGCGGTCGCCGTAGTCGGCAACGGGGTGCGGTGCATGCACGCCCGCTGCGCCGCGAAGGGGCACCCAGGCAAGCCCGGCTTCTACAGTGTCGTGGACATCGTCGCCATGGCACGCGGCTGCAAGCCGATCGAGGCCGTGCGCGAGATCGGCAAGCGCTTCGGCTTCGAGGTGGAGCTCGGGCGCAAGCGCGATCGCGCGGCCCCGGCGGCCGCCGACGACGGGCGCCCGATCATCCGCGTCGGTGTCGACCTGCACCGCGTGGTGGACGAGGCCGCCGAGGCGCTCGGCGCCGAGCCGAACGCGTACCAGCGGGACGGGCAGCTCGTGCGCGTGGTGCGCGTCGCGGCCGACGAGGAGACGGCGAAGGACGAGGCCGGGACGCCCTTCATTCGGGAGCTGCCGCTGCCGACGCTCCGGGAGGCCCTCTCCAAGCGAGCGCAGTGGCTGCGCTACGACGGACGGACCGAAGACTACGTGCCGTGCCTGCCGCCAGAGGCGGTGCTCGCGGCGCTCGCGGCGCGCGGCTCGTGGCGCTCGGTCCGCCCGATCGTCGGCATCCTCGAGGCGCCATCGGTCCGTCCGGACGGCTCGGTCATCACCACGGCCGGCTACGACGCGGCGACAGGCTGCCTCTACGACCCGTCGCCCGAGCTCGCCGGGCTGCGCGTCCCCGACCGCCCGACGCAGGACGAGGCGAACGAGGCCCTCGTCGAGCTCTGCGAAGTGTGGCTCGATTTCCCGTTCGCGAGCGAGCCGCCGCGCATGGTGCCCGTCGCCGCGCTCCTGACGCTCCTCGCCAGGCCGGCGATCCGCGGCTCGTGCCCCGGGTTCGTGGTCGACGCGCCGACCCGCGGCACGGGTAAGACGCTCGTCAACGATGCCGCCGCCATGATCGCGACCGGCCGCCTCGCGGCGAAGATGTCGTGGCCTGCCGACGAGGCCGAGCTCGAGAAGGTGCTCGCGTCCTACGCCCTGCGCGGCGCGGCCCTCGTCAACTTCGACAACGTGAGCACGCGCTTCGGCGGCGGGCCGCTCGACAAGGTGCTGACGTGCGGCGACTTCGTGGAGCTTCGCATTCTCGGCCGCTCCGAGGTTCCAACCCTGCGCTGGCGCGCCATCGTGCTCGCGAGCGGCAACAACTTGGAGCTCGGGGGCGACACCGCCCGGCGCGTCCTGTGGTGCAGGATGGAGTCGCCGCTCGAGCGGCCCGAGGAGCGCACGGGCTTCCGGCATCCGAACCTACTCTCGTGGGTCGGCGCGAACCGACCCCGGCTCGTGCGCGCCGCCCTGGTCGTGCTGCGCGCCTACGTGGCCGCAGGGCGTCCGGACATGCAGCTGGGCCAGTGGGGCAGCTTCGAGGCCTGGGCCGCGCTCGTGCCCCCGGCCATCGCCTTCGCCGGCGGGGCCAACGTGCTCGAGGCCCGCGCCGTCGCGGCCGGGCACGAGGAGCCGGAGCGGGTCGCCCTCGAGGCGATACTGACGCACTGGCCGCGGCTCGGCGGCGACAAGGGCATGACGGCGCGCGACGCGATCGCCCGCCTCTACTCGCCCGAGCGCCTACGGGGGCAGGGAACGCCGGACGGCTTCGACGGGCTCCGCGACGCGATCGAGACCTTGGTGCAGACGCAGCCGGGCAGGGCGCCTAGCGCGCGAGCGCTCGGGTACGCACTTCGCCGCCTGCGGGGCCGAGTCGTCGGGATGGCCCTGCTCGACCACGGGAACGCCCGTGACGGCGTGGCCGTGTGGCTGGTCAAGGACGTGCGCTCGGGCAGCACGAGGTGCGGGTGATGCAGGGCATGCGGGACATGTTCGGCACCGCGGCTCCCCCAATTGGCAGAAGTGTTCTGCCATCTCGGGCGCGAAGGGTTGGGAACATCCCACTTATCACCAGCATCACCCGCAGCGTGGTGTGCGCAAAGGTAGGTAGTTTTATGACATGCCCCCCCCATGCCGGCAGTCAACGGCGCAACCTGACCTTGTGTACGTGACTTTCTAGCGGAAAAACCACAATGAAACCGCCTAGCTCGCCGCGAAAGCTCTCGAAAACGGCCGCGAAACGCGTGGTGGCGCTCGTCGCCGGGGGCGCTACGCAGCGCGACGCGGCCGCGCGGCTCGGGGTGAGCCAGGCGACCGTCCGCCGCACCCTGGCCCGCGCCGACGCCGAGGGGGGGCCGGTTCTGCGTCGGCGCCGGCAGGACCCGCGCGCCCGCCCCAAGGCGCCCCACGGCGGTGGCGCCCAGGCGCCCGGGGCCGGCGCCGCGCCCTTCGACGCCCCGGGGGCCGCCCGAGACGAGGCGCTCGCGCGCCTGCGGCTCCGGCTCGCCGAGGCGGGCGAGCTCGGCGCGGCAGCGCGCAAGAGCGGCAACGTGAGCGCCTGGGCCGCGACGACGCGCGCGGAGCGCGAGATCGTGCAGGCGATCGCTGCGCTCGAGGGACCACCGCCGCTGGACCCCGCGCTCGACCCCGCCAACCACGAGGCGCGCGACGCCATGACAGAGCGGCTGCGGGTGATGGTCGAGGACGGCCGCGCACGCGCCGAGGCCCAGGGCTGCACGCACGCGTGCCCGCGGTGCTGCACGCGCATGGCCGGCCGGGCGACGCCGCCCCCCCCCGCCCCGACGGGTGCCCCATGAGCCGCACGAGCCGGATCGGGTCGGTGCACGCGTGGGCAGGTGGCGGGCGCGCCGTGGTCGAGCTGCGCTACATGGGGGACCGAACGGTCACGTTCGACAGCGACAAGCCGAGCTTCACGCTGTTGTCCGTCGCGATCGAGCGAGCCGAGCGCGAGGCGCGCGAGCATCGGCCCAGCCTGCCCGGTGTCTCGTCGACGAGGGCGCCCTCGACCCCTGCGGCACCGCCCCCGGCCGTCGTGCGCGTCGAGCCCGTGGTGCGCCAGCCCGAGCCCCCGCCTGCACCCGAGCACGACCACGTGGCCGAACTCGCCCCGAGCCTCACTGACGCGCGCGTAGCGGCGTGGGTGACGTGGGCTTCGCGCATCCTGCGCGGCGTCCGACCCTCCACCCTCTGACCCCCCAACTGGAGAACCGAGACCATGAGCCACGACATTTCTACGCGCTGCGCCGTCGAGCTGCAGATCGCTGCCCTCGAGGGTCGCACCGAACCGCGGACCGGCAGGCTGACCGAGGCCGAGCGCACCGTCTTCCGATCCATGGTGTCGGTCGTGGTCCGCGAGACCCGGGCTGCCCAGGCCCGCCGCGCGGCCGCGGCGCGCCGGTTCGAGCTGCCCCCCGAGCTCGCGCGGGTGCTCGCGGCCCTCGGCCCGGCGGCCGCCGCCGCGGGCGCTCGAGCGTATCGAGCCGAGGTGGCGCGGCGCTCGGCGGTGCCGACTGCGCCGAGCGGTCGAGCCGCGCTGCCGCCGCCGGCGCAGCCCTCGCCCACGAGGGGATGGCTCGCGTGAACGACCTCCGCCAAGAGCTCGGCGCAGCGGCGCTGCGGGAGGCCCGTCTCCTGCGCGTGCTCCTCGAGGACCGCGGCGCGCACGTCGCCGCGCAGGAGCTCGCCGCCGCGATCCACGCGGTCGACGGGCCCGCGCACGAGGCGGCCCGCGTCGAGGTGGCTGCCGCAGGGCGCGCCTTCGTCCACGGCGCTCCCTCGCGCGCCGTGGTCGAGACCGAGGCCCGAGCGCGCCTCGCCCGAGCGCGAGCGGCGCTCGGGGCCTTCGACCTCGCGCCCCGTGTCGAGCGCGCACTTCAGGCGCTCGAGGCGTCCGCGCCCGCGGAACACACCACGCAGAGCAGCGGCCGCGGTCGCGGGAAGAAACGAGCATGAAGTCCGCCCCGAAACGCGCCGTGAAGAATCGCACCGCGGGGCACGCCCCCGCAGAACGGACACGAACCATGGATCAGAACACCGAAACCAACGTGGATCACGAGCGCGCCTGCGGACACCTGACCGAAGCGGTCGCGCGCGGCGGCACGATCTCTCGCGCCTCCTACGAAGCGGCGCTCCACGCGACCGACCTCGCCGCCGAGCCCGTGCGCCGCGAGTCGGCGAACGTGGCGCGCGACCTGCGCGCGCTCCTCGGCGAGATCGAGGCCGCGCCCATCGCCGACGAGCTCCGCGAGCCGATGCGGGCGCACGTGGTCGCTCACCTCGACGGGCTCGACGCCGCGAAGGACGTCGCCGAGCTGGAGAGTGCGAGTCAGCACGGCCTCCGGCTGCTCCGCGCGCTCAGCGAGTCGGACACGCTCGCGCGTGCCATCACCTTCAAGCTCGAGCAGGCGGGCTGGGCGACCGACGCGCGCAAGGCCAACGCGGAGGAGGAGGCGACGGCGCAGGCGAATCGCACCTCGCTGGCGCCTTCGTTCGACGCGCGGCCGCCTCGCCCGCGCCCGTCGCGGACGATTCGAGACGCGATCGTCTTCTGGCCCCTCTCCGAGGTCCGCGAGCTCGCCGCCTACACCGCTCGCCGCGCCGCCGCGAACGAACGGGCGGCCGCATCGGCGGGCCTCCACAAGCCTTCTCTCGCGCCCGCGCCCGAGGTGCTGCTGGCCGTCTTCGCCATGCGCCGCGATCGCGTCATGCGGCGTGTCGCTGCGGCCGAGGCGGCCGAGCGGCAGGGCGCGGGAGCTCGGCCGTGAGTCACGAGCGCCGCATGGCCGCTAGGCGGCTGGCCGAGGGCCGGGTGGAGGCCGATCGAATCGCGGCTGCGCTCGCCGTGCACGGGCCGGCCGCGAGGGCCAGCGTCGCCTACTGCGAGGCGGCGCTCGCTGCGGCCCAGGCGGTGCCCGAGGGCTACGGCGGCGCCCTCCGCGAGCGCGGCATCAAGCTCCGCGGGGAGTGGCTCGACGTAGCCCGGGCGGCGCTCGCCCGCCTCGACGGCAGCATCGGCTACAGACCGCGGCCCACGAACGACAGGATCGAGAACCTCGCCAGGGTCGACCCCGGCCACGCGAAGCGCGACAAGCAGCTGCGCTTCTACGTCGCGGCGATCGCGAAGGCTGCGCTCGAGGGCGGGGCCGCCGCGCTCGAGGTCGCGACGCGCCAGGTGAGCCGCACGCCCGGCGGCGTGATCGCCATGGGCCCGTCCGTGCGGGCGACGGCCACGCGCCTGCGCGAAAGCGTCGCTCGCGAGCCGCTCGTGAGCTCCGACGATCTCGCACTCTCCCTCGCCGAGGAGGTTGCCGCGCTCGACGCCGCTGGCCCTTCCGCGGAGGCGCTGCGCGTCGCGCTCGAGCACCGACACCGGCACTGAATCACCGCGGGGCACGCCCCCGCAGAAACGGACGACCACCATGAACACCGAGAACCTCGTCACCGAGTCCGACCGCCTCAATGCGGACAACCTGGTCCCCCTGCTTCGCGCCAAGATCGCCAGCGTCGGGGACGCGCCCATCCCGGAGGAGCAACGCGCGGCCGCGCTCGCGCAGCAAGGCTAGTTGAAAGGGAACCACCACCATGGCCGGTGACACGAGCTACGAAATTTCTATCGCAACGAAGGCCCCGGGCCTGGCCGAGACGACGGGCGGCCTGGGCGCGCTCGAGGCGGCGATGAGGCGCGAGCAGGGCGTCATCAGCAACCTGGACGCGGCCATGCGGCGGCTCGGCAGAGCAGCGCGGCGAGCGGCGACACGCTCTCGCGCATGTCGAGCGCGAACGTCGCGGCGCAGGGACGGCTCGCGGGCCTCGCCGCGAAGTACGCGAACGCCTCGACCAACGCTAACTCCCTCGTCGCGACGCAGAAGAACGTGTCCGGCTCGGTTGGGCTCCTCGACACCGTGTTGAAGCGCGGCGCCAGCGGCTCGGGGATGTTGGGGGCGGCGCTCGACAAACTGGCCGAGAAGAGCCCCAAGCTCGCGCGCGTCATCCGGGTGGCGATCCAAGTCGGGGCTGCCTTCATTGCGACCACGCGGGCCGTTGCCCACTACGGGATCGAGATCGGCAAGGCGTCGCTCAGCGCCTTCAAGATGCAGCAGGCGGACCGCATCACCTACGAGGGGCTCTTGCACTCGGAGTCGGCGGCGATGGCGCTCGACAAGCGCGTGACGGGGCTCGCCGACACCTACGGCGTCGCGACGAAGGACGTGGGTGGATGGGCTGCGACGCTCATCAAGGCGGGCGTGCGCGGCAAGGAGCTGTCCTCCGCGCTGCACGGCCTCGCCATTCGGCAGGCCGCGACGGGCGACGCAAGCGAGGCGCTTCAGCCGCTGGTCGACCAGCTCAAGGCGGGCTCGCGGAGCGCGGCTGGCTTCGCCAAGGAGCAAGAGCGGCTCTTTGGTGGCGCGGCCATCAAGCGTGGGCAGACCTTCGAGGCGGGGATCGACCGCATCAAGCGGCGCTTCGGCGAGATGATGGCGAGCCCGGCCATGGCCAAGGGCTTCGACGCGGTGTTCGGCAAGATCGAGTCGTTCCTACAGAGCCCGGCGGCGGCGGACTTCGCCACGAAGATCACGGGCACCGTCGGCAAGGCGCTGGAGCGCCTCCCGGGGTTCATCGACACGGCGTCAGCTGCGCTGCCGAAGCTCGCCGCTGGGTTCGACGTGGCCGTGAGCGCCGCGACCGCGCTGCTCAATGTCGTAAGCAGCGTCGCGGACGTGGTGAGTCACCCCGGCGAGACCATGATCGAGACGATGCAGCGGAAGAGCAGGGACCGCATCGCTTCGGGAGAGCCCCTGACCGGCGACCAAACGGCGACCCTGGACAAGTACCGCCAGCAGGGACAAGACGCCGGCGCCGCGCTCGCGCAGGGCGTGGCGTCGGGCATCTCCGCCAAGCAGAGCGTGGCCACGGCGGCTGCGGCCGGGATGGCGTCGAGCATCACCGCGATCATGAAGTCCGCCCTCGAGATCCACTCTCCCTCGCGGGTCTTCGCGCGGCTCGGCGCGCAGACGGCCGAGGGCTTCGGCCAGGGCATCGCGGCGAACGACACGCCGGCGCGGGCCGTGCGCGCGATGGTCACCGCGCCGGCGGCGTCGCCTGCGCCGCGCGGTGGGCGAAGCGTCGTCGTCCACATCGGCAGCATCGTCGGCGTGAAGGACGCGGGCGACGCCGGCGAGCTGCTCGAGGCACGCATCGCCGACGCGCTCGAGGCCGCTCTCCTGTCCTCCGGAGCAGCAGCATGACCACCATCGACGCACAGCAGTTCGCGGCGACCGAGCTCGACCCGATCACGAACCCGAGCGAGTGGGACTACATCGTGCTGGCCGGCTGCATCTCCCCGGGCGTCGCGACCGTGTCCGGATGCGACGTGCAGTATCGGTGGGACGAGCCGCAGTCGAAGGGCTCGAGCGGCTCGGACAGCCCGCGCTCTTCACCGTGACGCTCAAGCTCTGGGCGCCGGCGCACTTCAAGAGGTGGGAGATCTTCCGCCAGCTCCTGGTGCTGCCCGAGGGCGGCACCGCGAGCCCGAGCGGCGGAGCAGTGCCGGCGACGAGCAACAACCTCGGGCCGCGGTTCGCCCAGACCGCGACGACCGGCACCACGACCACGGCGATGGCCACGACGACGCGGACGGAGCCGGTGGCGCTCGACATCGAGCACCCGTGGTGCGCGATGCAGGGAATCCACTCCGTCGTGCCGGACAAGGTGGGGCAGCCGGTCGGCGACGGGTCGGGTCTCTACACGATCGAGATCACCTTCCGCCAGTACGAGAAGGTCAAGGCCGCCGGCGGCAAGCCCACTGGCAGCGTCGCGCAGGCCGCGCCCGGCAAGTACACCGGGGCAGGCGCCGGCGGCGGCAGCGGCCCGGTGGACGCCAGCGGCGGCGACCCGAACGAGTGGGCGACCGTCCCGAACCCCGACGGCGAGGACTATCGGACGCACGAGTGGCCGACCGCTGCCGGCGAGGCCGTTGCGGGCGAGGCTGCCTCCCTCAAGGAGGACCCATGACCTTCGCGACGAGCACACAGCACGGCACCGCGGCCGACCGGTTCGCGGTGCGCCTGCTCGAGCGGGGCGTGGCCGACCACATATCGAACAGCTCGGCGCCCACCGGGACGCGCATCGTCGCGCTGATCGATGTGGCCTTTCCCGGGGGGATCAAGGGAGCCATCATCGGCACGGGTGACGACCTGGCGCACGCGATCGTCGCGCGCACCGCCGAGGAGCGGGCGCGCGTGCACGGAGGCGTCCGGCTCAACGCTCGCGGGCTGCGACTGCACGTCTGGGTCGGGCCCGGCGCGGCACGTGAGCTAGTCGAGCGCGTGTGGCTCGAGCTCGAGGCGTCGCGCGGCGACGAGGGGTGACGGGATGGCAACGAACGACGACGAGCTAGACCCTGGGTACGTGCTCTGCGAGCTCGAGCGCGATGGTAAGCCCGGCGAGGTGCTGCGGGTGAGCGTGCGCAGGGGCGCGGCGGCCGCGGAGCTGCGCGTGTGGTTCCGCGGCGCGGACGGCGAGCTCCGGCCGAGCCCGAAGGGCTGCACCATCCGGCGGCACGAGCTGGCCCGGGTGGTCGACGCCCTCCGCGCCGCCGCGCACGAGCTCGAGCTCGCGGCCGCACCCGAGCCGT
Organism: Myxococcales bacterium; assembly: GCA_016212965.1. Classification (GTDB taxonomy): domain Bacteria; phylum Myxococcota_A; class Polyangia; order Polyangiales; family Polyangiaceae; genus JACRDA01. Next base: position 21,346 of record JACRDA010000030.1, read on the forward strand.
ACCGCGGCGATTGGGGGCGCGGGCGTGCTCGGCCCGCACGCGACGGTGCCGCGGAGCGCGCTCGCCTCGAGGCGGCGCGAGCCGAGCGCGACATGAGGCCGCCGGTGTGCCCCCAGCGGCCGGCGAAGTGGAGCCAGTCGGGCCCGCGGCGAGCGGTGCCGAGGTGAGCCCGGCGTGCGTGCCACGCTCGCCCCGGCACCTCGAGGTGTTCCGGTGCGTCGCGTACGCATGCACGCTCGCGACCACGGCCTGCGTCCGCCGCCAGTCGCTCGCCCGCCTGGACGAGCGGATGCGCAGGTGCGGAGAATGCGAGCAGGGGCGCGCCGTGTCGGCCGCCGTGTCGGCCGCCCGCCTCGAGGTGCCGCCGGTCCGGCCGGTCCGGCCGTGGTGGGCCCCGCGCCCGGCTGGCGCGCCGAGCGCCGAAGGTCGGCCGTGACGCCCGCGCTCGCCGCCCTCGTGGCGTGGCGGGCGGCACCGGCGCTTCTAAGCCGCCCCACGGCGGGGCGCCCGGTCCCTGGCTCGCTCGCCGCGGGGCGCGGCGGTCGTTTGCACTTGCTGTCCAGCAAGGACGTGTTAGATAGCAAGTATGGCAGCTAGAAAGCAGCGCCGCCCGGTTAGCGGGCCACTGCGCAAGGCGGTCCAGGAAAGCGGGGTTACGCGCTACCAGCTAAGCCAGCAAGTTGGTGTCGCTGAGAGCGTGCTCTCGCGTTTCGTGACCGGAAAACAAGGGATCACCCTCGACACGGCAGACCGGCTAGCAGACGTGCTTGGCCTTGAAGTCGTGGCTGGGGTGTCGACCGTGCAGCCGAAGCAGAAAGAGAAGGACGCAATGGAAGCTCACCCGCAACCGAACGACGCGCACCGCCTCACGAACGAGGCCATGCCCTACGCGCGCGCAGCGCATGACGAGTATTTCGAGTCCCGACGCGGCGTGTGGGACGTCGGGGGGCGCCGAGCGGTCGTCTACAACAACAACCCGTGGAACGATGACCACGAGGGACGCCTGCGGGGCGAGGAGCTCTCGCGACTGCGCGCGGCCATGGGCGCGGCCGGCTTCAAGGAGCTTGGGATCGCCTACTACAGCGGCGAGGGCGCGGAACAGTGGGAACGGGAAGGCAACAAGGAGCCCGGGTACACCTACGCCATGTTGGTCAGCATGCCTCGTGGCAAGACGATCTCCACCCTCGTTGACATGTATCGGAAGGCGACCTGGCCGACCAACTAGGCCCGCCGCGTGCGGCCTGCCGGCCGACTGGACGCCCCCGCGACGCCGCTCGACGGCGCGGGGCAAGAGGGCGTAGAAAGAAAAAGGCCGGCGCGCGTCAACGCCCGGCCCACGGCACACGAGGAGTCACCCTCATGAGCGAGAAGAACGTAGAGACGGCGACGGCGAAGGGCAAGGTCGAAGTGGCGCGAGCGTTCCCACGGGGCGCCCGGCCCGGCCCGGACGTGCCGCGGGTAAGATCGCGCGTGCGCGCTGGGCGCTGCTTTGAGCTCGCCGGACGCTCTCTCTCGGGGGCGCCGGTCGGCACTGAGTGGGAGCTCGTGCACGGGACATGGGGCCTTGCGCACCACCGCCACGCGTGGCTCGAGCACGCGGCGAGCGGTCGCGTCTACGACGTGGTGCTCGACCTCGTGTTCGGTCGCGAGGACAGCGCGCGAGACACCGGCGCTCGCGCGCTGCGCCGTTTCACGCAGGTGGAGGCGGCCCGGGCCTTGGTCGCCGCGAAGCACTGGGGCCCATGGTGCGACTGCGCACCGCCGGAGGCCCGCTAGATGGGCCGCCCGCGCACCGGCTCCGTCTCGTGGCACTCCACGGGCGCCCCGAGCCGCGACCACTTCGACATCCGGATCACGCTGCCCGGAGGCGGCCGCGGAAAGCCCGTGTGCCTGCCGGTGGGCACGAGCGAGGCGGACGCCCGCACGCTCGCGAAGGACGCGACCGACCTCGCCGCCGCGGAGCACGCCCGGCGCCCCGGCGCCGCGCCGGCAGCGCCCGCGGACCACGGCGAAGGCGCGGCCGCGTGGGTCGCCGCCTGGCTCGACGCTCGGCGCGCCCGGGGCTTGACCTCCGTGCCGGAGAATGACGGGCACTGGCGCGTGCACCTCGCGCCGGTGCTCGCGGCGAAGCACCCGCGCGGCTGGACGGCCGCCGACATGCGCGAGGTCGTGCGCACGCTCGACGCCAAGGTGCGCGCCGGTGACCTCTCGTGGAAGTCCGCCGCGAACGCGTGGGGGACGTGCACGAGCATGTGCGCGGACGCGCAGAAGTCGAAGGTCGAAGCGCTCCGGTGCCGCGATGACGACCCGAGCCGGGACGTTCGAGGCCCGGACCGCGGCGCCCGTCTCGCCAAGCAGTTCGTCTATCCGAGCGAGTTCCTGCGCCTCGTGTCGTGCGAGGCCGTGGCGCTCGCGTGGCGCCGCCTCGTGGCGGTCGCCGTCTACACCTACTGCCGCGCGGGGGAGCTGCGCATGCTGCGCTGGGAAGACGTCGACCTCGAGCACGGCGCGATCCACGTCCACCGGGCTCACGACCGCCGCGACGGCTCCGAGAAACACACGAAGGGCGCGGCCGCTCGACGCGTTCCCGCCGAGCCCGCGTTGCTGCCCTTGCTCGCCGCGATGCGCGCGGAGGCGGGCGGTACCGGGCGCGTGTTCCCGGAGCTTCCGAGCTTCCGCACGCTGGGCAAGGGGCTCCGGCACAAGCTCGGGCTCGCGGGCGTCGAGCGGGCCGAGCTCCACCACGCGACCGCGACGAGCCGCGCCGTCACCTTCCACGACCTCCGGGCATCGGGCCTGACCTGGCTCGCGGTCCGGGGCGACGAGCCGCTGCGCATCATGCAGCGGGCCGGGCACACCGACTTCGCGACGACGCAGGGCTACGTGCGCACGGCCGAAGCGCTGCGGGAGGGCTTCGGGGAGCCGTTCCCAGCGCTCCCGGCGACGCTACTCGGAGCGGCCCGGGAGGGCGGGTTTCGTCAGAAGTTTCGTCAGAACGCGTCTAAGTATGCGAAAATCGGCGGGGTGGACGGGACTCGAACCCGCGGCCTCCGCCGTGACAGGCCGGCGTTATAACCGACTTAACTACCACCCCAAGTGTGGTTGCGATTCTGTGGCGAGCGCCCGCTGCTCTCCTGACTCGTAGGCGGGACGGGATTCGAACCTGCGACCATCGGCTTGTAAGGCCGACGCTCTACCGCTGAGCTACCCGCCTGCTCTACGTGCGGGTTGCCTCCGGACCGGGCCCGGAGCCTTGCCCTCGCCGCGAGGGCCAGAGCGGCCGCGAACATTATCTACGTCGCGCGCAACGTCAAGTGCTTAGCGCGGGGCTCGGTACGGCCGCGGCGCCTTCCGCTGTTCCGGGCTTTGTGCGGCGGCGCCCGGACGGTTGATCTATGCTGGCCCGATCCGCGACGCTTCAGGAGCTCTGCATGGGCTACGACACCGGCGACATCATCGACGAGCGCTACAAGATCTTGAGCCCCATCGGCAAGGGGGGCCACGGCACGGTCTACCGCGCCATGGATCTCGAGCTGCAGAGCCAGGTGGCGATCAAGTTCCTGCACGCCGACATCGCGCGCGAGCCCGGCTTCGCCACGCGCATGCAGCGTGAGGCACGGGCGATGGGGCAGCTGTCCGGGACGAGCGCCGTGCAGGTGTTCGCGTTCAACAAGGCCTCCGGCGGCGGCATGTACCTCGTGATGGAGTACCTCGAGGGCACGGACCTCGGTCGCCACGTGCAGAGCTACGAGGAGCACGGGCAGTTCATGCCGGTGCGCGAGCTCCAGGAGCTGCTCGAGCCGATAGCGACGACGCTCGAGGCCGCGCACGCGCGGGGCATCATCCACCGCGACCTCAAGCTCGCGAACATCTTCGTCCTCCGGAGCGCGGGGCGTGGCCGCGTGCGCCTGCTCGACTTCGGGCTCGTGAAGGACATGAAGATGGACCCGCTCACGATGCAGGGCATGGTCGCCGGCTCGCCGGCGTACATCGCGCCGGAGGCGTGGCTCGGCAAGCCGGACCTCATCGACCACCGCATCGATGTGTACTCCTTCGGGGTGGTGGTCTTCAGGCTGCTCGCCGGCCAGATGCCCTTCGACCCCAAGCAGACCATCGACAAGCTCATCCTCCAGGTGACCCGCGCGCCGCGGCCGAGCCTGCACGCGCTGCGCCCCGACCTGCCGGCGCGGATCGACGAGTGGGTGAAGAAGGCCCTCGCCGTCGCGCCGAACGACCGCTTCCAGAGCGTGCAGTCGCTGTGGCAGGCCCTGCAAGGCGTGCTGCAGTCGTAGCCGCCTCGGGCCATTTTCCGGTCCGGGGGGGGCGACGCGATCGTGCCCGCCGGCCCGCCGCTCGGATGTCCGTCGCACGAGCGTGGCGTTGGATCGGCAGCGGGTGGGGTAACATCTCAGGTGAGGCGTGCATGCAACGCGCTTTTTCTTCGCGGCTCGGCTCGATCCTTCTCGGCGTCCTGCTCCTCGGCGGCTGCAGCGAGCGCGCGCAGCGCCTCGAGGTCCCGCTCCCGCGCCCGGGAGTGCCGGTCGCCGACTGGGACGAGGAGAGGGTCACGTGCCAGCGGCGCATCGAGGCCGTGCTCGGGGAGCCGGCCGAGCCCGGCGCGCCCGAGTTCGAGCAGAAGCGCGTGGCGATCCTCGGGCGCGCGCGCGGCGAGGCGGTGGTATGGGTCGCGGCGCCCGCGCCGACACCCGAGGCCGAGCTGCCGGAGGTCGCGCGGGCCGCGCTCGCCGCGGCCCCCAAGGTGTCGCTCGACGGCGCCGCGCCGTCCGGGCGCGAGGGCGAGGCGGAGCAGGCGAGCGCCGCGTGGCGGCAGCGGCTCGACGGTCTCGTGCGCCGCCTGCGCGGGGACAAGGTCGCCCTCCGCGCTGCGCTCCTGCGGCAGGGCTACCTCTACAGCGACAACCCGGTCGAGGCCTTCGAGCTCGTCCGCGGCGTCACGCTCGAGCTGCTGTTCGACGAGCCGAAGCTGTGGCTCGAGCGCGCGAGCCGCCGCTACGCGGTCGAGCTCGTCGGCGTGGGGCGGCAGGCCGAGTACCGCTACGCCAGCGGGGATCTCGCGGGGCGCGCCGCGGAGCTCTTGCACGGCGACCGCGTCGCCGTCGATCCGGCCGAGCTCGAGGCGCCTCTCGCTCGCGACCTGCCCGCCCTCGCGCACGAGGTGGGCTTCGACCGCGTGCGCGTCGAGGCCCTGCGCCGCGACGCCATCGTGGCCGCGCTGCGCTTCGGGGGGCGCGAGGTGCGCGCCTTGCTCGTCTCGCGCGGCGCGGCGCTCGAGCTCGGGTGCCTCGACGCACCGGCCGAGCAACGGCGTGCCGTGGCGACCTGGCAGGCCGAGGACGCGCCCCGGCGCCGCGCGCTCCGGGCGTTGCGCGCGAGCGTGACCGCCATCGTCGGCGAGGCCTTGCCGTTCGACCGGCCGCGGACGGCCAAGGATCACCTCGAGGACGGCCGCCTGCGGCCGCTGTGGGAGTGGGCCTACCGGCGTGGCGATGCCGGCTTCATGTACGACGGCGAGGGCTACCCGGTGTTCGACGCCGCGGGGCGACCGAATCCCCCCGAGGTGTGCGTCGCCTTCGTGCTCGACAGCTACGAGCGCGCTTCGGGCACCTGGTACCGCGGCAAGGGGGACGCGCGCGAGCGCGTGGTGGGCGGGCTCGACTTCAATCGCCTCGGCATCGCGAATCGCGGCGGAGTCATCGCTTTCGGGCTGTTCGCCGAGAGCCATCCCGAGGCCTTCGACTTCCACCGCTTCGGCGCGGCCGAGCACATCGAGTTCCGCGAGCGCAGCCGCTACTTCCGCTTCCTCGCCGACCGCGCGGACGAGCTCGCCCCCGGCGACGTGGTCGCGATCCAGGGCGTGAAGCGCGACGGCAACATCCACCAACACGCGATCCTGATCGAGGACGTCGATCCGGTGACCGGCTTCGCTCACGCACTCGCCGACCAGATGAAGAAGCCGCGGCGTCGCACCTGGGAGGGCATCATGGCCGAGGCGCCGCGGCGTGCGCTCTACTACCACGTGCACCCGCACGCCGACGTGCTCCTGAAGCTCGACCCCGGGCCCAGGCGCTCGCTGTAGCGTCCGGGAGCGTCGGCTGGCGCTACGGTACTTCGCGCGGCGTGGCGAGCCGGCCGCCCTCGCGCACGTGCTTGGCGACCGCGTCCACCAGGCGGCCGTCGGCGACCTCGCAGGCCTTCGACACCGAGCCCATCGTCACGCCCTTGCACTCCTTGCGCACCGCGCGGTAGGCCTCGTCGATGGCGGGATTCTCCCGGAGCGCGTCGCGCATCTCGTTCTCGAGCTTGGTCCAGAGCAAGCGCGGTAGCCGCGGGCGGCCGGGGCGCTGGAGCGCGACCTCGCCGCTCGACAGGGTCACGCAGTCGCCGTCCCAGCGCAGGGCGTCGTAGCTCTTCTCCTGGCCGCTGACGACGATGCCGCCGGTGCTCGGCTCGCGCACGCGCAGGATCAGCACTTCCTCGTCCTGCGCGAGGTCGTCGTTCGAGGACGCGCCGCCCGACGCGTTCCAGGCCGCGGTCTTGCGCGTGAGGTAGGCGCGCGTCCACGGCGTGCCCTTGGCGAACAGCACGAGCGCGAGGGTCGGCGAGCCGCCCTCGCAGAGGGCCTTGGCGAAGGCGGGGTCGGGCGTGCACTCCTTCTTGCCGGGCTCGGCGCACGCGGTGGGCACGGTCTTCGGCCTGGGGGCGCTCGCAGCGGGGGCGCCCGCGGCACCCGACGCGGCGGCGCTCGGCGACACGGTGGTGGCAGGCACCGCGGGCTCGCCGCTCGAGGCGCAACCGCCGGCGAGGGTGAGGCAGACACCGAGCGCTTGGACCCAGACGTGAGGTTCGGGCGGTCGCATGGGCAAGCAGAAGGAGACCGACTTGCCTGGCCAGCGTCAAGTCGCGACTTCTCGCGGCTCCACGTCCAGCGCCAGCGCGTACGGTCCGGGCTTCGTCCCCGAGCTCTCCTACGCATCGCGCGCGGCCGCCTTCCCGCCGGCCCCGTGCCGTGGGAGCCTCACCGACCGCGGGCGACGGAACCATGAAGATCGCGAAGCTCATCGTGCTCATTGCCGGCCTGGCGGGCATCGCCGGCTTCTTCGTTCCGGTCATCGCCGTCGACCACGGCACCATCCACGCCGAGCTCAGTGCGTTCCAGCTCGTCGAGGGCATGGACGCCATCCAGGCCGCGGCCGGCGTGGCGCGCGGGCGCAACGAGCTACCGCCCGAGGCGCGGGAGGCGGTGGTCTCGATCGACGAGAACCTGGCGCGCTACCGCATCGCCATTCTCGGCTTCTTCGCGCCGGCCCTGCTGCTCGTGGCGCTCGCGGTGCTCGGCGCGTTCACGCACTTCGGGCGCGTGCTCGGCTTCGTCGCCATGCTGGTCGGGCTTGCCGCGGCCGCCGGGTGGGGCCTGCTCGCCCATGCCGCGACGACGGACGAGGTGGCGCGCACCGCGCAGAAGCACGGCGCCCGCGCGGGCCTCGCGGTGTGGGTGATGATCGGCAGCGGGGCGCTCGGCTTCCTCGGGGGTCTCTTCGCCCTCGTGAAGCCCGAGCCGCGCCGTCGCGCCGAGTGACGGCCCGGCCTCAGGCGGCGTGGGGCGCGCCCGTGGAGGACGGCGGGCGCTGCCAGCCGCCGCGCCACCACGCGATGCCGAGCGCCGCGGCGCGCACGATCCAGTCGAGCGTGCTGCCGAGCCAGGCGCCGGGCAGCCCGAGATCGAGCACCACGCCGAGGAGGTAGCTCGCGCCGAGTCGCACCCCGACCGACGAGACGACCATGGTGACGAGCACCGTGCGCGACGCCCCGGCGCCGCGCAGGCTCATCGCCGCCACCGTGGCGAAGCCCATGAACGGCTGGGCGAGGGCTGCGACCCACAGGGTCCGGGCGCCGAGCTCGACCACCGCGGCGTCGCGGGTGAACGCGCCGACGAGCACGCGCGGCGCCGCGACGAACAGGACCGCGCCGACCGCGAGCGCGGCTGCCGCAGAGGCCGCGGCAACCCACCCGACCCGGCGCGCCTGTCCGAGCTGACCCGCGCCGAGCTAGTGAGCGACGAGCGTCGCGGCGGCGCCGCCGAGCCCCTCGGCCGTGAGGAAGCAGGCTGCCTCGACGCTGAGCAGCGCCTGGTTGGCTGCCATGGCGCTCGCGCCGGCGACGCCGATGATCGCGACGAAGGCGAGGTCGCCCGCGTGGTAGAGCAGCTTGTCGCCGAGCAGCGGCCAGCTGAGGCGCGCGAGCGTGCGGCTCACCGTTCGCCGGCGCGTGGCGGGCGCGCGGAGCTCGAGCGGCGAGCCCGTCCGGTAGAGCGCGTGGCACAGCCACAGCGCCTGCACCATGAACGCCAAGGCAGCCCCGAGCGCGGCACCGCGGACGCCGAGCTCGGGCAGCCCGAACGCGCCGCCCACGAGCGTCGCCGCCACGACGACGTGCAGCACGTTGCCGGCCGCGGCCGCGTAGAGCGGCGTGCGCGTGTCTCCGGCGCCCTGCAGGCACGCGGCGGCGGCGCCCTCGACGAGCGCGAAGGGCAGGGCGGGCGCGACCACGAGCAGGTAGCGCTCGGCCTCGTCGAGCACCGGCCCGGAGGCGCTCGGGAACAGCGCCCCGCAGATGGGTCGCGCGAACAGCCCGAGCGGAAGCGCGGCGAGCACGCCGAGCGCGGCGGCGCTCTGCAGCGAGAGGCGCGCGACCGCGGCGGCGCGTGCGCGGTCTCCGGCTCCGATGGCGCGGCCGATGAGGCCGAGCGCCGCCACCCCGACCGCGCCGAACAGCGAGTAGAGCGTCCACACGAGGAGCGCGGAGACCTGCAACGATGCGAGCGCGAGCGAGTCGTAGTGGCCGATGACGAGCCGCTGCACCGCGAAGACCACGGTGACGAGCAGCATGTGGGCGATGGCCGGCCCCCCGAGCGCCCACAGCTCGCGGCCGAGCGGGGCCGTGTGCGTGACGCAGGCGCCGGCGGGCGAGTGGGGCGTGGCGACGGGCACGTCCCCGAGAGCAGCGCAGGCGGGCATGGCTTCGGCCATGACCCTCCAACGCCGGTCGAGCGCTCCCGTGTTCCGTGCGCGCCGTGCGTCCGCCGGCGCGACCCCGCGCCGACGGCTAGGCGCGCCGCGTGGCGCGGCGGCGTCGTGACGCGCTGCGTCGACCGGCTGCGGCTCCGAGCGCCGTGAGCGCCGCGAGGGCGGCCGGCCACGCGGGGCTCGGTTCACGGGCGCCGGTGAGCGTGCAGTTGCATCCGCCGCCGAGCGCGAGATCGGCGGGCGGCGCCGCGAGCGCGGTGCAGAGCTCGGTCGTGAGGGGCGTCGGTGCGAGGCGGGCCGGGTCGCCCTGCTCGAGCGGCGTGTCGGCGTTGCCGGTGTTGCGGTTGTCGTGGTGGTAGCTCTCCCAGGCCACGACGCCGTCGCTGCGCCCGTTCGTGTGCCAGGCGTAGAGCCAGCCGCTGCGGGTGCCGGTGACGATCTCGAGCTTGTCGTCGCCGTCGAGATCGCCGACGGCGGCCGTCGGGATGATCCACTGCCCGGTGAACTTGGGCCAGCCGGCTGGCTCCGTGCCGCAGCCGTTCCAGGCGTGCAGGAAGTAGCCGCCCGAGCCCTGGATCACCTCGGGGTAGTCGTCGCCGTCGAGGTCCGCGATCGTCTGGCTGTTGAAGAACGAGAAGTCCTCGAGGATGAACGGCGCGGCCGGGAGCATGAGGCCGGTGCGGCCGCTCCAGACCGTGACCAGGTGCTCGCCGGGCAGCGCGGACTGGGTCGAGCCGGTCTGCAGGTTGATGGCGAGGTTGAGCGAGCCGCCGGACGCCACGACGTCGAGCGTGCCGTCCTGGTCGACGTCGCCGAGCGAAGGCTGCGAGAAGAGCGGCAGCATCGTGTTCGGCCGGAACGCCTTCGAGAGCGGCCCGAACTGGCTCGAGGACGCGACGCCGCGCTTGGTCTCGCCGCTGGCCTCGTCGAATCGCTCCGGGAGGATGTTGGGCGGGTTCGAGCCGAGCAGGGCCTGGTGGCCCGGATCGGCCGGCATGATGAGCGGCAGGCTGGCGTTGCCGTGCGCGACGGCGGCGAGCGTGCCCTCGAAGGTGCCCATGACGCCGGAGTTCGGAACGCCCTCCGCGATGACCGGGAACAGGTTCAGGGACGTCATCGTCACGGGCCAGTTCGGCAGCCACGGCTCGGGGCCCGCCGCCGTTCCGCGCCCGTCGAGGAGGTACACCGCGCCGGCCTGCCCGGCCTCGGAGAGCGTCTCGTTCGAGCCGACGAGCACCTCGGGCTTGCCGTCGCCGGTGAAGTCACCCACCGCGGGCGTCGTGAAGACGCGCGCGTAGTCCGGCTCGGTGCCGCCGAGCGGCCCCGTGTAGTGGAGAGCGACCGGCCAGCCCGGCAGATCGTTGCCGGCGGCGTCCCACACGTAGACGCTGCCGTCGAAGGCGGCCTGCACGATGTCGTAGTCGCCGTCGCCGTCCATGTCCTCGATGACCGGCGACGCGAACGCCCCGCGCGCGGTGATGTGGTGCGTGTCGGTGCAGGGGCCCGTGGGGACGCTGCCGTCGCGCGGGCAGCTCGGCACCTCGGGCAGGCGCTTGGGCCAGCCGGCGAGCACGACGCCGTCGTGTCCGACGACGTAGGTGGTGCCGGTGTACGTGGTGGCCACGATCTCGGGCGTGCCGTCGCCGTCGAGGTCCGCGATGGCCGGCGTCGCCGAGAAGGCCTCGCCGGCCGCGTCCGGGTCGACGGCGCCGCTCACGTAGGCTGCCGAGCCACGGTAGCTCGGCGTGCTCGGCGTCGGCGGCGCCGTGCGCAGGCCGTCCACCGGCTCGGCGTGGAACGGGAAGCCCGCGAGGGGCTCGGGCCCGGTCGGCGTCACGCGCAGCACGTGGATGAGACCCCCGCCCGTCGCGTACACGATGTCGCGCACCCCGTCGCCGTCGATGTCCGCGAGCTTGGGGCTGCTCTCGCCGCTGTCGCCGACGTAGATCGGGAAGCCCTTCACGAGGTCGGGGTCCTCGTGCACGTAGTAGGTTCGCCGCATCTCGCCCGGGACGTCGCCGGCCGGACTGCCGTAGTGGGCCACGGCGCGCACGCGCACCGTGATGGCGCTCGCGTTCTCGCCGTGCGGGCTGTCGGGGTCGGGCGTGTGCTCGGTGCTGATGGTGCGGATGTCGAGCAGGGCCAGCGGATCGGCCCCACCGGACACCACCGTCGCCGGCACGTTGGACTGCGAGGTGATGGTCTGGAAGTCGGCGTCGAGCGGTTGCACGCCGGGCGCCCACTCGACCGTGTAGTCGTAGCTGCCGGCGCGCTTGGCCGCGATCGTGCCCTGGATCGGGACCGCGTCGCTCACCTGGTCGCGGTAGAGCACCTCGAACCAGTACGGCCGCACGATGTCGACCTCGGGCGGGATCTTGTGGTCCTTCACCGCCGTGAGCGCCGAGTTCACGTTGATGCGCCCGTAGCCGAAGCGCTGATCGAAGCCGGGCTGGGACCAGTAGTACTTGCTGTCGGGTTGGCGCGACTCGGGCACGTCGATGTCGTCGGCGGTCGTGAACCACACTTGCTGCGCCTCGGCCGGTGTGAGCGGCGGATTGAGCCCTTGCCCGATGGCGCGCGAGAACAAGAGCCCCGCCGCGCCCGAGAGCCTGCCGGTCGCCTCGCTCGAGCAGCCGCTGCCGCTCGCCGAGAGCAGGTTCTGCCCGCCGAAGTTGGTGCAGGTGTTGAACGACAGGAAGGTCTCGACGTTGTTCGTCTTGTTGCCCGGCGCGTACACGACGGCGTGCACCGGCAGGGTGTGGTTGGCCGTGACCGGCATGTTGTGGTGGCGCGCGTTCTCGTCGGCCATGCTCGTCACCGCGAGCACGCCGTGCGCGTACGCGTAGTCGAGCGCCGCCTGGGCGAAGCGGTTCATGTTGATGGTGCCGAGGGCGCACTGGATGACCTTGGCGCCGGTGTCGGTCGCGTAGACCACCGACTCGGCGAAGGCGTTCACGTCCGCGATGAAGCTGTCGCCCACGCGCATCGCGATGAAGCGGCAGCGCGGGCAGACACCGAGGCTGTCCCGGCCGTTGTTGCCCTCCGCGACGGAGTCGTTGGCCTCGCCCGTCCCGTGCCCGTAGCGGGTGTCGTCGTACGGGTCGTTGTCGTCCTTCATGAAGTCCCAGCCGGAGATGTCGTCGACGTAGCCGTTCGCGTCGTCGTCGATGCCGTCCGAGAACTGGTGGATGAGGTCGCCCGCGTCGAGCACGCCGTTCTGATCGACGTCGCCCGCCGGGTTGGTCCCCGCCGGCGGCTGCAGCGTGGGCGTCTCGGCGTAGTCCGACACCGAGAAGATGCCGTCCCCGTTGCAGTCGAGGCCCGTGAGCTCGGCCGTGCCGCCGCAGGCCGAGCTGTCGGCGTGGGTCGGCATGTGGGTCGCCATCTCGCCAGGGTTCAGCCAGGCGCGATCGATGAGGTCACGGTCGTCCCACTTGATGCCCGAGTCGGTGATCGCGATGCGCACCGAGTCCTCGCCGATGCTCCAGCGCCACGCGAGATCGACCGACATGCCGGACGCGGTCTCGTCGGGCCGGAGCACGAGGTTGCCGGACTGCGGCGGCACGAACGAGAAGTACTGCCACATCCCGTTGTGCCAGTTGCCGTTCTGGTCCTCGCCGAAGCCGTAGCTCGGATCGCTCGGCCAGTTCGACGGGTCCATCATGTCGTCCGCGGTGGCGCTCTCGGGCGGCGGCCAGACGGCGCGGCTGTCCCCGGCGGCGAACAGGGCAGCGAGCCCTCCGAGCACCGCGACCACCACGGCCGCGCGGCGCCGCGCCTCGGGTGCGGCGCCTCGGGGCGCGCGGGTGCGAAGACAGGTGGTGGGGTGCGGGGCGCGTGGGCTGGAAGGGTGGAGCGTCATCTTGGTCTTCCGGGTAGGCGCAAAGGTGTCCCCCCTGTGCGCGACGTTATCATCACCGCGGGTCGCCTTCGCGCCTGATCGCCGCGAAGCGACACGGGCCCACGGGCTCGGGACCTGGCGCCGTCCGGTCGGCGTTGGGGTGCTGGCGGCACGCGGGGCTCCAGGGCATGCTGCTGCGCCCATGGCCAAAGTGGCGCCGCCGGGCCCGGCCGCCGCGCTCTTGCGGCGCATTCCCAAGGTCGACGACCTGCTCGGGCGCGCCGAGCTCGCGCCCGCCGTGGGTCGCCTGGGGCGCGCGCGCGTGACGGCGCTCGTGCGGCACGAGCTCGCCGCGGTGCGGCGCGAGGCGCAGGTCGGCCGCGAGCCGCCCGACCCGGCGGCGCTCGCGGAGCGCGTGGTCGAGGCCGCGCGCGCCCTGCTCGCCTCGCGGGTGCGGCGCGTCATCAACGCGACGGGCGTCGTGCTGCACACGAACCTCGGGCGCGCGCCGCTCTCGGGGCGCGCCGTGGCCGCGCTCGCGGCGACGAGCGGCGCCTACGGGTCGGTCGAGCTCGACGTCGCGACCGGCAGGCGGGGCGTGCGGGCCGCGTTCGCCGAGCGCGCGCTCGCGTCGCTCGTGGGTGCGGAGGACGCCCTCGTCGTCAACAACAACGCCGGGGCGGTGCTGCTCGTGCTCGCGGCGCTCGCGGCGGGCCGGCCGGTGCTGGTGTCGCGCGGCGAGCTCGTCGAGATCGGCGGCGGCTTCCGGGTGCCGGAGGTCCTCGCCTGCTCGGGCGCACGGCTCCGCGAGGTCGGCACCACGAACCGGACCCGCCTCGGCGACTATGCGGAGGCCCTCGCGCACGAGCCCGACTGCGCGCTCATCCTGCGCGTGCACCCCGGCAACTTCCGGCAGACGGGCTTCGTCGAGCGGCCCACGCTCCCGGAGCTCGCCGCGCTGGCGGCTCGCCACGGCGCCTGGCTCGTGAAGGACCTGGGGGGCGGAGCTTTGTTCGATCCCGCGCGCCACGACCTCCCCGGCGAGCCCACCGTGCAGTCGGCCGTGGCGCGCGGCGCACACCTCGTGTGCTTCTCGACCGACAAGCTCCTCGGTGGGCCGCAAGGTGGCGCGATCGTCGGGCGGGCCGAGCTCGTGGCGCGCGCTCGCCGCCATCCCCTGGCGCGCGCGCTGCGCCTCGGGCGCCTTGCGCTGGTGGCCCTCGAGGCCACGCTCGACAGCTACCTGTCGGGCGACCTCGCGGAGCTGCCCGTGTTCGCGGCCCTGACGGCGCCGCTAGCCGCGGTGCGGGCGCGGGTCGAGCGCTGGGTGGCAGCGCTCGCCGGGCAGGCCGTCGCGGCGCGGGTCGTCGCGGTCGAGGGCGCCACGGGGGGGGGGGCGCTCGCCGAGATGCCGCTCGCCTCGTTCGCCGCCGAGCTCCGGGGCGACGACGTCGAGGCGCTGGCGGCCCGGCTGCGCGCCGGCGAGCCGCCGGTGCTCGGGCGCATCCACGAGGGTGCCCTGCTGCTCGACGGGCGCAGCGTGCTCGCCGCCGACGACGACGCGCTCGTCGCGGCGGTGGTGCGCGCTTCGCGGCCCGACGCGCCGGGGTGAGAGGCCCGCCGGGCCGTGCTCCAAGCGCCCGGTTCGCCTCCCTCGGCCGGCACCAGCCCGCCCACGAGGCCTCGCCCCCGGGGTTCAGAGCTCGAGCGTGTCCCGCGACTTCGGGATCGCGGGGGCGGCGAAGCCCTTCTCTTCCAGCAGCGCGCCGAGGATCTTCTGCGGCTTCGGGTCGCCGTGGACGAGCGCGATGCGCTCCACCGGACCGCGCGCGCGGCACTGGTCGGCGAAGTTCACGAGGTCGCGCTGGTCGGCGTGGGCCGAGAAGCCGTTCAGGACCACCACCTCGGCGCGCCGCTCGCGCTCGACGCCGAAGATCTTGACCCGGTCGCGGTTCTCGACCAGCCGGCGCCCCAGCGTGTGCTGCGCCTGGTAGCCCACGATGAGCACCGTGTTGCGCGCGTCCTCGACGCAGGCCTTCAGATGGTGCAGCACGCGCCCGGCCTCGCACATGCCGCTCGCGGCGATGATCACGGCGGGGTCGCTGCTGGTGCTGACCTCCTTGCTGTCCTCCACGCTGTCGATGTACTCGAGCGCTCCGAACTCGAAGGGCGAGTTGCCATGGGAGATGAGCCCCAGCGTCTCCTCGTCGTAGCACTCGGGGTGGAGCTTGAAGACGTCGGTGATCTTCACCGTGAGCGGGGAGTCCACGTACACCTTGAGCAGGCGCGGCAGCCGGCCCTGCATCTCGAGCTGCTTCAGGGCGAACACGACCTCTTGGGCCCGCTCGAGCGCGAAGGACGGGATGATGACCTTGCCGCCGCGGTCGTAGGTGCGCTTGATGACCGCCGCGAGGTCGTCCTCCATCTTGTGGATGTCGTCGTGCAGGCGGTCGCCGTAGGTGCTCTCCGTCACGAGCACGTCGACCCCGTCCGGAACGTCCGGGTCCTCGAGGATCGGCATGTTGAGCCGGCCGAGATCGCCGGTGAAGGCCAGGCGCTTCTTGCGGCCGTCCTCCTCGAGATCGAGCAGCGTGATGGCGCTGCCGAGCACGTGCCCGGCGTCGAGGAAGGTGAACGAGGTGTGCGGCGACAGCCAGGTGCGAAAGCCGTAGGGCACCGAGTGGAACAGCCCGATCGACCGGAGGGCGTCCTTCTCGACGTAGAGTGGCGGGAGCGGAGCGACATCGATGCGCTCCTTGCGCGCCTGGCGCGTGAGGTAGTCCGCGTCCGCCTCCTGGATGCGCGCCGAGTCGAGCAGCATCACGGCCGCGAGGTCGCGCGTCGCCGGCGTGGCGTAGATCGGGCCCTCGTACCCGTTCTTGACGAGCATCGGGATGGCGCCGGAGTGATCGATGTGCGCATGCGACAGGATGACGGCGGTGATCTCGCCGACCGGCACGCCGAGCGTGCTGTTGCGCTCGTAGGACTCGCGCCGGTGGCCCTGGTAGAGCCCGCAGTCGAGCAGCACCGTGTCGTGCTTGGTGCGCACGATGTGCATCGAACCGGTCACGGTCTGCGTGGCGCCGATGAACTGGATGTGCATGCCGGGAACATAGGCGCCAACGTCGGGCCCGCCAATGGGTCGATCGGGTCGGGCTCCGGCGGTAGGGTTCTTTTCTCCCGCGCTGCGTGCGGGGCGCCCGCCGGGGTCCGGTGCGCCCGAGCGGATCGCCAGTTGTTGCGGGCTCGGGCGCCGGGTCGGGCATAATCGCCTCGCCATGTCGCGCCGCGCTGCAGGTTGCCGAGGGGTCCGTTGACCGAGCTCCTTCTCATCGGCTCGCTGCTTGGGCTCGCGGCCGCGGTCGCGCTCGCCGTGGCGCGCGCCCAGCGGCGCCGGCTGCCCCGGGACCCGGTCCTCGAGCGCACCGCTCTGCTCGTCGCGAAGGCCGCGCGCCGCCACCTGCGGCGGCAGATGCTGGTCGTCACCGCGATCGCCGCGGCGCTCGGAGCGGTCCTGTTCCTGCTCTACGGCGTCGCCTACCAGACGACCTCCGTCGGCGCGGAGGCGGGCCCGGACGTCGTCGGCGTGCCGGGCCCGCGCGCTCACGGCGCGTGGATGCTCGCGGCCTACGCGCTCGGGGTCGGCTGTGCGCTGCTCGTGGGGCACCTCTCCGCGGTGATCGGCACCCGCGCGACGCTGCGGGTCGCCGAGGGTGCGCGCCGCTCGCTCGACGAGCCGCTGGAGCTGGGCGTGCGCGCGGGAGCCGTCGCCGGCGCGGTGGCGGGGGTGCTCGCCGTCGGCGGCCTCGCGCTCCTGTTTCTCGCCCACTACCTCTTCGCGGGACGCTGCGGCGCCGACACGGCGCGCGCGCTCGCCGCGACGCCGGCCATCCCGGTGCTGGCGGTCGGGTTCGGGCTCGGAGCCGCGCTCGTCGCCTTCCTCGGCCTGCTCGGCGGCGGTCTTTTCGGCAAGGTCGCCGACCTCGGCGCGGACGTGGCCGGCAAGCTCGAGGCGAATCTACCCGCGGACTCGGCTCAGAACCCGGGCACCGTAGCCGACCTCGCGGGCGACCTCGTCCACGACACCGCGAGCCGTGCCACCGCCATGTTCGCGTGCAACGCCGTCGAGCTGCTCGGCGCGATGGCCGTGGCGGCCGACCTCTACCGCGGCAACCGCGATCTCCCGAGCCCGACGGCGCTGGTGCTGTTTCCGCTCGTCGCTCGGTCCTTCGGCATCCTCGCGAGCTGGTTCGGCGCGATGGTGGTGCGCACGGACGACCGCGAGGTGCCCATGAACGCGTTGGCGCGCGGCCTCCTCATCGCCCTCTTGCTGTACGCGGCGGCCGTGAGCGGCTGCGCCAAGTGGCTGCTCGGCGAGCACTGGCTGCGCTTCGCGCTCTGCGCCGTCCTCGGAGCCGGGGCCGCGCTCCTCTGCCTCGTGTCGGTGCACTACCACAGCGCAGACCGCTACGCGCCCGTGCGCTCCCTCGCCGAGGCGGCGCGCGGCGGTGCCATGCTGTCGGCCCTGCGCGGCCTCGGGGGCGCGCTGCAGGGCGCCGTCGTGCTCGGCGCGGTGCTCGGGGGCGCGGCCTTCGGCGCGCTGCGCATCGGGACCTCGACCGGGCTCGAGGGCGGTGGTGCCTTCGGCTTGGCGCTCGCGCTCGTCGGGCTGCTCGGTGCAGCACCCTACGTGCTCGGCATGGCGGTCATGGGCAGCGTGGTCGACGCCGGCGGCGGCCTCGTCGAGATGAACGTGGCCGAGCACCGGCCCGACCTGCGGGCACGCGCGGCCGTGCTCGACTCGGTGGGCAACACCGCGAAGGCCTACGCATCCGTGCTCGCGAGCGCGGGCTTCGCTCTCGGCGGCGTGCTCCTCGTCCAGAGCCTGACGCAGGCGGCTCGCCTGCGAGACGCGGCCGCCACCGCCGTACCACCCCCGGCGAGCTACGCCGCCGCGTTCGCGGCCGTCGGGGTCGTCACCTGCTTCGTCTGGGCGACGCTCGGCCGCACCGTCCAGGCCAGTCGTGAGCTCATCTACGATCTGCGCCGCGAGCTCGCCAGCCGCGCTGCCGAGGGGCTCGAGGCGCGGGTGCCCGTCGACCCATTGCACCCGGACCGCGATACCCCCTCGCCGGTCGGGGCGCGCGCCACCGCGTCCGGTGGCGACGAGCTGCGCGGGGTCGGGCTGGCGGATCCGGCGAGCGCAGCACGCGCCGACGCGCCGCGCGTCCCGGGAGCCACGGGCGCGGTCGGCGCGGGCGGTGCGCACCGCGACGAGCTCGTCTGCGCGGAGATGGTCTCGCGCCTCGCGCTGCGCGGCCTGCTGCCGCCCGCGGCCCTCGGGCTCGGCCTGCCGCTCGCGCTGCTCGTCGTGCTGCGGCTCGCGGGGCGCGGCAGCCCCGGCGTGACGGTCGGCGCCGTGGCCACCTTCCTCGTGGTCGCCACGGCTCTCGCGGCGGGGCTCGCGGTCGTCTTCGCGAGCTTCGGCTGCGCGCTCGACAACGCCAAGCGCTACATCGAGACCGGCGCGCACGGGGGCCGGTTCCTCGTGGAGCCCGCCATGGTCGCGGACCGCCCGGGCGCGCGGCGCAACGTGAACAACCCGGCCTACGTCGCAGCCGCCGTCGCGGACGCCATCGGCGATCCCTTGAAGGGGCTGGTGGGTCCTGCGCTCTCGGCGCTCGCCGCGCTGCTCTGTTGCCTCGCGCTCGTGGTCCTGCCGCTGCTCGTGTGAAACCGCACCTGGGCACCGAAACCGGTCTCGGCGCTCGCCCGTCTTGCGTCACGGCACCTCTCGCGATAGGGTGAGCATGCCATCGCGGCGTGAGCGGCCCTCTACGCGACCGCTCGCGCCCGTGCTCTGGCAGCCCATCTCACAACGCCGGTCGCGCGTGGACCACGCGCAGACGCACAGCGAGCCGGGGGACCTCACGGTCGCCCATGCCTCGAGGCCTCGAGCCCGTTGGCAATCACCGATCGTGCGAGGATCGACGGCAACACCCGAGCGCAGTGTTGCCGCGCGCAGCCTCGCCGGTCGGCCGCCCGGACCGGGCCGCTCGGTGCGTCAGCGCGGGCCCCGCGTCGACCCAGCCCCCATCAGCCAACGTGCCTGCACCCATTTCCGATGCTCTCGCAACCCTGAGCGACCGCGGCCTTCGGCGCCTGCTCGGAGCGCGTACTTTCCTGCGCGGTCTCGAGTACTTCCGCCGACGTGTCGTCGACGAGGTCCGCGTGAGCGGCAACCACGCCGTCGGCACGGTGCGCGCGAGCGACAGCGAGCCCTTCACCGTCGCGGTGGAGCTCACGCCCGACGGGATCCAGTCGAACTGCAGCTGCCCGGTCTTCGGCAAGAGCCACCAGCACTGCAAGCACGTGGCGGCGCTGCTCATCAGCGTGCGCGACCAGGCGCGGGGCGACCCCGCCCGCGTCACCCCGCCGCCGCCCGCGCCCGCGCCCGCCACCGCCCACGCGGGCGGCGAGAGCAAGCGCGCGCGCCGGCGCCGGGCCCGCCTCACGGCCTCGGTCCAGGGTGGCACGGTGGTGTCCCATCACGCGGTGGCCGCGGACGACGCCGCCGCCGGTGCGACCGGCATCTCGGCGTGGCTCGCGCCGAAGGGCGTCACGGTCCACCACCCCATCGAGCTGCGCGTGCACGTGCGCCAGGGTGCCATCACCGTGACGGCGCTCGACGCGGACGCCCGCGTGGCGGTGCTGCCGAGCGTCGCGCTGAGCTGGCAGGGTCACGAGCCGACGCCCGACCGCGACGCCTTGCGCCTGCTGGCGCGCTTCGAGAGTGGCAACCCTCGCCACCCCGCGGTCGACGTGCGCGGCGAGGACGTGGCCGAGCTCTTGCCGCTCTTGCGCGGGCGGCGGGTGCTGCTCGAGCCGGCGTTGAAGCAGCTGCGCTTCTCGGAGGACGTGCTGCGACCGTGCTTCGAGCTCGAGATGCTCGGCAGCGACACCATCATCGTCAAGGCGTGTTTCGAGCGCGACGCCGACGGCCGCCGTTTCTCGCTGCTGCAAGGTGGGTGGTACGAGGGCTGGCCATGCTGGCACATCGACACCCAGGACGGCATCGCGCGCGAGATCGACAAGCGCATGTCGCCCGCCGCGATGAAGCGCCTGATGAAGTCGCCCACGATCGCCGAGCCCGTGGGCGAGCTCGGCGTGGTGATCATGCAGGGACTGCCCCGCGTGGCGCTCGAGTGCGGCGCGGAGCTGCCCGATCTCTCCCAGATCGCCGACGTGGTCGACATGCACCCCACGATCCGCATGCGCGCCGGCGGCTCCTTGATGGAGGCCGAGGTGTCGCTCTTCGCCGCCTACGGCGACGAGGAGCTGGCGGTGCGCGCCGACGGCATCACCCCGCCGGTCCTGGTGCGCCCGCCGGCGGAGGGCAGCCGGCGCGCGCGCTGCATCCGCGTCGACATCCCGGCGCAGCAGGGAGCGGTATCGCGGCTCCTCGGGCAGGGGCTCAAGCCGGACCCGACGGGTGCGCGCTTCGTCGCCACGGGCGACGCCGCGCTCAAGTTCTGGACCGAAGGGCTGGCCGAGCTGCCCGAGGACTGGGACCTGTTCGTGCCCGAGCACCTGGTCGACACCCAGGTGCGCGGCACGCCGATCACGGCCCAGGCGCGTGTCAGCTCCGGCATGGACTGGTTGACCGTCAAGCTGGCGTTCGGCGCCGACGGCGTGGCCGTCGACCGCGAGGAGCTCCGGCGCTGCCTGCAGCAGGGCAAGAAGTACGTGCGCCTCGAGGACGGCTCCTTCGCGCCCTTCGACGCCGCCAAGGTGCAGGCCATGCTCGATCGCGAGATCGAGCTGCTCACCGCGGCGGGCAAGGACGGCAAGCTCCCCCTGAGCCACGCCGGGCGCATCCACGAGCTCTTGCAGCACGTCGACGCCTCGACGGTCTCGTCCAAGGCCAGGAACCTCTTCGAGCAGCTCGCGAACCTGTCGGGCATCGAGAAGGCCGTCAAGCCGCGGGCGCTCAAGGCCAAGCTCCGCCCCTACCAGGAGGACGCGCTCTCGTGGCTGCTCTTCATCCACGAGCTGCGCAGCGGCGGCGTGCTCGCCGACGACATGGGGCTCGGCAAGACGGTCGAGACCCTCGCGCTCCTGCTCGCGGTCAAGCAGCGCCAGAAGAAGGTGCGCGTCCTCATCGTCGCGCCGACCAGCGTCGTCTTCAACTGGCAGCGCGAGATCGAGCGCTTCGCGCCGAGCCTCGGGGTCGCGGTGTGGCACGGCGCCGAGCGCAAGGAGCTCGAGCAGGAGCTCGAGCACGCCGAGATCATCATCACGAGCTACGCCCTGCTGCGGCGGGACATCGAGCTGCTCGCCACGCTCGAGCTCGACTACGCGGTCCTCGACGAGGCGCAGCACATCAAGAACCCCGCGAGCGCCACCGCCGGGGCCGCCAAGCGGCTGCGCGCCGCGCGCCGGCTCGCGCTCACCGGCACGCCCATCGAGAACCGGCTGAGCGAGATCTGGTCGATCTTCGACTTCGTGTCGCCCGGTCTGCTCGGGCCGCTCGACCGCTTCGAGGCACGTTTCAGCCGCAAGATCGAGGCGGGGGACTACAAGACGGCGCAGCGCCTGCGCGCCATCATTCACCCGTTCATCCTGCGCCGCACCAAGCTCGAGGTGGCCAAGGACCTGCCCGAGAAGATCGAGATGGACAGCCTGTGCGAGCTCGCCGGCGAGCAGCGCGCGCTCTACCTGCAGGTGGCGCGCGAGGTCCGGGCCCAGGTGCTCGGCGAGGTGGAGCGCAACGGCGTCGCCAAGAGCCAGCTGCAGATCCTGGCGGGGCTCACCAAGCTGCGCCAGGCGGCCTGCGATCCTCGGCTCCTCGGGCTGCCGCGCGAGTTCGGAGACGAGGACTCGGGCAAGCTCATCGCGCTCCGCGAGCTCTTGCAGAACGCCGTCGACGGCGGACACAAGGTGCTCGTCTTCAGCCAGTTCGTCACGATGCTGAAGCTCGTCGAGCGCGCCCTGAAGCAGGACGGCATCGTGTACGAGTACCTCGACGGCTCGACCAAGGACCGGCCCGAGCGCATCGAGCGCTTCCAGCAGGATCCGTCGGTGAGCGCCTTCCTCATCAGCCTGAAGGCGGGCGGCACGGGCCTCAACCTCACGGCCGCGGACACGGTCATCCACTTCGACCCGTGGTGGAACCCGGCCGTCGAGCAGCAGGCCACCGACCGGGCCCACCGCATCGGCCAGACGCGGGTCGTGAGCGTGTACCGGCTCGTCGCGGCCGGGACCATCGAGGAGAAGATCCTCGCCCTCAAGGACAAGAAGCGCGCCCTGGTCGCCTCGGTGCTGAGCGAGGATGCCGGCGGCGCCAAGAAGCTCACGCAGCAGGACGTCGAGGAGCTCTTCACGGTCGACTGAGGTTCGGGAGGCCACGCCCATGGTCGAGTTCCGCTACATGCGCTGGGCGAAGGCCCAGGCCGGGCGGGCGCGCTGGAACCTCGCCACGTCCGGCCTTGCGGCGCCACCCGGCCTCGCGGCGGGCCTGCTCGCCGCCGCGGGCGCGCTCGACCTCGAGCAGCGCGCGCCCGACATGCCGCCCGAGGCGCGCGAGGCCGTGGCGCGTCGCTACCGCGTACCCCCCGAGCACGTGATGCTGACGCTCGGCACCAGCCACGCGCTGTTCCTCAGCGTGGCGGTGCTCGCGCGGCGGGGCGACCGGGTGTGGTGCGAGCGGCCCGCCTACGAGGTCCTGCCGGCGCTGCCCCCGCTCTTCGGGGCCGAGGTGGCGCGCTTCGAGCGTCCGGCCGCGCAGGGGCACCGGTTGCCCGCCGATCTCTGCCTGCGCGTGGCGCGCGAGCGCCCGCGCCTCGTGCTGCTCACGAGCCCGCACAACCCGACCGGCGCCGTGCTCACGCGCGCCGAGCTCGAGCCGCTCGCGCGGGCGCTCGCCGAGGTCGGCGGTTTCCTCGTGGTGGACGAGGTGTACCTGGAGTTCCTCGCCGATCCGGCGGCGGCGAGCGCCGCCCTGCTCGGCCCCAACGTGCTCGTGTGCGCGAGCCTCACGAAGGCGTACGGCCTCGGCACGCTGCGCTTCGGCTGGCTCGTCGGCGCAGCCGAGCTCGTGGCGCGCGCGGTCCGCTACAACGACTTCGTGAGCGTGCTCTACCCGAATCCCGGGGCGTGGCTGGGGCTCGCCGCGCTCGAGCGCGTCGGGGCGCTCGGCGATCACGCGCGCGCCGTCGTCGCTCGCAACCTGCCGATCGTGGACGCGTGGTTGCGCGGGCGCAGCGACGCGCGCTGGTGCCGACCCGAGACCGGCATCGTCGGGCTCGTCGAGCTCGCGAAGGTCGCGGACGCGACCGCCTTCTGCGAGCGGCTCGTCACCGAGCACGAGACGCTGCTCGTGCCGGGCGACTTCTTCGAGGCACCCGGTGCCGTGCGCCTCGCGTTCGGAGCGGACGAGGTCGTCGTGCGCGAGGGCCTCGCGCGCCTCGGGCACGCGCTCGACCGGCTCTAGCTGCGCTCGCAGCTTCGCGGCGCAAAGTCGCAGGACACGCGAGGCCGGCGTCAGAAGCCGGCGCAGGGCGACGGCTTCGACTGGTAGGGCGGCAGCGCGGCGATGGCGCTCTTCGTGAGGCGCCCGGAGGTGGCGAGCTCGGCGAGCATCGGCACCGCGCTCGTGGGGCTGCGCGGTCGGGCCGGATCGGTGAAGTCGACCTGGAACAGGCCGAAGCGCGGGCAGAAGCCGCTCGCCCACTCGAAGTTGTCGATGATCGACCAGTGGTAGTACCCGCGCACGTCGATGCCGCGGGCGATCGCCTTGCCCACCTCGAAGAGGTGCTCGGCGGTGAAGCGGCTGCGGTTCACGTCGAGCGCGTCGGCGATGCCGTTCTCCGTGATGTAGACGGGCAGGCCGTAGCGGGCGACCTCGTCCAGCACGACACCGAAGCCGGGCGGGTAGATGTCCCAGCCGAGGTCGTTCTTGGGGCGCTCGTTCGGAAGATCGAACTGCGCCGGCACGACTCCCACGTAGGGCAGCTTGAGCGCGGCGGCGTTGATCCGCGACGTGCCGTAGTAGTTGAGGCCGATGTAGTCGGCGCGGCCGACGAGCCCGGGGTCGGCGGTCACGTCCACGACGTCGTCGAAGTCGAGATCGACGTCGCCGCGCACGACGGCGTCGAGCAGCCACAGGTTCCAGAAGTTGCGGCTGTGCGCGACCGCCGCGAGGTCGGCCGCGCTCGTCGGGTCGGCCGGCTCGTAGAGCCGGTTGTGCGAGGCGACCGAGACGAGGGCGCTCGCGCCGTCGCCATCGGCGTCCGTCGCGTCGTCGTCGTGGATGGCGTCGTAGCAGGCCGCGTGGGCGCTCACCTGCCGGCGCAGCACGTCCGCGAGCCGGTCGGGGTCGCTCACCCCGGGCGGGAAGTACCCGGCGACGTAGCCGATCATCGCCTCGACGTTGGGCTCGTTGATCGTGACCCACAGATCGACGCGGTCCCCGTAGCGCGCCGCCATGCGGCGGCACCACGCCCCGAACACCGCCGGCGCGTCGTCGCGCTCCCACCCCTGCGGGCTGGCGGCGAGCGCCGGATCGCTCATGTAGCGCGGCCACACGAAGTGGTGCAGCGTGACCATGGGTCGGATCCCGCCCGCATCGAGCGCTGCCAAGAGGCCGTCGTACGCGGCGAGGCCCGCCGGGTCGGGCGCGTCGGCGTCGAAGGCGGCGCGGGTCGGGTAGACGCGCGCCCTCTCGATCGAGAAACGGTAGCCGTCGAGCCCCGCCGCCAGCAGCGCCGCGACGTCCTCGGCGACGTGCGCGAACGCGTCGGGCCCGGCGTCGGGCAGGTCCCCGTTCTGGATCTTGCCGGGCGTGGCGGCCCACACACCCCAGTCCGTGTCCGCGAGCCCGGTCTCGATCTGGAAGCCCGCGGTGGCGGCGCCCCACGAGAAGGTTGCCGGGAACGCGACCTCGGTCGGCTCGGGAGCCGGCCCGGGCTCGGTCTCGTCGGGTGCGGCGCAGCCCGCGAGCGCGAGCGCGGCAGCGAGCCGGAGGACGTGGGCGAGTGGACGTCTCAACGCCGCCAGCATACACGAGCGTCGCTTCGGCCGTCGCGCGTCGAGCGACATCGGCGCGCCACCGAGGCGCAGCGACGCAGGGCATCGGGTGCGGGCACCACAGGAGGCGAGCCATGGGGCTTCTCGAAGGCAAGGTCGCGGTGGTCACGGGGGCGGCCGGCGGCATCGGCCGCGCGGAGGCGCGCTTGTTCGCGCGCGAGGGCGCCCGCGTGGTCGTGACCGACGTCGGGGGGGCGTGTGACGGCTCCGGCGCGGCCGTGGGCGCCGCCGACGCGGTCGTCGCGGAGATCCGCGCGGCGGGCGGCGACGCCTGTGCGAGCCACGCGAGCGTCGCGACGGCCGAGGGCGCGACCTCGATCGTGCGGCTCGCCGTCGAGCGCTTCGGGCGGCTCGACGTGCTCGTGAACAACGCCGGCATCCTGCGCGACAAGACCTTGCTGAAGATGGACGAGGCGACCTGGGACGCGGTCGTGGCGGTGCACCTCAGGGGCACCTTCCTGTGCCTGCAGGCGGCCGCCCGCCAGATGATCGCGCAGGGCGGCGGCGGGCGCATCGTGAACACGACGAGCGTGTCGGGCCTGCTCGGCAACTTCGGCCAGGCGAACTACTCGGCGGCCAAGGCCGGCGTGTACGGGCTCACGCGCACCGCGGCGATCGAGCTCCAGAAGCACCGGATCACCGTGAACGCCCTGGCGCCCATCGCCAAGACGAGGCTGACCGAGGACCTGCCGATGTTCCAGGGCATGGACAGCCTCACGCCCGAGCACGTGGCTCCGGCGGCCCTGTTCCTCGGCTCGGACCTCTGCCAGGACCGCACGGGCCTGGTGCTCGCCGTGAGCGGCTCGCGCATGTACACGTACAAGGTCGTGGAGGGGCAGGGGACCTTCAAGGACGGCGGCCTGCCCTGGACTGCGCAGGAGATCGCCGAGCACTTCGCGGCCGTGAGCAAGCCGTGACGCCGCGCGCCCCGGGGGCGCGGCTCCCGCGCGCGCCCGCGCGGCGCTGAACGCCTGCCTGGCCGCCAATTGCCCGACTCGGGCCCGGATGCTAGCTTGGCCGTGAGGCCCGTGCTCGGCGTGCGGGGCTCATCCATCCCATGCTGCGCGATGTTGCCCCGATCCCGCTCGTCCTCTGGGTGTCGGCGGCAGCGCTCGTCCACGTAGCCGGGGGCAAGGCGACCGGCGAGGTCGCCACCATGATGGACGACCGCCACGACATCCTCGCCTTCGCCCGCACGGTGCGGCACGGCGTGTCCCCCGGCGGCGGGCTCGGGACGGTCGAGGCGGAGCTCTTGCCCGTCGACCCGAAGGAAGAGGCCTCGCTCACCGCGAAGGCGCCGACCGACAGCGACTTCGAAGCGCCGCCGCCCGTGGCCAGCGCCGAGCCACCACCGCCCGAGCCGGCGCCGCTGACGAAGCCGGAGCCCGCGCCGCCCAAGCCGGCGGCACCCGAGCCAATCGCCAAGGCGGAGCCCCCGAAGGTCGAGGACGAGGTCCCGGTCGACGCCGCGCTCGCGAAGCTCGAGCCGGTCGAGCTCAAGAGCGACCCGCGCATCGCGGTCGTGCAGGACGTCCAGAAGGACCAGCCCGACAATCCGAACGCCTCGCGCATCGCGGACGATGCGAACACGACCCAGCGCGAGATGATGGCCGCGCTCCGCGCGTACAACGGTGCCCCCAAGATGGAGGTCGGCCAGACCGAGCCCGGCCCGAAGGAGCCGGGCAGCGGGGACGTCACCGAGCGCGGCTTCGTCGAGGCCAGCCAGGAGCCGGGACCCCCACGCGGGGGCTCGGTCGCGGCGCGCAGCGAGGCGGGGCGCCCGCAGCCCCTCGGTGGCACGCCGCCTCCGTCCGGGCCACGCGGCGGTGGCCAGGCGGGGCAGCAGGCCACGCCCGGGTCGGTGGCGATGGAGGCCGGGGGCGGGCCGGCCGCTGCCGACGGCTACACGGTGCCGGGCGGTGGCTGGAGCCTCGACCCGTCCGGCGGCGCGGGCAACGGTCAGGCTGCGCAGCCCGGGGCCGAGGCGCGCCCCGCGATGCCTGGGGTCCCCGGTGTCCCGGGGCTGCCGGGCTTCGGGCAGGGCGGGCCGTACAACCTCGACTACGGCTCGTTCATGGCGGCCACGGGCGGGCCCGAGAAGCTGCACGAGGAGGTGCAGAAGGCCCACGACGCCCGCCTGGCCAAGCACGCTGGCACCATGATCACCGGCACGGACTTCCAGCGCTACCGCGCCGCGATCGAGAACTACGACCCCTCGGTGGAGCTCGGCAACCAGACCTCGCTCAACGCCGCGCGGGTGCCGTTCGCGACGTACATCAACCAGATCCACAACCAGATCCACCCGATCTTCGCCGATCAGTTCCTGGCCTCGCTCGACAAGCTGCCCGTCGGCGACCGCCTGGCGCAGAAGGACCTCGTGACGCACCTCGAGATCGTGCTGTCGCAGAAGGACGGCCACATCGTGCGCCTCGGCATCACGAAGCCGAGCGGCGTGACGGCGTTCGAGGTCGCAGCCCTGAAGAGCGTGGAGAGCGCCGCGCCCTTCGGCAAGGCTCCGGAGATCATCGCGTCCCCCGACGGCCTCGTGTACCTGCACTGGGAGTTCTATCGAGAGCCTTACTACGCGTGCACTTCGAAGTTCGCGCACCCGTACATCCTCAAGAACCCGCCCAAGAGCAAGAAGGGCGGCGTCCCCTCGCTCGAGCCGCCCGGGCGGCCGGCGCCCGCCGACGATCGCCGCGAGCCCAACGCGCCAGGCCCGATCCTGCCCCTGAAGGACTGACGGACCGGGCCCGCGCTCGGGCTCTCAGTGCGTGATCTGCACGACGGTGCCCTTGGTTCGCGGGTAGACCGAGGTCACCGCGAACCAGTCCTGCGGCATGAGGGGCTCCATCCAGCCGAACAGGAAGCGCGCGGCGTTCGGCGGGAGGTTCACGCAGCCGTGGCTGTAGGGCCGACCGAAGTCGTTGTGCCACCACGCGCCGTGCACCGCGAAGTTGCCGAAGTAGTACTGGGCCCAGGGGACCTCGTCGACGAACCAGTCCTTGCCGCCCTCGCGCCCGCTCATGTCCGAGGCGAGCAGCTTCCAGCCGATGACGTGCTTGCCGGCCTTGGTCGAGTGCCCAGCCGAGCGAATGCCGTCCGCCCCGGGTGACATCGCGCTCACGTAAGCGGGAGTGTCGCCGTCCATCGCGAGCAGATAGCCCCAGGTAATGCGCGCCTGCACCCAGCGCTCGCTCGGGCCGACATCCGCTGGGCGGGCCTCGGGCTCCTTGATCATCGTGGCGTCCTGGTACTTCAGGAAGGACCCGTCGCGCAGCTCCCAGAACAGGCCGCTGCCGCCGCCGGCCTGACCCCACTCGCCGCGTCGGGGCACCACCTTGGCCGTGGCCGGCAGGAAGGTGTGGCGGGGGATGACCTCGGTCGTGGCCTCGATCTCGCCGGCCTCGTTGCGCCGGTAGCGCGGCGTGTCCGTGGTCCAGGTGAAGGCGAGGGGCAGGGCCATCTCCGGATGGGCGCGCAGATCCACGCCCGCGAGCGTCGGCATCTCGCGCTGCCGCACGCGATCCTTCGGCACGATGCGGAGATCGGGCGTGAGCAGCCAGGTGCGCCCGTGGGCGTCGAACTCGCGTGCCCAGGCGATCTTGAAGCCCTCGTACGCCGTCAAGTCCGGATCGACGAGCGGTGCCTGCGCGTGGTCGAGGTAGCGCAGGAGCGCCGCGCTTGGTCCGACGCCCGCCGGGCGCAGGTCGACGGCGCCGTCCTTCGGGTCGGGAGGTGGTAGGCTCCCGAGGTACTGGTCGAGATCGGGCTCGGCCTGCCGCTGCTCCTCCGCGGTCGGGATGCGCCGGTAGAAGGGCGCGCCCACCGAGGTGCCGTACCTGTACGGGTAGTCCGCGCCGAGGTCGGGCAGCACCTCCGCGGCGACGGCGACGCGCGGATCCTCGGCGTCGCGCGTCGAGGTGAAACCGACGCAGGTGTAGCCCCGCGGCTCGACCGCGAACCAGCCCTCCGTGCACTTCCAGATCTTGTCGCTCGTGATGGGGAAGCTCTCGCCCGTCTGGCGGATGCGCACGCCCTGTCCGGCCCGGAACGCACCGATGATGTTCCCGTCCCGCGAGGGCTTGTCGTAGATCTTCGCGAGGCCGCCCGCCTCGGCGCTGACGGCCCAGACGCGCGGCTCGTCCTTGGGCGCGCTCGAGGCCTTGCCCTTGATGGGGCTCGCTGCGGGTGCGTCGGCGCTCACAGCGGGCGGAGCGTGCGCGGCGGCACTTGCGGTCACGTGCTCGGCGTGCCCGGCCGGCGCGACGCGCGCTGCGGGCGCGGCCGGACCCTCCACCGCGTCGTCGCGCTCCGCCACTGGCGCCTTGGGCTGCACGCAGCCAGCGAGGCCCGGCGCGCTCGCGACGATGGCGCCAAGGATGAATCCAGAAAACGCGCTGCTGGACTTTACCACCGACGAAGTCATGTTGGAACCTCGAAATGAAGCTTAAGGTCTCGCGGCCAAGTCCGCCAATTTCCGAGGGCCCGTGGGCATGAAACCGCGGCCGGGCGCCACGGGCCAAGCGCCGCGCGGTGCGGATCCGCCCGCCTCGCGCTTCCTCGGCAGGCCAAGCAAGACAGGGGCCGCGGCGCTCCGTCGAGCGCGGGGCCCTCGGGCGCGCGGGCGGCGCCGCGCCAACCGCGCGGAAGCAGGTGGCGGCGCGGGCGCGAGCGCCCGACCGGCCGAAGGTGGACGGGGCGGGCAGGCGCCGGCGGTGCTGCGATCGCTACGCTGCGAACCGTCGGAATTCCACCCGTCGCCGGGGCGGTGGCCGCCGCCCCAGCGTCGAGCGCGACACCCGAGGGAGCGCGGGCTGCACGCTCCGGACTACCCGCGGCGCGCGGCCTCGCGTTCCGGCCGGGCGCCGGTCAGTTCGCCTTCTTGTGCCACTTGACGACCTCGAAGCGAACGACGTCGCGGTCCCCCGTGGCGCCGACGGCCTTGACGTGGCTAGGGAGCACCCCGGCGGCGACGATGCGCTTCAGGATGGCGTCGGCGCGCGCCTGGGCCACCGCGCCGTCCTTGGCGGTGACCTGCACCGCGACCTCGAAGAACTCGCCGTGGTTCTTGATGCCGGCGCCGACGGCGTCGACCGTCTTCTGGCTCTTGTCGCCCGCTAGCTCGTTGCCTTCGAAGCGGATCTCCCCGCGCAGCGAGAACTTGCGGTCGTCGATCGTGACGAGCTCGTCGCCGTCCGCACAGCCGTCGGCGTCGTCCTTGCCGTTCAGGGTCTCGGCCTTGTCGGCACAGCGGTCGAGCGCGTCCCCGAGCCCGTCCTTGTCCTTGTCGGGCGCATCGTCCGGACAACCGTCCCCGTCGGTGACACCGTTGAAGATCTCGGGCTCCTCGAAGCACTCGTCCTTGTCGTCGAGCACCCCGTCCTCGTCGTTGTCGGGGTCGGCGCAGCCGTCCTCGTCCTTGAAGCCGTCGTAGTCCTCGGCCTGGTCGGCACAGGTGTCGGCCTTGTCGGCCACGCCGTCACCGTCGCGGTCCGGGCAGCCGAGGTGGGGCGCCCGCGCCTTGCCGGCCTCGGCGGGACAGATGTCCTTGCTGTCGGGCGTGCCGTCCTTGTCGCCGTCGGGCTCGACCTTGTCCTGCGGGCAGTCGAGGCCCGGCATGTCCGGGTTCGTGGCGCAGGTCGCGATCGGCCCCTCGTCGGGCTCCGGCTCCGCCTCGCTCGGCTCGTAGACGTAGGTGATGCCGAAGATCGCGCGGCCCGCGGGCACCCCGATGCCCTGCACCACACCGGCGCCGCCGGCGACGGTCAGGTGCAGGCCCAGGTTGCCGGGCGAGACGTCGAGGCCGCCGTCGATCTCGACGGAGTTGGTGCCGTTCTGGGTCTCGAAGCGCGTCGCGCCGTAGCCCTCCGCGAGCAGGCGCAGCACCTCGACGACCTGGTAGCTAGCGGCCACGCCCCAGCGGAGCTCCGGGCCGATCGAGGTCGTGCCCACGGTGCCGTCCGCGCGGTAGATGCCCTTCAGGTTGGCCGCGATGGAACCGTCGCCGATCTTCAGGTCGAGGA
This sequence comes from Myxococcales bacterium, assembly GCA_016212965.1. Classification (GTDB taxonomy): domain Bacteria; phylum Myxococcota_A; class Polyangia; order Polyangiales; family Polyangiaceae; genus JACRDA01. Next base: position 52,344 of record JACRDA010000030.1, read on the forward strand.
TGGCGCGCAGACCGACCGCCACGGGCGACGAGTTGCCGATGAAGGCATTCTCCGCCGTGGCATGGCCGACCGGTGCGCTGACGTCGACCGCGGCGCCGAGGTTCACGAGCTCGTCCGGCTCGCCGAAGAAGCGCACCTTGCCCTCGAGGGTCGGATCGCCCATGCCGGCGGCCTTGAGGGTCGTCGCCTCGGGGTCGTTGCCGACCTTGCCCAGTCCGTCGCCGCTCACGAAGGCGACGGGCAGCCGCAGGCCGAGCTGCACCATCGGGTGCGGCGTGAAGGAGACCAGGGCGTTCCACGTCAGCATGTCCTCGACGACGTGGATGTCTTCCTCCTGGATGGCATTCGGGTCGGAGCAGTCAGTGTCGGAAATGCAGCTCCGCAGCACGAACGGGTCGCGCGCGTAGTCGAAGAACAGCCCTGCGCTCCACGTGAGCTCGCCGTCCGTGCGGGCACCCTCCACCGAGAGGAAGTTGCGCGGCCCCGGGGCGGGCTCGAAGCGCTGCACCGAGAACTCGCCATCCTGCTGGCTGTCCTGCGCGAACGCGTGTGCCGGAGCGGCGAGGGCTGCCGCGCCGAGGAACAACGACCGAGCGAGACGCGAGTCTTTCATTTGCTCACCGGGGCGCCATGCGCCGTTCCGAGGTCGGGAGGCGTCGCGTCGAGCACCGCCCCGCCCGGCCGCTCCCCGACGGAAGCGCGTCGCGACCGCGCTGGCGATTGGCCGACCCTCGACACTTCGAGACCGCAAGTTAGAGGAGTGCGCGGTGGGTCGCAAGCGGGTAAGTCCCATCCCACCACGGCATGCGAGGCGCCCGCCGGCGTTCTCGGGCCGCGCCGGTCCGCCGGCGACCTTCCGTCGCGTCAGCCGCCGGTCCCGCCGGTCCCACCAGTCCCACCAGTCCCACCAGTCCCACCGGGCGCGCCAGCCCCGCCGGCCCCGCCGGTCCCACCGCTCGCGCCGCCGCTCGAGCCGCCGATGCCTCCGGCGCCGCCCGCGCCACCCGCGCCCGTCCCGCCACCGCCCTCTGCGACCCCGCCGTCGCTGAGCGGCGTGGGCGAGAGGAACGCGCAGTCGGCGAGCCACTCGGGCGCGGCGACGATGCCGCAGCCGGTCGTGCCGGCGGGCGTGGTGTTGAGCACCGCCGGCGCGTCGCTGCAGTCCGCCAGCTCGGTCGCCTTGCATGCGCCTGCCTTCGCGATGGCGGTCAGGCACGCGTCGAGCGCGATCTCGTCGGGGGGGGCGTCGGTGGCCATGCCGAAGAGGCACTGGTCGCGGTAGAACAGCTTGCACGCCTCGACGTCCTTCTCGTCCTCGATCGACGAGCCGGGGCAGCCGAGGATGGCCTCGCAGCGCGCCTGCTCGATGGCGCGGCAGCCCTCGATGTCCACGGCGTTCGCGCTGCAGCCCGCACCGAGCATCTGCGCGAAGCCCGCTCCGGCCGCGCACAGGGCGAGCGTCGCGACGCCGAGGCGGGCGCGCGTGCGTGCCGCGCGGGCACGCGCTGTCTTCGCACCGGCCAGGCCGGATCCCCATTCGCCGCGACGCTCACGCATGACGGGGCCCTAGCATGCGGGCCCGGCAGGGGTGGAGTTTTCGGCGCTTCGCTTGCCCGCCCGGCGTCCCACAGCCATGTTCGGGCGCATGCGCGCCATGGTGCTCGCGGCCGGCTACGGCACGCGCCTTCGGCCTCTCACGGACGAGCTCCCGAAGCCCCTCGTGCCCATCGGCGACCGCCCGATGCTCGGCCACGTCGCCGCCGAGCTCGCGCGCGGCGGGGTCGCACGGCTCGTCGTCAACACCCACCACCTGCCCGAGGCCTTCCGGGCCGACGCCCTCGCGGACCTCGGCCTGCCGTGCGAGCTCGTCCACGAGCCCACGATCCTCGGCACCGCCGGCGGTGTCGCGAACGCCGCGGCCTTGCTCGGTGCGGGCGACGTGCTCGTCTGGGGCGGCGACGTGCTCTGCCGCGTGGACCTCGCCGCGCTCCACGCGCGCCACCGCGCGACCGGCGCCGCCGCCACGCTGCTCGCCACGCCGCGCGCCGTGGGGCAGGGCACGCTCGGCCTCGACGCCGAGGGATGTGTCGTGCGGCTGCGGGGCGAGCGCTTCGGCGTGGAGCTCGCTTCGGCGGACTTCACGGCCGTGCAGATCCTCGCCGAGGCCCTGCGCCGCGAGCTACCGTGCCCCGGCTGTCTCGTGGGAGACGGCTACCTGCCGCGCCTCCGCGCGGGCCGCCGCGACGTGCGCGCCGCGCTCCTCGTCGAGGCCTTCGAAGACATCGGTGATCCCGCGAGCTACCTCGCTGCCAACCAGCGCTGGCTCGCGCGGCGGGGCGTCGGCGCGTGGGTGGCGCCCGCGGCCAGCGTCGCGCCCGGTGTCGAGCTGTGGTCGGCAGTCGTCGGCGCCGGTGCCGTGCTCACCGGCACCGGTGTCGTGCGCGACGCCGTCGTGTGGCCGGGCGCGCGTGCGCGCGCGCCGCTCGAGCGAGCGATCGTGCTCACTTCGGGGCGTGTCGTTCAGGTGGCGCCTCCACCTTGAGCCGGGCGCCCGGCTCGCTCTCGGTTCCACCTTCGACATGTCGTCCGAATGGCCCGAATGGCAAAGGAATCTCAGGGGCGCATGAGCTCGACGGTCAGCGCCGGGGTGCCGTCGAGATGCTCGCCGCCGACGAGCGCCAGCGAGCCGAGCGGCGTGGCCGTCACGCTCGCTCCACGGCGCGGCTCGCGCAGCGCTACCTCGACGACCTCGGCGCTCGCGAGATCGAGGGTGTAGCTGCTCGCCGCGCCGTCCGGGCCGGCCCCGACGACGAAGAGCCGATCGCCGCCGAGCGCGAACGCCTGCGTGTCGGACATGGGGCCCGGTGGGCTCGCGCCGAGATCGGTCGCGACGCACGCGCTCGTGCAGTCCGCGTCGAGGCTGCGGGTCGCCGAGGTGGCACCTCCAGTACCGCCGAGCAGCAGGAGCTGGTGGCCCACGCCCCGGGCCACGAGTGCGGCCCCGACCGTCGGGTCGGGCGGGAAAGGGCGCTGGCTCGTCGTGACGGCGCCGCCCGGGAGCACCTCGAGCCCCGCGGCCACGTCGCTGCCCGCCGCGACGACGAGCCCGACCTCGTCGAGCCAGCAGGCTGCGGCGCCGGCGCGGGGCGCGTGGAGGCGGGCGGTGGTGAGCGAGCCGTCGCCTGCGACGATCAGCACGGCGTCGCTCGCTGCCGCCGGGCGCGTGCCTCCGACGACGTAGCGGACGCCCGAGGGCCCCTCGACGACCCGCCCGCCGGCGACGTCCGCGAAGGTCGCCAGGCCCGCGGGGAGCGGCGCCTCGCTGGTCGAGCCGGCGGAGAAGTCGATCCACGTGGCCCCGCCGTCGTCGACCAACAGGGCCACCGAGCCACCCTCGGCGAGCACGAGCGATCTCGGGGCGCGCGGCAACGTGGCGCTCGTGGTCGTGAGGGTCAAGAGGTCGTAGTACTCCGCGGCGCCCGGCGCTGCGGCGCCCACGTCGCCACCGGTGAGCAGCAGCAGTCGCTCGCCGAGGACCGTGGCCACGCCCCCGACGTGCGGCTGGCCGAGGCCGCCCGGCGGTCGGGCCCACTCGCCGAGGCGCTGGACGAACAGCGGCAACGTGTCGCCGTCGAGCGCGCCCACGACCACGCCCGGAGCGCGCCCGCCCACGCGGGCCACACCGGTGCCGTCGAAGCCCGCGACCGTGAACGAGAGCAGGTGGTCGCTCGGCACGTCGCCGAGGTCGAAGGCGCCGCCCGGGGCGGCCGACGCCGCGAGCGCCACGTCCCCCTCCGGGTCGGTCACACCGATGTCGACGCGCGCGACGGCGGGGTCGCGGGCGAAGGCGTCGGTCTCGTAGCCGACGGTCACGTCGAGCGAGAGGTCCTTGGCGCCGGAGCAGGCCGCGCAGGTGAAGAGCGCCGCTGCGAGCGCCGCACGACCTCGCCGCGAACCTGCGCTGCGGAGCTCGAGCCATGCGGTGGGCACGGGCGGAGCTTAGCGCGAAAGCGCGCGCGGCTCGCTCCGAAGTTGCCCCGACGGGTGCGGTCGATGAGAGAGTACCGGCGGCCCGCAGCGGCGCCCCGGCGCCGCAGCGGACGACCCCGACCCGACATCGATCCATGGCCACGCGAGGAGCAGACGCTTGAGGGCACGACGCGAAGCCAACGACGGCGCCGGCGTGCGCCAGCTCGACGACCTGCAGGAGCGGGAGCCCGGGGAGCGCGGATCGCGCGTCTCGGCGCTCGTGCTGGCGTCCTTCGGCGGCGCCTGCATCGTCTTCGCCGCGCTGTTCATGATGCGCTCGCCGGCCAAGTCGAAGGCGGCGCCGTCCGATCCGCTCGGCGACCTCGTGGCGCGTGCCCACCCGGCGAGCTCCGCCGCCCGTCCCGTGCGCGACCTCGGTCAGAGCGACGTGACCTTCCCCGAGGTGCTGAGCGACCGCGACAAGCCCACGACGGCCATGGCCGCCATGCGCCCGACGGCCAAGGGCAGCGCGCAGGCGGCGCCCGTGGACACCGACGCGCTGCCGCAGCGGCCGCCGCCCGCGACCGACCGGCTCCCGGTCGTGCCCTTGCCGGCACAGGACGTGGTGCAGCCGCCCACGGCACAGGTGGCGGACCGCGACACGTTGCAGATCGTGGCGCGTCAGCAGGCCCAGGAGCAGCCCGCGGAGACCGTCGCGCCCGGCACGCCGGGTGGCTACCAGCTACAGGTGTCGTCGTTCAAGAGCTCGGGCGAGGCCGACGCGTTCGCCGCGGCCCTGCGCCGCCGTGGGCACCGCGCGCACGTAGAGTCGGCCTTCGTGCAAGGGCGCGGCGAGTGGTTCCGCGTGCGCATCGGTCCCTTCAAGTTCAGGCGCTCCGCGGACATCTACCGCCAGGACTTCGAGGCCAAAGAACGCATGGTCGGCTTCGTCGTGGACCCGCCGAAGACGAAGGTCCGCATCGGGCTCTCGGACGAAGGCGACTGAGCCGCGCGCTCGGTCAGGTGCGCCGCTCGAGCTGGCGCTTGGCGGCGAGCTGTACTGCGGCCGAGATGTTCTTGTTGCGGGCGAGGCGCCGCAGATCGGTCTCGCGCAGGTGCGAGATGAGCTTCTGCGAGATGGTCACGGGCGTCTTCGGGTTCTCGACCAGGTTGCGCTTGACCTGGTAGCTCCGCAGCCACTCGGGCGCGCTGCCGATGATGCGGAGCACGTCGTCGCATACGGCGCGGTTGCGCGCGATGAGCGCGACCTCGCTCTCGCGCATCTGCGGGCTCCGGATGGCCGCGGTGGCGACCATCTTGTTCGACTCGCGCACCAGGAGCAGGCGCTCCTCCTTCGTGCCGAGGTAGGCGCGCCGGATGCGCTGCGACACCGTCATCTCCGACAGGCGCTTGAAGAGTGGCTCGTAGCGGTCGAGCAGGGTCTCGGCACCCTGCTCGTCCTCGCGGCACACGTCCTCCTCGTCGGCCGCGACGAGCGCTTCGGCGAGCGCGGCGGTCTCCTTGAAGAACTCGTCCTCGGGCAGGGGCTCGTCGCTCGGTTCCGGGATGAGCTCGCCCTTGATGGCCTGGGCGATCTCCTTCCACGCGGCGATGCCGTGGAGCTGGATGTCGTGGCGCACCGCGAGCTCCACCAGCCGGTCGGCGGTCGACATGCGCGTGTGCCGGTTCGTGTAGAGCAGCTCGATGAGGTGAGGGTGCGCGAGCATCCGCTCCTCGTTCGTGGCGACGAGCTGCGTCACGGCCTCGGACCCGTTCGCGGCGAGGTGCTCGACGGTCTCGACGTCGAGCGCCGCTTGGCGCAACAGCGGCTCGATGACGTCCTCGCGGTGCAGGTAGTGGCGTGCCAGGGCGTCGACGGCGGCGCTCGCGAGGTCGGGGGTGCCGGTCGCGCCGAGGAGCAGCGTGTCGGGCAGCGAGGCGAGCGTCTTTTCCGCGGTGCCGGCGACCTCGGCGGTGGCGCTGCGCGCGAGGAGGCACAGCGCGGTCACGATGTCGCCGGCACGCAGGCCGGGCAGGATGCCGCGCGCCGCCACGAGCTGCATCTTGGGGTTGGCGTCCGGGCCGACGACCCTCTGGACCTGGGCAGGCAGCGTGTCGAGCGAGGGCAGGGAGATCAACGGGGCTCCTCGGGGCGGGCGTTTCGTGCGATCCGGCCGACGGGAAGCTGCGCCGCCCGGGGCGCACCGCCTGCGGCGGACCGTCTTGCATTGCCCATCGCCCGGCGGGTGATTATGTTCGAGTGACTGTGCGCCGGCAACCGGCCCGCACAGCGCGCGTGCGGCCTGGGTCGCAGCGCACCCGCCGCGGCGCCAACGGAGGAGACGACATGGGGATCTTGGACTTCGTCAAGCAGGGCACCAAAGAGCTGATGATCGCTCGCCCGGACAACGCAAAGCACCTCATCGTCTACAAGCATCCGGACCAGACGATCCCCTTCTGGTCTCAGCTCACCGTGGACTCCGACGAGGGCGCGGTGTTCTTCAAGGACGGCCAGGTCATGGGCCTGCTCGGGCCCGGGCGCCACACGCTCCAGACGCAGAACATCCCGTTCCTGTCGAACCTCGTCGACAAGTTCACCGGCGGCAACGTCTTCATCAGCGAGATCTTCTTCGTCCGCAGCCAGCCCATCCGCGAGCTCAAGTTCGGCGGGCGCGTCGGCTCGATGATCGACCCCGTGACGGATCTCCCCTGCGACCCGCGCATCTTCGGCGAGTACGCGCTCCAGATCCTCGACCCCATCCGCTTCATCGTGGCCTACGCGGGACAGGCCGCCTCGGCGCGCGACAACGACCAGATCGGCAAGTGGATCGCGGACCAGTTCATGAAGGGCGTGAGCGAGGTGCTCGCGAGCATCTGCATGGACGAGCAGACCAGCATCGTCGCCATCGCGTCGCGCAAGCAGACGCTGTCGCAACGCTTCATGCAGGGCTGCCCGACGCTCGACCACATCGGCGTCCGCATCACCGAGCTCGGCAACTTCAACATCACGCTCGATGAGAAGGACAAGGAAGAGATCATGGCCGTCTGGAAGGACATCCGGACGGGCCTCAAGCAGGCCGAAGCGGCCGCCAAGAAGAAGCAGTTCGAGCTCGATCAGAAGTTCAGCCAGGACGTGCGCTACTCGAACCTCGCGGGGCAGCACCCGGGCTACATGCAGTACGCCCAGGCGCACGCGATCATGGGCGCGGGCGACGGCATGGCGCAGGGCGGCGGCAACGTCGGGGTGGCCGCGCTCGGGGCGCAGATGGCCGTCGGCGTCGGCATGGCGAACATGATGCAACCGATGGCGGCGCCGCCGCGGGTCGCGGCCGTTCCGGCGTCGGCGCCGGTGGCCTGTGGCAAGTGCGGCATGGCGAACGCGAGCGGGAAATTCTGCGCGAACTGCGGTGCGGCGCTGGCCGCCCCGATGAAGTCGTTCTGCAGCGGTTGCGGTCAGGAAGTGAGCGGGAAGTTCTGCGCCAACTGCGGGACCCCCGCGGGCGGCCCCGCCGGCGCGGCAGGCGGCGGGCCGGGCGCACCCGGCGCCCCCCCACAGGCGCCGGGCGGCGGCATGGCGCCGCAGGGTGGCCCACCTGCGGGTGCGGGGTACGCGGCTCCGCCTCCGGGCTACCCGCAAGCGCCGCAAGGCTACCCGCAGGCCCCGCAGGGCTACCCGCAGGCGCCGCAAGGCTACCCGCAGGCCCCGCACGGCTACCCGCAGGCGCCGCAGGCGCCGCAGGCGCCGCAGCAGCACGCCCCGCAAGGCTATCCGCAAGCGCCGCAGGGCTATCCGCAGCCCCCCCAGGGGGGCGGCTACCCGCCGCAGGGCCAGGGTGGCGGGCGGCCGGGCGGCTGAGCGCCGTCCCCGTGGGCGCCGCGCAGCTGCGCGGCCTCCCCGGTGGAGCTCTCCCTTTCCGCGAGCTTTCCGCGACCTTTCCGCGAGGTTTTCGCGAGCTTTCCGCGGTAGCATGGGGCGGGGACAGTTCGAGTGCCGACCACCACGCGCATGTTCTCCGGCGGCGATGCTGCCCCTGCGGGGCAGGGGCCGGCCGGTGGCGCGGCACCCGGTCCCGGGCGCGCCGGGCTGACGGTGCCCATCCTCGACGTCGCGGGCGGGTACCAGAACGTCCCCGAAGAGACGACGACCGACCGCGACGCGACGGTGGTGCTCGGTGAGGAGCCACCGGCCGCGCCGCGTGCCGGGCGCGCCTGCCCGCGTTGCCGGAACCGCTACTCCGGCGAGGTGCTGTTCTGTCCCTTCGACGGCGAGCCGACGGGCGTCGCGCCCACCTGGGATCCGTCGCGCGACCCGCTGGTGGGCCTCACACTCGTGGGGCGCTACGCCGTCGAGGCCGTCCTCGCCGAGGGCGGAATGGGCACGGTCTACCGGGTGCGCCACACGGCGCTGGGCAACGCCTTCGCGATGAAGGTGCTGCGCCGCGATCTCGCCCACGAGCCGGATCTGGTGGCGCGCCTCGTGGACGAGGCCCGCGCCACGGCGGCCGTCGGGCACCCCAACATCGTTGCCGTGACCGACTACGGGGAGATCGGCAGCGAGCTCTTGCCCGACCTCGGAACGCTGCGTCTGCCCTACTTCGTGATGGAGCTCGTCGGCGGGCAGTCGCTCGCCGAGCTGCTGCGCGCCGAGGGGCGCATCGAGCCGCTGCGCCTCGCGGGCATCCTGTTGCAGTGTGCCGCCGCGCTCGATGCCGCCCACAAGGCCGGCATCGTCCACCGCGATCTCAAGCCCGACAACATCCGCCTCTCCCGCAGCGAGCTCGGCGAGGAGATCGCCAAGGTGCTCGATTTCGGCGTCGCCAAGGTGATCGGCTCGAGCCGTCGGACCCAGGCCGGCATGGTGTTCGGAACGCCTCACTACATGAGCCCGGAGCAGGGTCAGGGCCAGGCGGTCGACGCTCGCACCGACATCTACGCCCTCGGCGTCATCGCCTACGAGTGCCTCGCCGGACGCGTGCCCTTCGCGGCCGACTCGTACATGGGGGTCGTCACCAAGCACCTCTACGCACGCCCGGAGCCGATCCCCTCGCCGCAGGCCGAGGCGCTCGTCAGCGTGGCCATGCGCTGCCTCGAGAAGCGGCCGGAGGACCGCTTCCAGTCGATGGGCGAGCTCGCGGCGGCGCTCGAGCTCACCCGCACGGGTGTCGGAGTGGCGGCTGCCGCCCGTCGCAACGGGCTCGGCCTCCGGCCGCGCGAGCCCTCCCTGGCGGAGCGCGAGTCCGTCCCGCTCAAGCGGTCGGTGCCCGGGTGGGTGTGGGCGGTCGCGGTGCTCGGCGGCGGCGCGCTCGCCGTCGTCGCATTCGCGCTCAGCCAGCGCACGGACGGCGACGGGTCCGCGGCGCGTGGAGCGGCCGAGGTGCCCGCCGAGCGCGCGGGGTCGACGGCGGCGCCCACCGCGACGGCGGCCAGGACCGGGGAGGGGCCGGCGGCCGCGGCCTCGAGCGCGCCGCCCGAAACCACGCCGAGCGCGGTCGCGACGGCGTCGAGCGCCGCCTCCTCGGTGCCGGTCGTCACGAGCGGCCTGCGCCCGCCACCCGCGTCGACGCGACCGCCCGCGAAGCCGCCTCCGCCTCCCGTGAAGCCTCCCAAGCCCGGGGGCGGCGACGTGGTCGATCCCTGGCGGCGCTAGCGTTCGTCGCCGCAGGGCTTCACTTCGACGGGCTCCCAGGTGCGCGTCCGCACGCCGGATTGGTCTTGTGCCGGGCGGCAGCCGCGCTAGTGTCCTCATCGCCTTGGCGAGACGACACATCCTCGTGGTCGACCACGACCCGAAGTCTCTGCGCGAGCTCTCCGTGAGCCTCGAGCAGCTCGGCTACCGGGTGCGCACCGCGCAGGACGGAGCCGAGGCCCTCGCGCGCCTCGAGGCCGCGACCCCGGCCTTGCTCGTGTGCGCCATCGACGTGCCGAAGCTCGACGGCTATGCGCTCGCCCGCCGCATGGCGGCGCGCACGAGCTGGTCCAAGATCCCGGTGATCTTCCTCACCCCGAGCGATTCGGTCGAGGACCGCATCCGCGGTCTCGAGCTCGGCGTGCACGAGTACCTCACCAAGCCGGTGTTCGTGGGTGAGCTCGCGGCGCGCATCGCCGTGCTGCTCGCTCGCCGCACGCGCCAGCAGCTGGCCCGTGGCGAGGTCAAGCGCGTGGGCGGCAGCGTCGCCGACGTCGCACCCATCGACATCACCAACATCCTGGCGCGCAACGGTCGCACGGCCGTGCTGCGCCTGTTCGAGCGCGAGGCCCGGGGCGAGATCTGGTTCACCGAGGGCGAGGTGGTCGATGCGGTCCTGAAGCGGCTGCGCGGCGAGGAAGCCGTGTTCCGCGCCCTGTGCGCCACCGACGGACGCTTCGAGGTCGAGTTCGGCGAGCACGAGCGGCCGCGGGCCATCGAGCTGTCGACCGAGGCGCTGCTCGACGCGGCGCTCACCCACGCGGCCGAGCGCCGCCGTCTCGAGCACGCGTTGCCTCCGTTGCTGACGGTGATGCGCGTGGACGGCGCCGAGCTGCTCGCGCGCATGAGCGAGATCCCGGAGGAGCTCGACGGCGTGCTCAAGCTCTTCGACGGCTCGCGCACGCTGCTCAGCATCATCGACGAGTCGCCGTTCGACGATCTGTCGACGATGGAAACGATCGTGAAGCTCCATGGCGAGGGGCTCCTGCGCACCCTGGCCGCCGGCGCTCCGACGTTCCCACCGTCGCCGAGCGAGCCGCCGACGACCGATCCGGCGGACAAGAGCGGCGCCGAGCCGGCTCCGACGCCGCCGCCGCCCCGCGCGGACGAGGAGACGGCCCGCAGGACGACCGACCGGCCCGGTGTCGAGCCGCCCACCCGTCCCGCCGTACCTGCCGCGATGGCGCGCCCGCGCGCGGCCCCGCCCGAGGAGGACGAGCGTCCGGCGCCGCAGAAGCGCGGCCAGGCGACGCCCATCGTCGGGTCCGAGCTGCGTGCGGCGCGCGACGAGGCCATCCGACGCGCCGCCCAGCTCGAGGGCGGCGCCCGCGCCGAGGCCATCGCACGCGCGGCGAGCGACGCGGTGCGCGCGGTGCCGCCGGTTCCGGACGCGGCACCGCCGCCGACCGACCGCGCCGTCGAGGTCGAGGCGGCCGGCGCCACGCCACCGCCGGGCATGATGGGCTCGGCCTCGCTCGCCGGGGCCCGTCAGGCCATGGCCCAAGGGGCCGCAGGCCGCCTGCCGTCGCCTCGGCCACCTGCGCCGCCCGCCGAAGAGGAGGCCAATTTCGACGCGGCGTTCGCGTCGGCGTTCGACCCGTCGGTGTCCGACCGTCCCCCCGCGTCGGGCCAGCCGTCCGATTCGCGGCCCCCGGAGGCCGAGTCGAAGCCGCCCCACGACTCCGTGCCGCCCCATCGCGCCGAGGTCCCGCGCGTGCCGCCAGCGCCGCCACCGCGCGCTGCAGTCACGGGCGCGACGGGCGCGGCGCTCGGCGGGCTCGGACGGGCCGAGACCGACGACGACCTCGTCAGCACCGCGATGATCGGCGCCGTGCGCGCCGCGTCTCCGGAGGGGTCGGCCGAGATGTCTCTGGCCGCCCTGGTGGAGTCGGAGCAGCACGCCCGGCGCGCCGAGGCGGAGGCCGCCGCAGCGGCAGCTCGACAGGCGGCCGAAGTGGCGACGCAAGCGGCGGCGGAGGCGGCTGCCCGCCAGGCGGCCGAGGCGGCCGAAGCGGCCGAGGCCGCTGCCCGTGCTGCCGCCGAGGCGGAGCGCGCCGCAGCGGAGGCGGCAGCCCAGACGGCGGCCGAGGCCGCGCAGCGCGCCGCGGCGGAGACGGAGGGGGCGCGCGCGCTCACGGCCGCCGGCAGCGAGCGGTCCGACGGCGCATCCGCCGCGGCCGGAGGGGCCGGCACCCCG
>JACRDA010000306.1 GCA_016212965.1 Myxococcales bacterium
CGCAGTGTTGCCGGTTCTCCAGGTGCGCCCCGATGGCACGTTTCAGGTGAAACGGTGACGCCCCGTGACGGCACGTATCATCTCGATATTCTTAGGCTAAATGCTAAGTGCTAAGCGCTAATCGCTTGATTTGGGTCTAGGAGCCTGTCGGCGAGAAGCGTCCGGGCACCTGGAGGAGAGCGTCACTCCACGCGCGAGCGGATCTGCGTCTCGTCGTCGCCGAGCTCGTCGGCGACCTCGGTGATGCGGTCGTCGGCCTGCAGGAGCCGCCGGCAGAGCTCGCGGTTCATGTTCTGCAGCACCATGACGTAGGCGTGCACGTCGCCCTGGTAGAGGCGGTAGAGGTCGCCGTTCGTGAGCTCGTAGAGGCGCGCGTCGGTCTCGACCAGCACCGTGGCGTCGCGCGGCTGGATGGCGATGAGCGCCGTGTCGCCGAAGAAGTCGCCCGGCCACAGCCGCAGCAGCTTGACGAGGTGGCCCGAGCCGCCGCCCCGGCACACGACGAGCTGCCCCGTGCCGACGATGTACATCGAGCGGCCGAGCTCCCCCTCGCGGTACACGGTGTCGCCCGCGGGGTAGCTGCGCTCGACCAGCATGCCCATGACGCGCGCGAGCTGGGCGTCGGCGAGGCCGCCGAAGAAGGGCGTGCGTCGCAGGAAATCGGCCCGTGGATCCATCATCCGTGCGCTCCCTCCGCTCCCTACTGTCGCACGCGTTCGTGCGGCGCGCTCACCGGGGCCCCGCGCCGCGCTGCGCCGCTGTTATAGTCGCGAGCCGTGGCCCGCAGCGAGCAAACGGCGAACGTCGCGCCCGCCACCCACCACGGCGTGGCTCGACGCCGCTGCGGCGAGCCGGCTAGGGTCGCGCGCTCCGGGGGCGGGCCCGTGGGCTCGCTCCGCTCCGTCGCGGTGCCAAGGGAGCTGTCCAGATGAACGTCTTGTGTGGTGACATCGGCGGGACGAAGGCGCTCTGCGCCGTGGTCGACGACGCGGGCGCGGTGCTCGTGGAGCACCGCTACGACAGCCGCGCGTATCCGCGCTTCGACGACATCGTGCGCGCCTTTCTCGCCGAGGCGTCGGGCGCGCTCGCCGCGAGCCCGCAGCCGAGCGCGTGCTTCGCCATCGCCGGGCCGGTCGCCGAGAACCGCTGCAAAGCGACCAACCTGCCGTGGGAGATCGACGGCGCCGCGCTCGCGGCCGCGACCGGGCTCGGCCGCACGACCCTCGTCAACGACTTCCACGCGCAGGCGATGGCCGTGCTCGTGCTGCCGCCGGGCGACTTCGCGACGCTCCACCCCGGCGTGGCCGACCCGGACGGCCCCATCGCCGTCCTCGGCGCGGGGACCGGGCTCGGCGAGGCGTTCCTCAGCAAGGTCGGCGGCAGCTACCAGGTGCTCGCCTCGGAGGGCGGCCACACCGATTTCGCGCCGACGACCGAGCGCCAGATCGGGCTCCTGCGCCACCTGCGCCGGACGCTCGGCAAGCGCGTGTCCTACGAGCGCGTGCTCTCCGGGCGCGGCATCGTGAGCGTCTACGAGTTCCTGCGCGACAGCGGCCACGCGCCCGAGGTCGAGGCGGTGCGCACCGAGATGCACGACGCCCCGCACCCTGCCGCCGTCGTGACGCGCCGCGGACTCGCGCGGGACGACGCGCTCTGCGAGGCGGCGCTCGAGCTGTTCTGCGAGGTGTACGGCCAGGAGGCGGGCAACCTCGCCCTGCAGATCCTCGCGACGGGGGGCGTGTACGTGTGCGGCGGCATCGCCCCGCAGATCCTGCCTGCCCTCGCGGCGGGCGGCTTCGCGCGCGCCTATTGCGACAAGGGAAGGCTCTCGCCCATCGTCGCCGCCATTCCGGTGCGCGTGGTCACGAACGCGCGCTCGGGCCTGCTCGGCGCGGCGGCGCTCGCGCGGCGCCTCTGATTGGGGAGCGAGCGACGTTCGTCTTCGTCCACGAGGCCACGGGCGGCACGTGGGGCCTCGGCGCGGCGGCGAGCCGCGCGCACGTGGGCGTCGGGGCGCCGCCGGACCGACGGCGCGCTACCGGAGCGCGCTCGCCGCCACCTCGTGACGCACGCGCTCGACGCCGTCCACGTCCACGAGTCCGAGCGCGAGCAGGTCGTCGCTCGCGCCCCAGGTGATCTCGACGAAGCCGTAGTTGTTCTCGGGGACCGGCTCGCCGACGCGGTTCTGGTTCGGCGCGATCGACGGCCACTCCTCGGTGATGCCGCTCGAGGTGAGGTCGTAGAGGGGATAGCCGCCGTCGGCGTCGAAGCGCGACAGCTCGCCCCAGTGGACGTCGCCGCTGATGAACACGGTCACCTCGGCGCCCGCCGCCCGCAGGACGTCGACGAGGTGCTGGCGCTCGTGCGGCAGGTTCGTCCACGACTCCCAGCCGTTGTAGGCGTGTCCGAACTGGATGCTCGTGCCGATGATGCGCACGTCGGCGGGCGCGGCGAGCTCCGCCTCGAGCCACTGCCACTGCGCGGCGCCGAGCAGGGTGCGCGAAGTGTCGCTGGTCGGCTGGTAGTCGTTCACGCCGGCGCCGGTGTTGGGGTCGAGCGGATCGCGGAACCAGCGCGTGTCGAGCAGGATCACCTGCACCGTGCCGCCCTCTTCCTCGAACAGGTACGACGTGTAGACGCCGTCGCGCGTGCGCCGCGACGAGCTCGCCGGCTCCTGCCAGAAGTCGAGGAACAGGCCCTTCGACTCGACCTTGTACGGGTACTCCTTGCCCGCGTCGTTGCGGCCGTAGTCGTGATCGTCCCAGGTCGCGATCGTGGGCACGGCCGCACGCAGGGCCTGGAGCTCGGGCGACGCGGCCTGCTCCGCGTACTTGGCGGCGAGCACGGCCATGTCGTCGGTGTCGCCGTAGATGTTGTCGCCGAGGAACACGAAGAGGTCCGGCGCCGACGCCGTCGCGAGGTCGAGCACGGGCTTCGGCCACGCCTGGTGCATGCACGAGCCGAAGGCGATCCGGGTCGTCGGGGCCGGCGCCGCACCGCCTGCCCCGCCCGTGCCGCCCGTGGCGCCCGTGCCCACGGCGTCCTCGTTCGAGGTGTCGCCGCACCCCGAGCCGGCGAGCCCGAGCAAGCAGCCGAGGACCCCGGCCAGGCGGCGGCGAGCGCTCATGTCCCAGGATGTATCACACTCGCCAGCGACGCGACCCGGCCGGGAGGTGGCGCGGGCCCGTCCGACGCCTTAGATCGGAAGTGTGATCCTTCGCGGCGCCCTCGGTCTCACGATCGCGACGCTCGTCGGCGCGGTGGGTGCCTGCGCCCCGTCGCTCGGCGCGGCCGGGCTCGACGGCCCGCCCCCCGCCACGTCCCTCGCGGTTCGTGGCCCGGCGGCCCGGCCGAGCGCGCCGGCCGACGGCCCCTCTGCCGCGCCGTCTGCCGCGCCGCCGCCGGTCGCCGCGGAGCCTGCACCCGCCCCCGCGCCCGCTCCGCTCGTCGATCCGGATCTGCCCGAGTGGCTGCCGGTCGCCGCGCCCGAGGACGTCCATCTCGGGCCGGCCGCCCTGGCGGCGCTCGTCGCGGAGGCGCAGCGGAGCGCGAGCGACGCGCTCGTCGTCCTCTCCGAGGGCAAGCTCGTCGTCGAGCGCTACTTCGGCAAGTCCCGCGGGCCGATCCAGACGATGAGCATCACGAAGGGCTTCGTGGGGCTGGCGATCGGCATGTTGCGCGGGGAGGGCAAGCTCCACTCGATCGATCTGCCCGTCGGGACCTGGCTGCCCGACTGGCGCTACAACGACTACGCGAAGGTGACCCTGCGCCACGTGCTGACGCACACGAGCGGCCTCTACCACGAGGAGGAGACCTACCCCCTCACGCAGCGCACGAACCGGCTCTCCTACGCACGCAACCTGCCGCTCGTGAGCGAGCCGGGCAAGGTGTTCGCGTACAACAACGAGGCGACGCTGCTGCTCGCCGGCGTGGTCGAGCGGGTGGCCGGCATGCCGCTCGACGACTACCTGCGGCACGAGCTCTTCGAGCCGCTCGGCATCCGCGACGTCCGCTGGGAGCGCGACGCCGCGGGCACACCGGCGACCTACTCCGGGCTCGCGCTCGAGGCGCGCGATCTCGCCAAGGTGGGCGCGCTCCTGCTCGCCGGCGGCGTGTGGCAGGGGCGCAGCGTCGTGCCCGCCGCGTGGCTCACCGAGGCGACGAGGCCGAGCGCCGTCGAGCCCACCCACGGCCTGCTCACGTGGGCGCTCCACGAGGGCCCCTACTACGTGCAGACCACCGCGCGTCGCGAGGCGCTCGGTCGGGACGGCCTCGACGCGGCCGGCAAGCTCGCCCACCTCGACGGGCGGCGCTTCGAGAGCCGCGAGGCGTACTGGCTCGAGGTGGGGGCGGTGCTCGACGCCGACGAGCGCCAGCGGCTCGCCGGCCTCCTCGGCGACGAGCGGCTGCCCTTCGACGTCATCCCCGCACGGCTCGTCGGCTACGCGTTCCGGGGCTGGCTCGGCCAGTACCTGCTCGTCTACCCGGCCGAGCAGCTCGTCGTCGTGCGCCTGCGCCGCGAACCTCCGCGCCAGCCCCCGGGCTCGGCCGAGACCGAGCTCGACGCGGGCGCCTTCGAGGCGCTGCCGCGGCTCGCGGCGGCGCTCCACGCGCCCGCGCCCGAGCCCGTGGCGGCGCGCTGAGCCCGGGCTCTCAGCTCTTCGCTCGCGTCTCGGTGGCGGCGGCCGTGTAGACGCCGCGCGCCATGAGGCTCGCCTCGCGCGCGGCGCGCCGCGTGTAGAGGTCGGTGCGCGCGCTCCGCACCGCCGCATCGTCGGGGGCCGCGCGGTAGGCGTGCTCGACGAGCTCGCAGCCGAGCGCGAAGCGCCCCTCGGCCGCAAGGGCGAGGGCGCGGGTGACGAGCCGGTCGGCCCCACCCGCGAGTGCCGCGAGCTCGGCGCCGAGCTCCGCCTCGCGCGCCGGCTTCAGGTGCGCGGGGTTGCCGTCCCACCAGCCGCCGTACAGGCGCCACAGGTTGCGCACCACGAACTCCGGCTCGTCGTACAGCGGCGCGAGGTAGGGCCGCGCCAGCAACCGCTCGGGCGCCTTCACCCGCGCCACCGTCTCGTCGAGGCTCGCGCCGGCGTTCATCGCGGCGAGCGTCTGCGCGACCAGGAGCTCGAGCAGCTCGGCCGTCTCGGACAGGGCGAGGGCGACGGCCGCGGCGCCGAGGACAGGCGGCCCGTGCCCCGGGAAGAGCCGCTCGGGCGCGAGGGCGGCCATCGTGCGCAGGGCCGCCGCCCACTCGCGTGGGTAGCGCTGCGCCTTCTGCGGGTTGCCGCAGTTCGGCGAGGCCCAGATGAAGAGATCGCCCGTGACGAGCGTCGCCCGGCCGGGGAGCCAGATCCAGGTGTGGTCGTCGGTCTCGCCGAGCGCGTGGTGGAGCTCGAGCTTCTCGCCGCCCACCTCGAGCGCGAGGTCGCGCGCGTAGCTGCGGTCCGGGTAGCGGTAGCTCTCGGGCCACGGCACGTTCGTGGCCTGGAACTGGCGCTGATTGATGACGGTGTTGTAGCCGCGCGTCAGCTGGTAGCGCTCGAAGCGCCGCGCCACGGCTTCGTGCGCGACGACCTCGGGCAGGGCCGCTCCCGCCGAGCGCGCCTCGGCTTCGAAGGGCGCGAGGCCGCAGGCGTGGTCGACGTGCCCGTGCGTGTACACGGCGAGGCGGAGCGGCGCGCGCGACCAGGCGCGGATCTGCAGGTGGTTCGCCTGCGCCAGAAAGAAGCTCCCGGTGTCGAGCAGCACGAGCCCTTCGGCCGTGTCGAGCGCGGTCACGTTGCCGAAGCTCGACACGAAGGCGAGCCCGGGCTCGATCTCCTCGAGGCCGAGGACACCCGCGAAGGGTGGTAGCTCGGTCGGCGACTGGGCGCCCGAGAGGTAGCGCAGGGCGAGCTCGCTCGGTTTCGTCATGGCGCGATCTACGAGCCGCTGCCGGTGCGAGTCAACGTGGCGCGTCGCGTCACGAACCCTGGGTCGGGGCGGTCGGGGCGGGTGGGTCGATGTGGGACTCTGCGGTCCGTCGGTCACATGCTCGTCACGGGGCTCCATGGTGGGAGACGCGCGCCGCGACCCGCACTAGGTTGACGGGGAGCCGGCCGCGCAGCTCGCTGCGCGCGCACCTTCGAGGTCGCCGGGTCGCTCCGCAGTTCTGGCGAAACGGTGACTCGGGGCTCATCGAACTCGACACCGTTTCTGAAGGCACGGAGAGACCATGGACATCCTGACGGCGCTCGATCGACAGACGGACTACTCGAAGACGCACCTGCAGCTCATCCTGGGCGCGTGGGTCGTGAGCAGCCTGCGCGAGCCGAAGGCCAAGATCTCCACCCACGACGGCGACGTCGAGGAGGGCGAGTACGACAAGCGCTCGCTCTACTCGCTGCTCTACGCGCTCTACCGGTCGCTCGGCGAGGTGCCGTCCGACGGCGGCGGCGAGAGCTACGAGCTCACCTTCAACACCTGGGGTTACGCCTGGCCGAAGAGCTGGGGCCCGTGCCCGGTGCGGCCGACCGACCCGCAGCGCTTCGGCAAGCACGCCTACACGGGCCTCTACGAGTTCGCGGCGGCCCGCGAGCACATCGCGAGCAAGGACGGCCGCGTCCACATCGTCGAGATGGGCTCGGGCACCGGCGCCGGCGCGCACCACGTGTGCGGCCGCGTTCTGCCCGCCTGCACCTACCACGCGGTCGACATGCAGCAGGCTGCCATCGCGACCTGCCGGCGCAAGTTCGTCCCCGAGCTCGGCGGGCGCCTCCAGGCCACCTGCGCGGATGCGACCCACCTGCCGATCGCGGACGGCGTCGCCGACTTCGTGGCCGTCAACGAGACCCACGTGACCGAGCACGCCGGGCAGGTGACGGACGAGGATCGGCGCTTCTTCCACACGGCCAAGCGGCTCCTCAAGCCGGGCGGCCACCTCGTGTGGGGCAATGCCATCCCGACCGCGACCTGGGACGCCTGCCTCGCGTACCTTCCCACCATCGGGCTCGAGGTTCGCGAGGTGCGCGACGTGACCCCGGAGTCGATCCAGGCCCGCGACGAGGACAAGGCGCGCATCGACGCGTACGTCGAGCACGTCATGAGCACGTTCCACGGCTTCCGCATCCCCGTCCTCGGCACGAGGCGCCGCCGCCAGGCCGAGGTCGCGCTCAAGAACTTCGCGCGCAACCCAGGCACCCGCCTCTACCAGTACCTCTGCGACGGCACCGACGCGTACAAGGTCGTGCTGGCGCAGAAGACGGCCTGAAGCCGCGGGCTCGGCACGGGCGCTACCGCGCCGGCTCGAGCACCACCGGCTCGCCGTCGTCCTCGAGGAAGGGGCTCCGCAGCCAGAGCTCCCCCGTGCCCGCGCGGAGTGCCGGCACGAGCTCGTCGAGGGGCGGGTGCAGGCGGCGGTGGTGCGCCCCGAGCCAGCGCTCGCAGGCGCGCGTCGCGTCGTCGGCATAGAGCAGCTTCGCGCCCATCTCGAGGCACCGCTGCTGGGCCTGGCGCACCTGCGCGCGCAGCGTCTCGGCGGGCGCCCAGCCCTTCGGGTGGCTCGTCGGCTCGAGCGCCGCCAGCAAATCGCGCCACCCGGCCGCGACGGCCGCCGCGCTCCGCGCCGACCAGACGGGCGGTGGGACGGGGAAGGGAGCCCGGTCCGGATAGGCTGCCATGGCCGCGCGCAGCAGCGCCTCGCGCGCCTCGAGCCACGTGCCGAGCGCGCCCGCCGCGAAGGCGGCGACGTCGGCGGCCTCGCCCGAGCCCCGGTAGCGCGGGGGCGCGACGGCGGCCGCCGCCGCGCGGTCCTTCTCGGCGAGCGCGAAGAGCGCCTCGGCCGCGGCGTTCCACGCGCGACCCTCGGCGCGGGCGTCCGCCTCCTCGTCGCCGCTCGGACGGAGCGGCGCCGCGCCCTTGCCGACCACCCGAGCGAAGGCGTCGGCCACCCGGCGGTGCTCGGCGTCGGCGCGCGCCCCCGTGCCGCTCGCGGCGAGCAGCCGACCGAGCAGCGCGTGCGCCGGCCACGCGACGTCGAGCGGGCCCGCGTCGAGGGCAGCCATCGCACGCTCGAGGCGCGCCGCCGCGCGGCCCGGCTCGCCGTGGTCGGCCTCGTAGCTCGCCACGCCGAGCACGAGCCGGCTCGCGAGCTCCGCGGACTTCGCACCGTACAGCTTGGCGAAGGCGTCGGCGTCGGCGGCCGCCCTGTCCGGCTCCCCGAGCGCGAGGCGCAAGAGGACGGCATCGGACAGCGCCTGCCGCGCGCGCTCGCTCTTCGGGTAGCGCTCGGCGTAGCGCTCCCACCACACCGCCGCCTCGTCGAAGTGCAGCGTGGCGTGGTGTTGCCCGGCGAGCTCGTAGACGGTGCGCTCGACGAGCTCGCCCTCGGCGATGCCGTTGTCGGGGTCGACGATCTCGAGGCGGACGGCGAGGGCGCGATCGTGCGCCCGCGCCGCCTGGTACGCGCGTGCCGCGTTGTAGAGCACCTCGCCGAGGCGCGGCTCGGCGCCGGCCTCGCGACAGCGCGGGGCGCGGCCGGCGCAGGTCTTGTCGCGCCAGCGCTCCCAGATCGCGAGGTAGCGGTCGCCCGCTTCCCGGCAGCGCGCCAGGCCCGACGGGCCGCCCGCGTCGCACTGGCGCGCGAGGGCTTCGGCCGCGAGGCGCTCGAAATCGCGCTCGATGCGCCCGAGCGTCGCGCATGGCGCCTCGGGCCGGCCCGGAGCGCAGAACGCGCCGGCGAGCGCGGGCAGGTCCGTGCGCAGGAGCTCGAAGCACGCGGGGCGCGGCGTGCTCGGCGCGGTCCCGAGCGCATCGACGGCGGCGAGGTACAGCTCGAGCGCCGCCGGGGCGGCGCCGAGATCGGCGTGATCGAGGACGAGCCCGCGGGCGAGCTCGAGGGCCGATTCCCTTTGCCCCGCGGTGAAGTGGTGGACGGCGAGCACGAACGCGACGCGCGCGTGGCGCTCGGCGGCGTCGCGATCGCCCGGCGCGGGCACGGCCTCGCAGAGGTAGTGGTCGGCGTCGGCCACCCACGCGAGCTCGGCCGGCTCGAGCGCGCGCGGCGGCGCGGGCCGCCGACGCCCCGACGCCGGCGCGGGGACGACCGTCCCGAAGGCGGCCGCCGCC
>JACRDA010000031.1 GCA_016212965.1 Myxococcales bacterium
CGCGCGGCGTCGTCCTCGGCCCGGGGCGCCGCCGGGCGGGCAGCGCCGCGCGGCGCGCGCTTGCGCGGCTTCTTCTCGTCGACGGCACGCAGCTTCGGCGCCGGCGACTGCGCCATGATCTCGGGCGGCACGCTGTCGGGCCACACCATCCCGCGGTGATCCTCGCCGACGAGCGCGTACACGGCGTGCCACGGCAGGCTGCACCAGAAGGGCGAGCGATTGAACGACAGGGTGCAGGAGATCCCCTCCTCGTCGACCACGAGGTCCGGGATCTTCACGGCCATGTGCAGGCCGACCTGGAGCACGAGCTGCGGCTGGCCCTTGAAGTGCTTCGGCACGACCACGGCATCGCGCCGCGGGTCGAGGTGCACGTAGAGGCTCGGACCCTGGAGAAGCGCGAGCGCGACGTCCTTCTTCGGAGGCAGCTTGTCGCCCTGGCGGTCGCTCATGGGCCCGACATACCGCCGCCGGCCGCTCAGCGCCAGTGTCCCCTCGCGGCCGAGCGGCGCCCGGAACGCGGCCTCAGCGCGCGATCGGCAGGCGACGCGGGGCCGCGCCGGCGCCGGGCGCCGCGACCGCAGGGACCGGCGGCGGGGACGACGGCTCGGGCTCCACGTGGGCACGGTGGCGCTGCTGGCCGCCGGCGATCTTGTGGTGCGCGAGCTGCCGCTGCAGCAGGTTGAGGGGAAAGTAGCCGAGCGTCTGGATCCAGCTCGAGGCCGCCCGCACCGTGAAGCGGTCCCAGATCGACCGGTACGAGTAGAAGTCGGTCCACGCTTGGACCCACCCGGCGCGCAGCGTCTCGCGCGACATGTGGCGCGGCACGAAGTAGGGCGAGCCCGCGTCGTGGTCGCGGCGCAGCCACCACCTCGGGTCGGTGAGGCGCCCCTCGGACAGGAGCCGCGCGTAGAGCGGCGTGCCCGGGTACGGCGTCAAGAGCGCGAAGGACGCCATCGTGAGCTTCATCGCGATGGCCTCCTCGACCGTGCGCTCGAACACGCTCGGCCGGTCGGTGTCGAAACCGAACACGAAGCTGCCCCACACGCTGATGCCGTGGTCGTGCAGCATCGCGATGATGTCGCGGTAGGCCGCGGGCCGGTTCTGGCGCTTGCCGGTGTGACGCACCGTCTCCTCGTCGATGCTCTCGAAACCGATGAACAGCGCCTTGCAGCCGCTCTGCGCCATGAGCTTCACGTTGGCGAGCTCCTTGACGGCCGCGAGCGAGCACTGCCCGATCCAGTGCTTGCCGAGCGGCGTCATGGCCTCGAAGAGCGGCCGCGAGTACGTGGGGTGGATCATCACGTTGTCGTCGGCGAAGAGCACGAGCTTGCCGAGCGACTCGAGCTCGCGCACCACGTGCGCGACCGGGCGAAAGCGGAAGGTCTTGCCGTTGGCGGTCGACACGCTGCAGAACTCGCACGGGTAGGGGCAACCGCGCATCGTCTGCACGACCTGGAAGGGGATGTACTTCTTCGAGCGGAAGAGGTCGCGGCGCGCGTCCGGCATGCGCGCGAGATCGGGCAGCTCCGGCCGGTAGAGCCGCCCGAGCTCGCCGCGGCGGAAGTCGGCGAGCACCTCGGGCCACACGACGTCCGCCTCGCCCGCGACGACGGCGTCGGCGTGCTCGAGCGCCTCCTCGGGCATGGCCGTCGGGTGGATGCCGCCGAGCACCACCTTGACGCCGCGCCGGCGGTAGGCGGCGGCGATGTCGTAGCTGCGGCGCGCCGTCTTGCTGTCGACGCTGATGCCGACGAGGTCGACGTCCTTCACGTCGCGCGCGACGTCGAAGGGCCGCACGACGTCGTCCGTGTAGAGGACCTCGACGTCGGGCGGCGTCAGGGCCGCGAGGATGCCGAGCCCCATGCGCGGCAGGTACGTCGAGTCCTCGCTCGCCGGTGCGATGAGCTCCAACTGCATCGAGCGTCTCCCCTCGCCTACGTATCACATCCGGGCGCGAGCGCCGCGAGCCCGGCCGCGATCCGCACGGCGCGACCGTGCCAGGCTGTGCCAGCCCCGAGCGCCCCGGATCCGCGGGCCCGGTGCGACCGTGCGACCGCGCGGCCGTGCGGCCGTGCGGCACGGCGTTTGCTGTCGACCTCTGCGAGGTCCCTTCATGCGCACGCCCATCCTTTACGTTGCCGCCGCCCTGCTCACCGCCGCCACGCTCGCCACGGGCGCCTGCTCGAGCGAGCCCCCGCGCGATCCGCGCGTCGTGACGGGGCTCACGCCCGAGCTCGCGCCCGTCGTCGCGGGCAACAACGCCTTCGCGCTCGCGCTGTACCAGGCCGCGGCCGCGAGCCCCGGCAACCTCTTCTTCTCGCCGTTCAGCGTGTCGGCGGCCTTCGGCATGACCTACGCCGGAGCGCGCGGCACGACCGCCGACGAGATGCGCGCCGTGCTCGCCATCGGCGCCGAGGACGCGAGCTACCACCGCGAATTCGGCGCCCTGCTCGCCGACCTCGGCGGCCCGCACGAGGGGCGCGGCTACCAGCTGCTCGTCGCCAACCGCCTGTTCGGGCAGTCGGGCCTGCCCTTCGAGCCGCCCTTCCTCGATCTCGTGACGGGCGCCTACGCGGCGCCGCTCGAGGGGCTCGCCTTCGACGCCGACCCGGAGGGCGGGCGCGCCGTCATCAACCAGTGGGTCTCGGAGCAGACCGAGGGCCGCGTCCCGGAGCTCTTCCAGAGCGGGGACATCGACGGCGCGACGCGCCTCGTGGCGGCGAACGCCATCTACTTCAAGGCGGACTGGGCGAAGCAGTTCGACCCCGACCGCACGGGCCTCGCGCGCTTCACGCGCGCCGACGGCACCGAGCTCGAAGTGCCGACCATGTCGCAGAACGGCTCCTTTCGCGGCGGGCAGGACGACGGCGTCGCGTTCGTGGAGCTGAGCTACCAGGACGACGAGCTGTCGATGGTGCTGCTCGTCCCGGACGCGCCCGACGGCCTGCCGGCGCTCGAGCAGAAGCTCGACGCCGACTACCTCGCCGGGCTGCTCGCCGCCGGCCACGAGGGCGAGGCCGAGGTGGCGCTGCCGCGCTTCGAGCTCCACGCGCGCCTCCCGCTCGCGGAGCTCGTGCAGCACATGGGGATGGTCACGGCGTTCGACGACACCCTCGCCGACTTCTCCGGCATGGTCGCGACCGACGTCGCGCGCCTGCACCTGCAGACGGCCGTGCACGAGGCCTTCGTGCGCGTGGACGAGCAGGGGACCGAGGCCGCGGCCGCGACCGGAGTCGGCGTCGGCACGACCTCGATGCCGCCGCGCATCGCCGCCGACCGCCCCTTCGTGTTCCTCATCCGCGACATGCTCACGACGAGCATCCTGTTCGTCGGCCGCATCGAGGACCCGACGGGCATCGCGTTCTGAAGAAGTCGAAGGCCGAAGGTGCCTCAGGGTGCCGGCGCGGCGGCCTTCAGCATCGAGTACGCGACCGAGAGGGCGTAGTCGTCGGCCGTGGTGGGGTCGACCGGCACCTCGTCGATGCGCGTGTAGCGCGGACGCGTGCCGCCGCGCAGCACCGGCGCACCGGGCACGCCCTCGGGCGGTGCGGCGCCGGCCAGGTGCCCCTCGAGGCTCGACTCGCGGTAGGTCTCGGCCGGACCGCCGTCGAGCGGCTTGACGACCACGTCCGGGGCGATGCCCGAGACCTGGATCGAGCGGCCGTTCGGCGTGTAGTAGCGCATGGTGGTCAGGCGCATGCCGGCGCCCGACGGCAGCTCGTAGATGGTCTGCACGGAGCCCTTGCCGAAGGTGCGCGCACCGACGACCTTGGCGCGCAGGTTGTCCTGCAGGGCGCCCGACACGAGCTCCGCCGAGCTCGCCGAGTACTCGTTGACGAGGACGACGACCGGCACGTGCACGAGCGCACCGCCGAGGTGCGCGTGCACCTCCTCGACCACCGCGCCGCGATGGCGCGTCGAGAAGATGACGCCGCTCGCGAGGAACTCGTCGGCGACCGCCTCGGCCTCGTCGATGAGCCCGCCCGGGTTGTCGCGCATGTCGAGCAAGAGGCCGGCGAGCGCCGCGTCGCCCGCCTGGCGCACGGCGGCGAGGGCGTCGAGCAGCTCCTCGTGGGTGCCGCTCTGGAACTGCTTCAGGCGCAGGTAGCCGATGTCGCCCGCGAGGCGCTTGCCCTCGACGCTGCGGACGTGGATGGCCTCGCGCACGAGGTCGAAGTGCAAGAGCTCGCTCTCGGTGGCGCGCTTCACGGTGAGCTTCACGTGCGTGCCGAGGGGCCCGCGCATCAGGCGCACGATCTTGTCGATGGGCATCCCGCGGACCAGCGTGCCGTCGACGGCGAGGATCTTGTCGCCGCTCCGCATGCCGGCGCGGGCCGCCGGCGAGTCGCCGATGGGCGCGATCACGGTCACGGCGTCGTCGCGGAAGTCGACCTCGACGCCCACCCCGCCGAAGCTCCCGACGGTGTCCTCGTTGAAGGCCGCGAACTCCTGCGGGGTCATGTAGGCCGAGTGCGGATCGAGCTCGGCCACCATGCCCTTGATGGCACCGTCGACGATCTTGTCGCGCTCGATGGCGTCGACGTACTGGTTCTCCATCAGCACGAGCACGCGCGCCATCTGGTCGAGCGGCGCGTACGGGCTGTCCTTCTGGTTGTTCGCCGAGACCACGCCCGCCGAGAGCGCGCCGCCCGCGAAGGCCGCCCCCACGCAGACGAGGGTCCGCCCCCGCCGCCACAGCTCGTTCGCCATCGCGGAAAGCTAGTGCATCGCCCGCCCGGGGCGCAAACGCTCCGGCCGGGCGAGGCGTTGACACCCGTGAAGACCGCGCTATAGTGCGCGCCCCTGATTCCCCGCCACCGGCGGATCGGCCCGAGGAAGCGCAATGGTTTCGAACACCAAACAGACGTTCATGAGGCGCGCCAGCCGCAAGCAGGCCGCGGGCAAGCGCCGCAAGCGCGACACGCGCGCGCACGGCACGATCGTGTTCCCCGTGCATCCCGAGGGCTACGACACCCAGGCGGCGGACGCCAAGGGCGCAAAGCCGCGCAGCAAGTAGTCGCCGAAGGTCACCATGAGCAACCACGCATCCGCCGAGAAACGAAACCGCCAGCGCATCACCCGCACGGCCCGCAACCGGTCCATCAAGGCCCGCGTGCGCGGCGCGGTCAAGACGGCCCGCGAGGCCGCGACGACCGCGGCAGAGGGCGCGGTCGCCCTCGTGAAGTCCGCCATCCAGCTCGTCGATCGCGCGGCGAGCAAGCGCGCGATCCCGAAGAAGCGCGCCGCGCGCCTCAAGGCCCGCCTCGCGGCGCGCCTGCACGCCGCCGGCAAGGCGGCCTGAGCGACGCGCTCCGCACCCACGCCGCGATCGCCCGAGCCTCCGAGCCCCGTCTCGGAGCAGCGACCGCGGCGTCGGCGTTTTGTCCGCCGGACCGGCGGGCCGCGCCCGCCGCGCATCTTCGCTGTTCGCGCCCGGCCGCTGGCGTCCTAACCTCGCAGTCATGAGCGCGGCGAACGAGCTCGGCCCCGGCACCGTCGTCGGCGACTCCTTCCGCGTCGAGCGTTCGCTCTCGGCGGGCGGCATGGGCGCCGTGTACGTGGCGACCCAGCTGAAGACGGGCCGGCTGCGCGCGCTCAAGATCATGCACCCCGGCCTGGCCAAGGAGGCCAGGTTCGTGGAGCGCTTCGAGCAGGAGGCACAGGTCGGCGCGCGCATCGCGAGCGAGCACGTGGTCGAGGTGGTCGACGCCGGCTTCGACCAGGCGCGCGGCGTCGCCTACCTCGCGATGGAGCTGCTCGAGGGGACCGACCTCGAAGAGCGCGTGTCGCGCGGCGGCCCGCTCGGTCTCGGCGAGGTGCGGCGCATCTACGCGGAGCTCGGCCACGCGCTCGGCCGCGCCCACGCCGCGGGGATCGTGCACCGCGACCTCAAGCCCGAGAACGTCTTCCTGGCGACGTCGCGCCGCGCCGGCGCCGACTACACGGTGAAGATCCTCGATTTCGGGATCGCCAAGGTCCTCGCCGAGGCGACGAGCAAGGCGACGCAGACCATCGGCTCGCCCTTGTGGATGGCGCCGGAGCAGACGACGCCGGGCGCGGCCATCACGCCGGTTACCGACCTCTGGCCGCTCGGGCTCATGGCCTTCTACCTCCTGACGGGCCGCTCGTACTGGCTCACGGCGAGCGCCCCGGCGCCCTCCGCGATGATGCTGCTGCGCGAGGTGGCCTACGAGCCCTTGCCGCCGGCGACCGAGCGCGCGCGTGCGCTTGGATGCGCCCACCGGCTGCCGCCCGGCTTCGACGCGTGGTTCGGGCGCGCCGTGGTGCGCGAGCCCGCGAGCCGCTTCGGCTCCGTCACCGAGCTGCTGACGGCGCTCGACGCGCTCGACGGCGCAGCCTCGGCCGGCGCGAGCGCGCTCGGACCCACGACGCCCTCGACCGCGAGCGGCGGCGCCCCGTCGCAAGCGCAGCCGAGCACGGCCTGGGTCGGCACCGGGCAGGGGCTCCCCGGTCCCGCGACTCAGACCGACCCGTCGCTGCCGGTCGCGTCGGCTCTCGGCCTGGTGAGCGGACCGCCCACGGGCGGCGCTGCGGCGCCGGTGCCGTCCGGCCCGCCGGGCGCGGCCTCGCTCGGCGTCCTGCCCCACACGATGCCGTCCCCGGGGGTCGCGCCACACGCTGCGGTCGCCGCCACGAGCGGGCACGCACCCGCGAGCGGGCACGCCACGGCGAGCGGCCACGCCGGCCCGATGGCGCTGCCGGGGAGCGGCCCCGTGCTCTACGCGGCTCCGCCTCCGGCGCTGCCGCTCGCTCCGCACGGCGCGGCGGGACGCCGCGGGCCGGCCTGGTGGGTGTACCTGCTCATCGGCGCCATCGCCGTCGCGGGCACGGTCGTGCTCGTGCTGCGGCTCCGGGCGGGCGCGGTCGCGCGCCGCGACCGGATCGCCGAGGAGGAGCGCCGGCGCGCCGGCGGCGCCCAGGATCCGAGCGCCACGGCAGCCGAGCGCGGGGCGCCGTCCGGAGCCGAAGCGGCGCGCATGGCCGAGCTCCGGCGCGCGCTCTCCGACGGGAGCGGGACGTGCCAGGACCTCGCCGAGCTCTTCCGGCTCTGCAACCGCTGGGGCGACGAGCCGTGCGCGAGCCGCACCCGGGCAGCGCTCCGCAAGCGCGACTGCCCGCGCCCGGACTAGGCCTAGTGCGCGTCCGCCCACGTCTTGCCCCAGCCCACGTCGACCACGAGCGGGACGGCGAGCGGGAGCACGGACTGCATCGCCGTACGGGTGCGCTCGGCGGCGCGTGCGACGTCCGCCTCGGGGACCTCGAGCACGAGCTCGTCGTGCACCGTCAGCACCATGCGCGCGCCGGGCACGACCGGCTCGGCGAGGCGCACCATGGCGAGCTTGAGAATGTCGGCCGCCGTCCCCTGAATGGGCGTGTTCTGCGCGATGCGCTCGGCGTAGGAGCGCTTCATGCCGTTCGAGCTCGCGAGGTCGGGCAACAGGCGCCGCCGCCCGAGCAGCGTGCGCACGCCGCCCTGCCGGCGCGCCTCGGCGAGCGTCTCCCGCATGAAGCGCTCGACGCCGGCGTAGCGCTCGAAGTAGGCGGCGATGAAGCGCTCGGCCTCGCCGCGCGGGATGCCGAGCCGCTTGCCGAGCGCGAGCGAGCCCATGCCGTAGATGATGCCGAAGTTGATGGTCTTGCTGCGGCGGCGCATCTCGGCGGTGACGCCCGCCGCGTCGACGCCGAACACCTCCATGGCCGTGCGCACGTGGATGTCCTGTGCGCGCCGGAACGCGTCGCACAGGACCTCGTCGCCGGACAGGTGCGCGAGCACGCGCAGCTCGATCTGCGAGTAGTCGGCGCTCAGGATGAGCTTGCCGGGCGGCGCCACGAAGGCCTAGCGGATGCGCTTGCCGTGCTCGGAGCGGATCGGGATGTTCTGCAGGTTCGGGTCCTTGCTCGACAG
Source organism: Myxococcales bacterium (assembly GCA_016212965.1). Taxonomy (GTDB): domain Bacteria; phylum Myxococcota_A; class Polyangia; order Polyangiales; family Polyangiaceae; genus JACRDA01. The sequence goes on from JACRDA010000031.1 coordinate 7,928, forward strand.
TCGCCCGGTGGCGGCCACCGCCTGGTCCCAGCGCGTGTGGATGCGCCCCGTCTCGGGGTGCACGAGGCGCGGCAGCGTCTCGACGTAGGTGCCGCGCAGCTTCGCGAGGGCGCGGTGCTCGAGCACGAGCCGCGGCAGCGGGTGCGCGTCCTCGAGCCCCTCGAGCGCCTCGGCGTCGGTCGAGCGACCGGTCTTGGTCTTGCGCGTCGGGCGCAGCCCGAGCTTGTCGAACAGGATCGTCTCGAGCTGCTTCGGCGAGCCCACGTTGAACGCCTCCCCCGCGGCCTCGTGCGCGCGCGCCTCGAGCGCCGCGAGCTCGCGCCCGAGCTCGGCGCCGAGCTTCGCGAGCGGCGCCGGATCGACCAGGACGCCGGCGAGCTCCCTCGCCGTCAGCACCTCGCTGAGCGGCATCTCGAGCTCGGAGAAGAGCTTGCCGAGGCCGGCCTCGGCGAGGGCGCGCTCGTAGCGGGCCTCGAGCGCGAGCGGCGCCTCGGCCTGGCCCGCCGCGAAGTCGGACACGCGCTCGACCGCCGCGACCGCCACCGTCTCGGCCGGGCGGCCGCGCTTGCCCGCCTCGAGCTCGAGCGGCGCCACGCGGAGGTGGGCGTCGCGCAGGGCGAGCTCGGCGAGCCCGTGCACCGCCTCCGGATCGAGCAGGTACGCGGCGAGCAGGCTGTCGAAGCGCGCGCCGCGGACGGGCAGGCCGGCCTGCGCCAAGAGGACTGCGCTCGCCTTGAGGTCGTGGCCGAGCTTGTGGACCGCCGGGTCGGCCAGCAGCGGGCCGAGCGCGCGCGCGACGGCGGCACGCTCGAGCTGCGCCGGTGCACCGAGGTAGTGGTGCGCGAGCGGCACGTAGTGCGGGGCGCCGGGCTCGACGGCAAGGGCGAGGCCCACGAGCTCGGCCCGCATCGGCTCGGCGTGGGAACCGATCGCCGCGAGCGCGAGCTTGCCCACCTGGCGCGCGCGCGCCACGAGCGCCTCGAGCGCCCCGAGCTCGAGCACGACGTGGGTCCGGACCTCGTGCACGGCGGCGGCGCGCCCGCGCGCCGAGGCCGGCGCGGGCCTCGACCCCTCACCGCCGGACAGCGCCCCGAGCCCGTCGAGGAAGCGCGTGAAGCGCAGCTCCGTGAAGAGCGCGCGCAGGCGCTCGACGTCGGCGCCGCCGTAGCGCAAGGCGGCGAGATCGAGCTCGAGCGGCACGTCCGCGCGCAGGCCGACGAGCTCGTAGGCGAGGCGCGCGTCCGCCTCGTGCTCGGCGAGCGCCTGGCGCTGCTTCGGCCGGGTCACGCGGTCGAGGTTCTCGAAGATGGCGTCGAGCGAGCCGTGCTCGGCAAGGAGGGCGGCGGCCGTCTTCGGTCCGACGCCCGGCACGCCGGCCACGTTGTCGGAGCTATCGCCGACGAGGGCGAGCAGCTCGCGCATCTGGGCGGGCGCCACGCCGAACTTCGCCTGCACCTCCGCCGGCCCGAAGACGCGGTCGTCCTTCGGGTCCCACAAGACCACACGCTCGTCGTCGACGAGCTGCATCAGGTCCTTGTCGCTCGAGGCGATGACGACCCGGAGGCCCGCCGCGCACGCGACGCGGACGGCCGTCGCGACGAGATCGTCCGCCTCGAAGCCCTCGGCGAAGAAGACCGGGATGTGGTAGGCGTCGACGAGCTCGCGGCAGCGCGCCATCTGCACCTTGAGATCCTCGGGCGCCGGCGGGCGGTGCGCCTTGTAGCTCGGCGCGAGCGCACCACGGAAGCCGCGCCCCGGGCTGTCCATCGCGACCGCGAGGTACGCCGGGCGCCGCTCGGCCACGAGCTTGTGCAGCATGCTCAGCGTGCCGTAGGTCGCGTTGGTGGGCTCGCCGCTCGGGCTCGTGAGCGGCGGGATCGCGTGGTAGGCGCGAAACACGTAGCCGGAGAGGTCGACGAGGTAGAGGACGTCGTCCGCACCCGCCGGCGGGAGCTCGGTGGCAGCCATCGGCGACGGGCTTAACACGGCGCCGGGTGGCGGGAACGGGCCACCGGCCGCGGACGCGCTCCGCTCCGTGTTTGCGCACCGAGCGCGGGCCGCATAGAGTGTGGTCGTGGGCCGCGCGTGAGCGGCCCACGGTGCAGAAGCGGCGGCACGCACGGCGCGTGCTGTCGCGTCTCCGCAGATTCCGTTGTAGGTACACGCGCGAGAACTATCGACGCGGGTCGCCGCGGCGCCCGCTGGCCTTGGGAAACGCACCAGTCAGGTGGGGGCGCGAACGGGCCGCAGGATTCGGACATCAGGCCATCATGCAGAGCGGCTCGGGGATACCGCCGACGCGTCCCGCTGGGGCGCCCAACTCGTCTCGACCCAGCGTCGACGGCCTGCGCGGCGACACCGCGTCGCACCCGGGCCTGCCCTCGCACCCGGGCCTGCCCTCGCACCCGGGCCTGCCCTCGCAGCCGAGCTTCCCCTCGCAGCCGAGCGTTCCCTCGCAGGCCGGCGTCTCGGCCACCTCGCAGCCCGGCTCGGTCGGCTCGGCGTCCAACCCGGGGCCCGCGCCGCTCGTGTTGCCGCGCCAGTTCGGCAAGTACACCCTGGTGCGCCAGCTCGCGACCGGCGGCATGGCGGAGCTCTACCTCGCCATCCAGCGCGCCGTCGCCGGCTTCGAGAAGCTCGTCGTCATCAAGCGCATCTTGCCGCAGTTCACGCGCGACCACGCCTTCGTCGAGATGCTGGTGCACGAGGCGCGCGTCGCCGCGACCCTCGATCATCCGAACATCTGCCAGACCTTCGACGTCGGCGAGGTGGACGGCACCTACTACATCGCGATGGAGCACATCGCGGGCGAGGACATCCGCTCCATCGTGCGCGCCATGAAGCGCGTGAACCAGGTGGAGTTCCCCCTGGAGCACGCGCTCAACATCATCATGGGCGTGTGCGCCGGCCTCGCCTACGCCCACGACAAGCGCAACCTGGACGGCTCGCCGCTCGACATCGTCCACCGCGACGTCTCGCCGCAGAACGTGCTCGTGACCTTCAGCGGTCACGTGAAGGTGGTCGACTTCGGCATCGCCAAGAGCGTCGAGGCGGCGGCCGGCGAGCGCACCAACGCGGGGCAGCTCAAGGGCAAGGTGCCGTACATGTCGCCGGAGCAGGCGGCCGGGCAGGAGATCGACCACCGCAGCGACATCTTCTCGGTCGGCATCGTGCTCTTCGAGCTCACGACGGGGCGCCGCCTGTTCAAGGCGCCGAGCGACTACGAGACGCTGCGGCTCATCTGCGAGCGCGAGTACCCGCGCCCGACCCAGGTGCGGCCGCACTACCCGCCCGGGCTCGAGCGCATCGTGCTGCGCGCCCTCGAGAAGGACCGCGAGCGCCGCTACCAGAGCGCGCGCGACATGCTCTCCGACTGCGAGGACTTCGTGCGCGAGGAGCGCATCGCGGCCTCGAAGACCGGCCTCGCCAACTGGATGAAGGAGCTCTTTGGCGACAAGATCGCCGAAAGCAAGGAGAGCCTTCAGGACCTGAAGCAGCTCGCGGATCAGGTGGCGACCCAGCACGCGGCCGAGGAGGCCATGTACGGGGGTACCTCCACCGGCCGCAGCACGACGATCGCCGCGACGCTCGCCGCCGCGGAGGCCGCCGCCGCGCCCAAGAAGAGCCGCCTGCCGCTCTTGGCCGGGGCCGGGGCGGTCGCCGTCATCGGCCTCGTGGCGTTCCTCGCCCTGCGCGGCAGCTCGGACGGCAACGCCTCGGCGGGCGACACCGGGAGCGCGGCCCTGGGCGCGGCGAGCGCGGCGACGACGGCCACGGTGCAGCAGAAGGCCAAGCTCACCATCAACAGCTCGCCGGCGGGCTGCGACGTGTGGCTCAACGGCGAGCTGCAGAAGGCGACGACGCCGACCACCATCGAGCTGCCCTACGACCGCGAGGTCGAGGTCAAGCTCACGAAGAAGGACCACGTCTCCCACATCCAGACGCTGACCATCAAGTCGGGCGACGCGGACCGGACCATCGCGCCGGTGCTCGACACGGGCAGCGTCACGGTGGTGCTCAAGGTGACGCCGCCGGCGCGCGTGTGGCTCGACGGCAAGCCCATCGTTCTCAACGGCGACCGGCTCGAGGGGCTGTCGCCGGGCGAGCACAAGATCGCCCTGTCGGCCGTCGGCTTCGCGCCCGAGAGCGTGACCTTCACCGTGGCCAAGGGCGACGTGAAGACCATCGAGCGGCAGCTGCGCAAGGACCCGACGGCGAGCAGCGCCGCGCCGGCCGGGACCGACACGGGGCCCCCGCCGCCGCCCGCGGTCAAGGCGACCGGCGCCTTGTCCGTCAACGCCAAGGGCGGCTACTGCAACGTGAGCGTGAACGGGCGCTCCTACGGCCCGACGCCGACCGTCATCCCCGAGCTGCCCGAGGGCGCCGTGTCGATCAGCTGCCGCACCGACGACGGCAAGACGTTCGGCAGCGGCGCGCAGGTCGTCGCCGGCAAGCGCTCGAGCGTGACCATCGTCATCAAGTGACGCGGCGCAATGCCTCGAGCTCCGTCGCCGTCTCGCGGAAGCGATCGGCGAGCACCGCCAGGAACGAGCCGAGGAAGCTCCGCCCCGCGAGCTCGCGGCGCATGGCCTCGCGCGTGACCACCTTGACGGTCACGCGGTCGACCGCACGCACCGTCGCCTGCCGGCGCTGCCCCTCGAGCAGCATCGTCTCGCCGAACACCTCCCCGACGCCCATGCGGCCGACGACGTGGCTGCGGCCGCGGGTCGTGCGCACCACCTCGCACGCTCCCCCCGTGACGATGAAGGCCTCCTCGGCCTCGTCGCCCTCGCGCACGATCACCGCGCCCGGCTCGTAGACGCGCGTCGCGAGCCAACCGCCGCCGCGCAGGAAGGCCTCGAGCTCGAGCTCGAGCTCGGGCACCGCCTGGTAGCGGTCGCGCGGATCGGGCGCGAGCGCCTTCATCGCGATGCGGCACAGCTCGGGCGGCAGCCGGTCGCGCGGCGCGAGCTCCTCGGGTGCTCGCACCACGCCCTCGCGCGCCGCGAGCACGGTCGCGATGGGGTCGCCGAGCACGCCGTGCGGGGCCGTGCCCGTGAGCACGGTGTAGAGGATGCCCCCGAGGCCGTAGACGTCGGTGCGCTCGTCGATGGCCTCGAAGCGCGGCCAGGCCTGCTCGGGCGCCATGTACGCGGGCGTGCCGATGGCGTGCGAGCGTTCCTCCGGCGGGTGCTCGCTCTTCGCGCGCACGAGCGCGAGCCCCCAGTCCATGACGTAGACTTGGCCGAACGCCCCGATCATGACGTTGCGCGGCTTGAGGTCGCGGTGGAGGACGCCCAGGCTGTGGGCGAAGGAGACGGCGTCGCACACCCGCACGAGCACGCGCACGAGGGCCTCGAGCTCGTCGGCCTCGAGCCGCGCCGGGCCGAGCTCGTCGAGCCGCGCGCCGAGGTCGCGGCCGCGCACGAGCTTCATCGTGAAGAAGGTCGGCGCGCCGCGCGCGTCGAGCCCGAGCTCGTGGATCGGCACGATGTTGGGGTGGTCGAGCTGCCCCGTGATCTGCGCCTCGTCGAGGAAGCGCCGCGCCTCCTTCGAGCCCGGCTCGAGCGGCAGGTCGACCTGCTTCATCGCCACGCGGCGCCCGAGCCGCTCGTCGAGGGCGACGCGGATCGAGCTCATGCCACCGCGGCCGACCTCCCCCTCGTCGCGGTAGTGGGCGTGGCGGCGCGAGCCCGGCGCCGAGGGAGCGGGGCGCGACGGAGGCGGAGGCGCCGCG
>JACRDA010000032.1 GCA_016212965.1 Myxococcales bacterium
CGCGGGGAGCGCGGGGCGGGCGGGGTGCTGGGTCACGCGGCGCGCGGGGCGCGCGGGGGCGTGGGTGCGCGCGGGGGCGCGTCGAGGTGGGGAATGGCGAAGAGCAGGAGCATCCCGGGGATCGACACCACGAACGTGAAGGCGAAGTAGACGGGGTAGCCGAGCGCCTCGGCGAGAAAGCCGCTCACCGAGCCGGCCACCGTGAAACCGACGCTCATGAGCGCCGTGAGAATGGCCATGTGGGCGGCCTTGTGCGCGGGCTGACAGCAGCGCAGGAGATAGGTCATGAACACGGCCGAGCCGAGGCCTTCGCCGAGGTGCTCGATCGTGATGACGGCCGTGATGGCGCCGAGGCCCGTGTCGCCGTCGGCGGCGCGGAGAGCGAGCAGCACGTAGAGGACGTGAAGCACGTTCTGCGCGAGGACGAAGGGCCACACCCAGCGGCGCAGGCCGTGGCGCGCGATGAGCCAGCCGCCGACGAGCGTGCCGGCGAGCGAAGCGATGACGCCGAGGGTGCCGTTGACGAAGCCGTAGGCGTCGATGCCGACGTCGAGCTCCTTCAGGAAGAAGGGCGACTTCATCTTTTGCAGGAAGGACTCGCCGGCGCGGAAGGTGAGCACGAAGGCGAGAATGGCGAGGGCCTTCGGCTGCTCCATGAACGACACGAAGGCCGAGGCGTAGGCGGAGCGCGCGGCGCGGGCGCGGATGCGGCGCCGCAGGAGGAACGCGACGAGGAGAGCGAGGACGAGGCCGCCCGCGACCCAGCCCGTGACCGGCACGGCGCGGAGGGCCGGCGCCACGCCCGCTTCGTCGAGCCACTGCCAGGCGCGCCGGGCGGGCGCGAGCTGCCACTCGACGAGGGCGAGCACGCCGAGGAGCGCGAGCCCGACGAGGGCGGGTGGCGCGAGGAGCGCGCGTCCGAGCTCGCCGACCGGGCGCTTCGGCACCTCGCGCCGCGGCAGGAGCACGAGGTGCACGGCGAGCAGGAGGCCGAGCACGCCCGCCGCCGCCCCGAAGCCCCAGCCCCAGCCGACGGCGCCGGCGAGGACGAGCATCGGGCCGCGCGCGAGCAGGTTCGCGAGCTTGTAGGCCATCGCGCGGAAGCCGACGAAGCCGGCCTGGTCGCGCGTGTCGAGGGCCTCGAGGTAGAAGCCGTCGATCGCGATGTCGTGCGTCGCCGACAGGACGGCCATCGCGAGGAAGGCCGCCGTCACGAGGCCGAGCGAGCCCGCGCCGGCGGCGAGCGCGAGGACGATGCCGACGGCGAAGAGCGCGACCTCGATGGCGAGGAGCCAGCGGCGCTTCGTCTCGTACTGGTCGAGAAAGGGCGCCCACAGGAACTTGAGGTTCCAGGGCAGGTGGAAGAGCGAGGTGAGGCCGATGAGCCCGAGCGGCGCGCCGAGCGCCGTGAACAGAATCTCGGGGATGTTGTTGACGACCGAGTACGGAAAGCCCTCGCCGAAGTAGGTCGTCGAGACCCACGCGGCGTCGTGGGCGCGCCGCCGGAACGCGGTCGGCTCGCGCAGGGGCGGGGTGGCTGCGGGCACGGGCGCGGGCTCGCGGGCGGCGGCAGGACCGACCGCTCCCTGGTCCTCGGGGTCGCGCGCCATCGTCTCGAGCCTCGCCGCCATCGTCACGGGTGAGGCCCACGCTGCTACCACGTCGCTCCGGAGCGGGCACGTATCCGGCCGGGAGACCAGAGGGCCGGGCGCGGGCGCGGCGCGGGCGGACTCGGGCGGGCCCGGGCGGGCGCGTGGGCTCACGTTGCGCGACCGCGATCGGGCGGTTATGGTTCGCGCGATGTCCGACGAGAAGTCTCCCGCCCCCGCGCCCGCGCCCGCCCCGCACGCCCACGCGCCCGGCGAGCCGCACATGGTCGACTGCGTGAAGCTCGGCCGCCGCGCGGAGGGGCTGCCCAAGCCCCCGCTCAAGGGCGACTTCGGCAAGCGCGTCTACGAGAGCGTCTCGAAGGAGGCGTGGCGCATGTGGCTCGACCACTCGAAGATGCTCGTCAACGAGTTCCGCCTCGACCTCATGAGCGAGAACGGCCAGAAGGTGTGGATCACCGAGGCCGAGAAGTTCCTCTTCGGCGAGGGGTCGGCGCTGCCGCCCGAGTTCAAGCCGCAGGCCGAGAAGTAGGGGGAGCTCCCCTGGCGCCGGGAGCGAGGTGCCGCCCTGATCGCCCCGAAAGACGCCTCGAACCGGCCGAAACTCGGGGTAGGTCCGAGGTCTCGGGGCAGTTACGGCCGGTTGAGGGTGCGCGGGCGAGTGCGGGCGCGGGGGGCGGGCGAGCGCCTGGCCGACGCGGCGACACCCGCTAGCGCGCTTCGTTTTCGGAGCGCCAACGACGGAAGTCCCCGACTTGGACCACCCCCTCTCCTCCGGGAGAGGGGGCCGGGGGGTGAGGGAAATATTCAGGTCCGGATGCCGCCTGCTGCGTCGGCAAGGGTCCAGGGCTCGCGCGTATCACGCGAGCTCGAGCCAGTTGAACCACACCGGGTGCGTCGCCTTGTACCAGGTGAGGGCGCGCCGCACGATGTCCTGCTTCTCGCGCGGCAGCACCTTGTCGTCGATCTTGTCGAAGCGCACGCGGATCGAGTGGCCCTCGTACTCGAGCGCCTGCGAGATGAGGGTCTGGAGCTCGTTGCGGATGCGACCCGAGTCGGAGATCTTCACGGGGCGCTGGGTCCAGTCGACGCCCGACATGTAGCGCACGAGCAGCGGGCTGAAGATGAGCCGCGCCTCCTCGAGGCTCTCCTTGAAGCGGAGCGTGAAGGTGATGCGCGAGCTCGCGTCTTGCGTCGCGAGCATGGTCGTCACGCGGTAGGTGTTCGGGCCGATCTGCTCGACGCCGTGGGCGCCGGTGTACGGGTCGTCGCCCATGTAGCTCACGCTCGAGAGCACGCGCCAGTGCTTCTCGGGCATGAAGTCGGCGGCGCGGAGCACGCGCGGGCCGAGCGGCACGTTCGAGAGCTCCGCCTCGTGGATGGCGTCGCGGTAGGTCGTGACCGCCTCGGCGTCGAAGGGCCGGTCGCCGAAGAGCGCGCGGAGCTTCGCCTCGAAGTCGGGCGCGTCGGGCGCGAGACGCATCGCGCGGTACTCCTCCTTGTAGGGCAGGCGGAAGTCGTCCGACAGCACGGCCATCGAGGAGTCGACGTCGAAGACTTGCGAGAGGCTCGCGGCCTGCACCGCCTCGGCCGTGCCGGCGTAGCCGTCGCACACCATGACGTGGGTCGCGCCGGCCTCTTGCCAGCTGCGCACGAGCACGGTCGGGGCGTAGGTGCCGGAGTCGGTGAAGGCCTCGATGCCGGTCGGGGTCTTCCAGTCGTCCTCGATGAGGTGCGCGCCGAGCGCCTTCCACTCGTCCCAGAGCTTGCCGATGCGCGGCGCGCGCGTCCGGCCGCGCAGCGTCCAGACGTGGATGTGCTCGCGCCGGATGCCCGGGTAGGTGGCCTCGATGAGCTCGACCAGGGTTTTGCGCGGCGTGACCCAGTCGAGCACGACCGACAGCTCGTCGGCCTTGCGCGCGACGGCGCGCGGCACGGTGAGGCAGCCGAAGTAGGCCTCGTAGGGGCGCGTGATCGTGAGGGGCGAGTCGAACAGGTGGATGACCGACATCGGGCCCGTCGCCTTGCCTTCGGCGAAGCGCGAGGTGCACTCGAGCGTGTCGACGGCGGCGCCCCACACCGTGACGCCGCGCTCGCGCAGGCGCCGGTAGAAGCTCGAGAACTCCGGCTTCGGATCGTTGATGAGGTCGCGGATCGCGCCGTCGACGAAGCGCGCCACCTCGGGCCGCGCGTACACGCGCCCGAAGCCGAGCAGCGGGTTGGCGCCCATCTCCGGGGTCTCGCCGCCCTTCGGCATGAGACCCTCGCCGAGGCACACCATGATGGCGTGGTTCTCGGGCAGGCTGCGCGTGAGGTGCCACAGGCCCTCGCTGAGCGCGTAGGCCGAGATGGCGTCGGCGGCCTTCTTGACCTGGTTGTAGGCCTGCTTGTCTTGGCCGTGCCCCTCGCCGAACTTGCCGAAGAGGCGCGTGCCGAGCGCGGTCGCCGCCGAGGTGATGGCGAGGCAGCGCGCGATGGCGCGCGGCGTGAAGCTCAGGGCCGAGACCGGCCCGGCCTGCGCGCGCTCGACCTCCACGTCGTCGAGCCACAGGTGGAAGCGCAGCAACACCGGGCGGGTGTCGAAGGCCCACTGAGCGATCATGTCGCGCTTTTCGATATCCATGTGTCCTCGTGAGGGGGGTCGACGGGCGGGGGCTCAGCGGCGCTTCGAGCTCGGCGGCGGGGGGGTCTCGGGCCGCTGCGGCGGGGGCGGCATGCGGCTGGCGCGGATGCCGAGCACCTGCGCCGCGCGGTGGAAGTCCTCGGGCTTGACGTAGAGGATGTAGCCGAAGCCCCCGCGCGCGTCCGTGACGCCGCTCGCCGCGTAGACGTTGATGTGCGCGTCGGCGAGTCGCTGGTGGTAGTCGCACAGGATTCCGAGCTCGTTGTCGCCCTGCACGAGGAACGCGTACTGCGGGCCCTCGAGCACGAGGCCCGCGCGGCGCGCCGTCGTCACGAGGTGCTCGGTCGCCTCGGGGAAGATCATGAGCTGCGTGTGGGTCGCGCCGGTCGGGACGATGCTGAAGGCGAGCAGCTGCACGCCCGATTCCTTCAGGATCGACAGGAGGCTCGCGGCCTCACCGGGCTGATCGACGACCGTCGTGTAGAAGTAGTCGACGCTGCGTACGCTGGTCGCCATGGCTGCCTCCGCTGTGCCTGCCCCGGTCGCGCGCCACCCCCCTCGGCTCGTCTACCCCCCGGGGCCCGGGCCCGCAACAAAACGCGGGTCGTCGGCCACCAGGCGCCCGAACGCCGCGGCGAGGGCGGGTGCCATGTCGCCGTCGATGCGGTGACCACCCGTGCCCACGTAGACGAGCTCGGTGTCGAGGCCGCCGCGGCGCAAGAGGGGCTCGGTGCGCAGGGCCGCCTGCGCGCACTTGTAGCGCCCGCACGCGAGCACGACGCGCACGCCACCCCGCAGGCGGAGCTGCTCGGCCACCGCGACGTTCCACTCCTGGTGCTCGCCGACCCCGCCCTCGATGAGCAGGGCGCGCGCGAAGTGGGCCGGGTGCGAGGGCAGGACGAGCGCGCCCATGTTCGCGCCCTGCGAGAAGCCCACGTAGACGGGCGCCGCGAGATCGACGTGCGCGCCGTAGCGCGCGGCGAGGGCCGCGAGCGCGTGGGTCACCTCGTCGGCGAGCTTCGGATGGCCCGGGTAGAAGTGGCCGTACGCGTCGTCCGGCAAGGCGGGGGCCATGCGCGCGCCGCGCGGGCAGAGGACGAACGCCCGCGCGCCGACGACCGCCTGCCAGAGCTCGCAGTGCGGGCGCGCGTGCCCGAGGGCGCCGTGCGTGGCGACGAGCACCGGGCGCGAGCCCGTGGCGCCGAGCGGCAGTGCGACGAGGGCGGCGCGGTGTCCCGGGACCGGGAGATCCACGAGGGGCTCGGGCGCCTCGAGCGCGGGCAGCACGGGCGCCTCGCTCGCAGGGACTGCGACCGCGAGCGCTTCGCTCGGAGTCGCCGCGACCGCGGGCGCCTCGCTCGGAGCGGCCGCGACCGCCCCGGCGCGCGGGATCGTCCCGGCCGGAGCGCTCGGCGCGGGCACGCGACCCGGCGCGCAGCCGAGCGCGAGCGCGCACACGAGCGGCGCGACGAGCG
>JACRDA010000308.1 GCA_016212965.1 Myxococcales bacterium
CGCACGTGCACGAGGTCGGCCCCGAACGACGCGAACACGCGCGCGATCGACTCCGGGGCGAGCTTGCAGGCCGCGATGAAGAGGTGTGCGGCGCCGACGGCGCGCGCGTCCGTGGCCTCGGCCTCGGCCGCGGCGCGCTCGACGAGATCTTCCAGGATGGTCGACATGGACTGCGCTCAGTAGCTCGATCCGATCCTGCGATAGGTCTCTGCCACGACCTCGAGGCGCGCACCGTTGAAGCGTCCCGGCTCCTTTTCGTACACGCGCCGCGCGGCCTCGCCCCCGAAGGCGCTCGCCGGCACGGCCTGCTGTCCGGGCGGCACGAACTTCAGGATCTCCTCGAGGCACGCGGCCGCCGTCAGCACGTCGTCGCGCGCCGCCTCGCGCTCGCGCGCCGAGAGCCCGTCGCCCGAGCCGGGCGCGCGCTTCGAGAGGATGTCGGCCCACACGAGGAGCTCGGCCGGTCCGAGGATGGCGGACGGACCGCGCACGCCCCCCGTCCCGAGCCGGCCCGCGGGCTCGGCGACGCGGAACGCGAAGCGCGCCGGCGGGTCGGCCCCCGCGCCGCGCGCGGTCAGGACCGTCACCGGACCGTCGGGCGTCGCGACGAGCTCCTCGGTGCGCTCGCGCGGCGCGCCGCGGAGATCCAGGTAGAGGTGCGCCTCGGCGAGACAGCGCGCCGCCAGCACGGGCCCGGGCGGCGGCGACGCCGGGGGCGGTGTCGGGGCGGACGCCGGCGCGAAGGCACCCGACGCCGCAGGTCCATCGGCCGGGCGCGCGAGCCACGGCTCGGCCTGGCTGCGCGGGTCGAAGAGCTCGACCTCGGCCGGCGGCGGCGCCCACTTCTGCCACAAGATCTCGGGCTTCAACACGAGCGCGATACGCCGGCAGCCGAGCGCCGCCAGGCTCGAGGACCACCAGCCGGTCGCGAGCTCGAGCGACTCGGCCGGGAGCGTCGCCGCGTAGCTGAGGTCGAGGATGGCGCGCGTCGGCCGGTGCTCGCGCACGAGCCCGAGGAGGCGCGCGTCCGACAGGAGCCGGAACATCGTGCTCGGCGCGAGCTCGCCGCCGAGCGCCACCTCGAGCGCCACGCCGGGAAAGAGCCGCAGCCAGAAGGTCGGAGGCTCGTCGATCGCGATGGGTCCCACCATGTTCGTCAGTCCGCCTCCGCGACCCCGAGCCAGCCGCTGATGCGTCGCACGGCGGCGACCTCGCGCGGCTCGACCCTGCCGTCGGCCATCATGACCTCCACGAGCACGCCGCCGAGCCTGCCGCGCTCCTCGCGCGGCAGGGTGGCGAACGCACGCGACAGCTCCTCGAGCGCCCCGCGTCCGAGCAGCGCGTAGAGGCCCTCGGCGCCGTACGCTGCCCACACGTCGGGGAGCGCAAGGCGCGCCATCGTCCGCTTCCAGACGAGGTACTCGTCCTCGCCGACCTTGCCGTCCGACGCGGCGACGTCGAGGAACGCGAGCGTGACCCAGAGCGCGCGCTGCGTCGCCGGATCGAGCGCGGCGAGCTCCGGCGCGAGGCGCGGCTGGCTCGGGGACAGCTCGACCGGCGCGGCCGCCAGCTCCATGGCCGAGGGAGCCGCGCTCGCGAGCACGGACGGGCCGAGCTTCTCGTACACGTCCTTCGTGAGCGGGTGCGCGCCGCCGAGCACCTCGCGCACGAAGCGAAAGAGCTTCGGGGCGTGCGGCGCACCCGGCGCGACCTCGCCCGAGAGCACCTGGAACGCGCCCCCGATCGCCACGGCACGCAGCGCCTCGTCGCCCTCGGCCTTGCCGAGGCGCTTCAGGAACTGGTAGATGCCCTTCCAGTACTCCGCGCCCTCGGCGAAGAGCTGCCAGCGGTAGAAGCTCTCTCCGTACCAGAGGAGCCACGGCAGATCCGTGGAGGGCGCCGAGGCTCCCTGCGCGCCCATCATCGTCGCCGCGAGCCCGCCGAGCGCCGCGGTGCGTCCCGACCCGCCGCGCTCGACGTCGTCGTCGATCTGCGCGCCGACGCCCTCGAGCAGGGCGCGGAGCGTCGGCGGGGGCTCGGCGTTCATCGCGCGCGCCTACGGCAGCGTCGTGACCGCATCCACCTGATCGACGAAGTGCGGATCGAGGTCCATGTCGAGCTCGGTCTGCAGACCGATGTAGAGGTCGAGGCGCCGGACGTCGACGTCGGCCTCGAAGCGGTCGCGCACCTCCCATTGGCCGGCGCGGAGGTCGGCGCACGCCGCGCCGTCCATCGGCGCGCTCGTCGCCGAGTCGACGCCGCAGTCGACGAGGGCGAAGCTCGCGCCGAACGGCACGGTCGGGTGCGCCGCCGCCGAGACGTAGGGCACGAGCGCCGTGCCCTCGGCGTTGCGGGGAGCCGTGTCGAGCCAGTAGCCGGAGCCGGGCACGCTGCCCGACCAGTTGAGGTACTGCCCCGCGTAGGGCCCCGTGGCGATGGCCCCCGTGCCCTCGGCCTGCACCGTGTCGACGAAGCCCTGCGGATAGCTACCGAGGTCGTTCGTGGGATCGCCCGGGGCGTCGCAGGTGGTCACGACGCAGCCCGTGACCGCGGTCGCCGCACCGCCGAAGAGCAGCTCGTCGGCCGTGAAGTACACGGTGAGGTGCCAGCCACCGGTCGGGCCGGCGCCGCCCGAGGCCGTCCCGCCGGCGCCGCCCGCGTGGCTGCCGCCCTGCGCGCCCGCACCGCCGCTCGCCCCGGCGCCGCCGCTGGCACCGGCTCCGCCTCCGCCCGTGCCGCCGTCCGAGCTGCCGCCACAGGCAGCGGCGAGGGCGACCGAGAACGAGAGCGCGAGCGCGGTCGCGCTCGGGCCCGGCGAGCGCGCTCCCCCGTGGCTCCGTGCTCGATCGACCATGGCGAAAATGTCGCCGCGCCGGGGCCGGGCCGCAAGCTCGCCCTTCAGTCGAGCTCGAGCACGACGACGCTCGTGCCGCCGTCGACGGGCACGGGCGCCTTGCCCTTGCCCGACCGGAGCTTGAAGTAGGCCTCGAAGCGCTCGGTGCCCGGCCGCTTGCGAATGGGCACCCGGTCGAAGTAGAGGTAGCCCGCCTTCCAGCGCTGGGGGGCGATGGGCAGGGGCAGCCCCACCTCGCGCACGCTCGGATCGGCCATCGTGGTCGAGAGCGTCGCGCGCGCGACGACGCGCGAGCGCACGAAGAGCTGCACGTCGCTGACGGGGGGCGCGGCCGCGCGCACGAGCAGCGTGAGCAGGTCGCGCGCCCCCGGCTCGAAGCGCACGCCGAGGAGCTCCGTGCCGTCGTCGAAGCGCGCCGTCGGCGCCCCGAATGCCGCCGTCACGCGCGCCAAGAGCGCGCTCGTGTCCTCGCCCCGCGCGAGCGCGAGGTTGTGCGCGATGCGGAGCTCGTCGAGGTCGTCGGGCTCGCCCTCGGGCGGCTCGGCCGGCTGGCCGAAGTGGTCGCGGAGCTCCCAGGTGAGCCACGGGCTCGGCACGATCGTGCGCACGGGCTCGGTGCCGCTCACGAAGTACCACTCGAGCGGGCCCGGCTCGCGCTCGACGAAGGCGTAGGCCTCGAGCGGCGCCAAGGGCTCCCCCTCGGTGACCTGCCAGAAGGGCCCGACCGCCGTGACGTGCGCGCCCTTCGCGATCGCCGCCTGCGCGGAGTCGTAGAGGAAGCGCGTGTCGGCGAGGTAGACGCGCGTCCCCGCCTTCTGCGGCAGCGCGCCCGTGGGGGACACGACGCGCCCGCCGAGCGCCCACACGAGCGACCAGTTCGGGATCATGCCCTCGTGCAGGGACACGTCGGCGTCGCGCGGGATGCGCTCGGCGAGCCAGCGCAGGAACGCGACCTTGTCGCCGTCCGACTGGATGAGCGCGCCCTTCTCGTTGAAGCGCCCGCCGGTCTGCCGCGCGTAGACGAGCGCGGGCAAGCCGTCGCGCAGCACGAAGGCGCAGACGAAGAGCGCGAGGACCGCGATCGCGACGAGCGCGCGGCGTGGCTCGAGCGCGGCCGCCGGCGCGGCGGTGGGTACGCGCCGCGCGCGCCGGGCCGCGAGCACGCGGGTCGCGCGCCCGACGGACGCGAGCAGCGTGTCGGCGACGGCACCGAGCCCGAGCGCGAAGAAGGGCGCGAAGTAGTGGGGCCAGTAGACGTGGATGTCGGCGCCCTGCTTGAAGACGAGGTACTGAAAGAGCGCCACCGCGAGCACGGCGAGCGGCAAGAGCTCGTGCTCGTCGCGCCGCACGAGCGCGCGCACCAGGCACACGACCGCGGCGATCTTGCCGGTCAGGATGGCGAGCGGCGTGAAGGTGAGCTCGATCCAGTAGCGCCGACCCGCGAGCACGTCGGCGAGCGATTGCTGGTTGCCCGCCGCGCGCATGCCGTAGCTGCCGAGGAAATCGTCGAGCTTGCCGGCCTTCGAGAAGAGGTAGACGTAGAGCAGCGCGGTCGCGACCGCCGTCGCGGCGAGCAGCGCCCAGAGCCGGGCGTGCGGCCGCGCCGGGATGGGCCCGTAGGCGCCGCGCCGCGCGAGGATGCCGCGCCACAGGCCGAGCGCGAGCACCTCGGCGACGAGCACGAAGGCCGGCCAGTCGGCGTGCAGCGCCATCCCGAAGCCGACGAGGCAGGCGACGAGGTAGCGCCGGCGCTGAGTCTGGGCGTGCCGCACGTAGGCCCACAGGCCGAGCAGCGACCACGCGATGACGGGCACCTCGAGCGCGTTGAAGCTCGCGAAGGCGAGGGCAATCGGCAGGACCACGAACCCCGCGGCGGCGAGCGCACCCGCGAGCGGACGCCACAGCGCCCGACCGAGCAGGTAGAGCAGCGGCGGGGTCGCGGCCGAGAGCAGCACGGCCGGCAGGCGACACACGAAGTCGAAGCGGCCGAAGAGCTCGAGGAAGCCCGCCGTGACCCAGAAGATCCCCCACGGGTGGTGGCAGTAGTACTGCGCCGGGGTCGGACGGGTCGCGGTGTACTCCCACACCGGCCCGGCGATCTTCCAGCGCAGCATGTTCTCCGCGATGATGCCCTCCGAGGCCGACGCGGCGTAGTGGCCGGCGAGCAGCGGCCCGAACAGCTCCCAGGCCGCCGCGAGCCCGAACCACACGCTCGCCACGACGACGATGGCGCGCGCCAGCCGCACCTCGAAGCGCCCGGCGACCGGCAGCCCGTCCTCGCCGCGCGCGAGCCGGCTCCCGACCCAGGCTGCGAGCTCTGCGTGCGCCGCCATCGGCCGCGCACGCTACCATGGGCGCCCGCGCGCTCGTCGCGCTTGGGCGACCACGGGGCCCGCGTTAGGGTCGCCGGCGTGAGCTCCCTCGGGCGACCCGGCGCGTGGCTCGGCTGGCGCGCGTGGCTCGCCGGCCGCGGGCGCGCACCGGCGCTCGGTCTCGCGCTCGGCGCCGTGGCGCTCGCGCTCGTGAGCTACGTCGTCGTCGGGCCTTTGCTCGCGGCGCGCTACCCGATGATGACGGATCTGCCGTTCCACGCGGCCAACGCGTCCGTCCTGCGGCACTACTTCGATCCGGCCTGGCACTTCCGGGAGCAGTTCGAGCTCCAGCCCTTCGCCGTCCCCTACGTCTCCTTCTACGGGCTCGCCGCGTTCTTCATGCTCTTCGTCGGCCCGCTCGCGGCCGTGAAGGTCGCCGCGGCGCTCATGCTCGCGCTCCTGCCGGCGGGGCTCGCCGTGCTCGCGTGGGGCATGCGCAAATCGCCGCTCCTCGGCCTGCCGGGGCTCGGCCTCGTCTGGGGCGGGCTCACGAGCTGGGGCTTTCTCAACTTCATGGGCGCGCTCGGCCTGTTCGCGGCCGTCGTCGGGCTCGCCCTGCGCGCGCTCGACCGACCGAGCCGCGCGGCGACGCTCGGGCTCTCGCTCGCGCTCGTGGCCGTCTTCTTCACGCACGTCTTTCGCTTCCCCTTCGCCATCGCGGCCGTCGTCGGCTCGGCCGTCTGCCTGTACCCGGCCACGCGGCGCGTGCGCCCCGTCGTGCTCCCGGTCCTCGGCGCGAGCGCCCTGTTCGTCGCCTGGTGGCTCTTGCGCCCCGCCGAGGTGGGCGGCTCGCTCGGCAAGCTCGCGCCCGACCCGAAGCGCCTCGGCGCGCTCGGCGAGCACCTCTACCGGAGCCTCGCCGACCCGGCCGAGGCCGCCGCGGCGCAGAGCGCGGCCCGCTGGCTCTGCGCGCTCGCGCTCGGGCTCGCGGTCGTGCTCGTCCTCGACGGGCGACTCGGCCGGCGCACCCGGCGCGAGCTCTGGTTCGACGCGGGCGCCCACGCCGTCGTCGCCGCCTCGGCCGCGGTCTTTCTCGGGCTCTACCTGACCCTGCCGATGGAGATCGGCCTCTGGTGGTACGTGTACCCGCGCGAGGCCACGGCCGCGGTGTACGTGGGCCTCGGCCTGTTGCCCGATCTGCCGCGCGCCGGCTGGCTCCGGGCGCTCGCGGTCGCCGCCATGTGCGCGGCGCTCGCACCGCTCGGCACCGTGACCGCGCGCGCCTACCGCGCCTTCGACCTCGCCACGGCCGACTTCGCGCGCATCGTCGCGCGGTTGCCCCAGGCACCGAAGCTGCTCTACCTCGTGCTCGAGCACGGCGGCAGCGTCGCGACCCACACGCCCTTCCTCCACCTGCCCGCCTGGGTGCAGGCCGACAAGGGCGGGTGGCTGTCCTTTCACTTCGCGATGTGGCGCAACTCGCCCGTCGTCTACCGCGACCCCGCCGAGCCCGGGGCCGTCGTGCCGCCGCCCGTGCCGCTGCGCTGGGAGTGGACGCCGGAGCGCTTCCGCGTGCTTCAGCACGGGCGCTTCTTCGACTGGTTCCTGGTCCGCGCCCGCAGCCGCCCCGACGGCATCTTCGCCGCCGACCCGTCCATCTCGTTCGTGGCCGAGGAGGGCAGCTGGTTTCTCTACCGGCGAGGCGCGTCGGAGCCTTGATGCGCTACGCTGCCCGCGTGACGAAGCTCCGCGCGCCCTCGCTCGTGCTCGTGCTCGCGCTCGGCGCCGGCTGCCCCGGTGCGAAGGTCGAGGGCGCACCTGGTGCAGCCAGCGCGGCCACGCCTCCGAGCGTGACGGCCGCGGCGAGCGCGAGCGCCACGGCCGCGAGCGCCACGGCCCCGAGCGCCCCTGCGAGCGCGACCCCGAGCGCGGCCTCCTCCGCGGCGCGTCCGGCGCGCTGGGCCGAGCCCGTCGCTCGCCCGGGCCTACCGAACCTCCACCGCGTGGACGAGGGGTTCTACCGCGGCGCGCAGCCGACGGCCGAGGGCATCCCGGAGCTCGTGAAGCTCGGCGTGCGCACGGTCGTCAACGTCCGCGCCCTGCACTCGGACCGGAGCCTGCTCGCGGGCCATAGCCTCGACTACGAGCACATCAGCTTCAAGGCCTGGCACCCGGAGAGGTCGGACGTCGTCGCGTTCCTGCGCATCGCGACCGACCGCGCGCGTCAGCCCTTCTTCCTGCACTGCCAGCACGGCGCCGACCGCACCGGCATGATGACCGCAATCTACCGCATCACCGTGCAGGGTTGGTCGAAGGACGACGCCATCGCCGAAATGGTCGAGGGCGGGTTCGGCTTCCACGCGGTGTGGCAGAACCTCGTCGCGTACGTGCGCGAGCTCGACGTCGCGTCCATCGCGCGCGAGGCCGGGCTCGCCTACGACGCGGGCGCGCGCTGAGCCGCTAGTTCGGGCCCGTCGCGCTCATGGTGAGCACGAGCTCGCCGCCCGCCGTAAGGGTCGCATGTTCGAGAAACGGGCTGCGAGGCCCCAGGGAAGGGAGGGACCGGGGAAGGTCTGCCCGTCGTTCGCCGTGCCGACGAAGGGATCGACGAGCGCCGCGAGGGGAGCATCCGCCGGTGGGCTGGCCACGGGCGGGACGAACGCCGCTTCGTCACGCGGGCCGCAGCCGGCGGGCGCGCCCCATGCGACGAGGGCGAAGGCGCGCGCGAGCGGCCGCGCTCCTGCCCGCTCGCCCGGCCCGTCGCTCGCCATCGAGGCAGCGTACGTCGCGCTCGGGTCCGGGGAAAATGCGCGCTCCACGCGCGATGCGCGCGCTCGGGTCGAGCGCCGGCATCCGGGCGGGCGGCCTCTTCCTCGCGCGCCTCGACTGGCCGGAGCCTTGAGTCTCCGCCCGTCACTCCTCCGGCGGCGGAGGCTTCTTCGTGGGCGTCAGGTACTCGATGTGGGCGCGCGCGCGCAGCTCCTCCTCGGTGCGCGCGCGCAGCTCCTGGGTGCGGGTGTGGGTCAGCGCGTCGACGATGACGGGCTTGGCCGTCTCGAAGTCCATGGCGGGATCCTCCTCGACGGCGACGAGCTGGATGAGCCAGTAGCGCTCGTTGGGCCCCTTGATGACGTCGCTGACGTCGCCGGGCTTCATCCGGTCGAGCACGGGGCGCCACGCCTCCGGCACCTGATTCCAGCGGAGGAAGCCGGCGTCCCAGGGCTTCTTGCGGCCGGGCGCGTCGGGCTGCAAGCTCTCGGCCACCTCCGCGAAGGTCTTGCCCGTCGCGAGCTCGCGTTTCGCCTCGTCGAGGGCCGCGAGACCGCGCCGCAAGATCTGCAGCACGTGAACGCGCCGCCGGATGCGCGGGAGGTTCTGGTCGAAGTACGCCCGCGCCTCGGCCTCGGTCGGCGCGGCGTTGCGCCTCACCTCGTCGCGGTAGAGCTTCGGGGCGAGCTCGCTCCGCCGATAGGCGTCGAGCTGCGCCTGGAGCTGCTGCAGGCCCGCCTGGTAGCCCG
The DNA here is from genome assembly GCA_016212965.1 of Myxococcales bacterium. GTDB lineage: Bacteria > Myxococcota_A > Polyangia > Polyangiales > Polyangiaceae > JACRDA01. The sequence goes on from JACRDA010000308.1 coordinate 8,685, forward strand.
GGTCGGCGTCGAGCCCGAGCTCGGTCGCGCGCTGCGCCGCGAGCTCGAGCGCGATCACGTTCTCGAGCACCTTCGCGCGGTTCTCGGGCGTGTCCTCGACCTTGCTGTGGCTGTCGCCCTTGATCCGCAGCGCGACGTCGCGCTCGGTGAGCACCTTGCCGTTGACGATCGCCACCGCGTCGTCCGGCACCGAGCCCACCGGGCGCGCCGCGCTCGCGCTCGCCGTCGACTGGCCAGTGCCCCCTTGCCCGCAACCGCCGAGCGCCACGAGCGCCACGAGCGCCACGAGCGTCGCGCCCGCCGTCCCGATTCCGCGATCCATCGGGCCCCAGTCTAGCGCGCGTGGGAGGCGAGCTCGCAAGCGCGATGCGGCGGGGACAAAAAGGACGAGGGCGGCGCCCTCGAGAGGCGCCGCCCTCCTCGGGGCCTACGCGCTAGGCGCAAGCCCGGGTGGGGGGGTCACTGCGCGTGGCAGACCGCGCAGGACTCCTCTTCGTCTCCGCTCCAGGGGTCGAACGGCGTGGGATCGTAGACCTGCGCCTTGAAGTGCGCGCGGTCGGCGTCCGAGTCGTGGCAGCCCCAGCAGGGCAGGCGCGCCGGCGCGGTCATCCAGCTGCCGCTCGAGTTGCCCGGGTGGCAGGTCTCGCAGTTGCGGATGTCCTGCGGGAAGGTGATGTCCCAGTTGCGCCCCGCGATGGGGTCGCCGTTCGAGTACGCCACCGTGGCGAGCGGGTAGTTCAGGTTCGAGCCGTTGTGGACCGCGTGCACGCGCTTGGCGATCGGGTGACCGCCGCTCCACTCGCCGGTCGCGCCGGTCGGCTGGTAGTCGTGGCACGCGCCGCACTGGTCGACGGCCGTGTCGTCGAAGATCTTGTAGTGGCGTGCGAAGTCGAGGATGAAGCCCTGGCCGGCGTCGTTCTGGTGGCAGGAGTTGCAGTTGCGGGCCGGCGGGGCCTCCTCGGTGGCCTGCTTCACGTTGAAGATGAGCTTCGCGACGGAGGGCGTCTTGTAGTCGGTCGCGCCCTTGCGGCCGCGGTCGCCGATCTCGACGCTGACGACGTAGGTGCCCGGGTCGAGGTCGTCGACCGCGTCGAGCTGGTACTGGATGTTGGCGGCGTTCCAGGTGACCTTCGGGTCGTTGTTCGCGGCGCTCGCCTGCTTGGCGATCGAGTTCGCGGTGCTGCTCGGGAGCTTGACGGCGCTGTCGCACACGCCCGCCACGGCGAAGGCCACCGTGCAGACCCGCCCGACGTTGCCGGCGCCCGTCGTCAGCTGGACCGAGTAGACGGTGCCGAGGTTGCGGCTCCGGATGGACAGGTTGCCGTTCGCTTCCTTCCAGGCGATGCCGCGCGCCTTGAAGGCCACGTTGGCGTTGAGCCAGGTCACCATCTCGTCGACCGTCGCCGCCGCGAGGTTGGCGAAGGACGCCGCCACCACGGGCACGCTGACCGTGCCCTTCAGGATGGCGCTGCCGTTCGCCGGCGTGTAGACGTCGAGGCCTGCGTCGAACTTGATCTCGAGCGATGCGCTCGCCCCGGTGAGGTCGAAGGGCCCGGGGCCGCTCGAGGTGATCGACGCCTTGCGTGCACGCGTCGTGAGGACCGGGCCGCGATTGCCGCGCGGACCCTGGACGAAGAAGTTCGAGGCCGCGAGCAGGCCGTCCTTCGCCGGGCAACCGGCCTGGAGACAGCCCTCGTAGTTGGCCGACGAGGTCTCCGACGTGAGGTTCGAGTGGTCGATGACGACGCCGCCGTTCTCGAGGTCGTGGAGCACGAGGGTGACGACCGGCGCCTCGCCGTTCACGTAGTGTGTGGCGTTGGCCGGCGGGGTCATGGAGAGGTCGACCGAGAACTCGGGCGTGTTGCGCGGGTCGTCGGTCGCCCACTTCGCCATCCAGTCGTGCGCCTCGTCGACGCCGATGGGGCTACCGACCGAGTGGCACGCAGCGCAGGCGTTGTCGGTGAGCTGCTGGCCGCCGCTGTGCAGCACCATGCCCGCGGGAACCGGTGTGACGAACGACGTGAGATCGTGGCAGGAGCCGCAGGCCTCGCGCGACGGCACGGCCCGGTAGTTCGCGACCTCGGCACCGGCGCCGGTGTGGCACTTGGTGCAGTTCTCGATGACCGCGGGGAAGTCGGCCTTCCACCACTCGTACTTCGTGTCCTGGAAGCCGTAGATGGCGTACTCGCCGTTGTCGGCGGACTCGTCGCCGCCGGTCGCCGGGTTGTCCCACACGATGCCGTCCGTGCCCGGGATGCTCGCGAGCTCGCCGCCGGCGTGGATCTTGTGGACCATGGTCTTGAAGTCGACCGTGTTGCCGCTGTGGGCGTCCGTGCTGCCCGGAGCGTGGCATGTGACGCAGGTCTCGACCGTCAGCCGGTCGCCGCCGTGCGCGGCGAACTGCCAGCCGTGGCAGTTCTTGCACGTGGCGGTCTCGACGATGTCGCGGCTCTCGGCGCCCGAGAGCGGCGAGCCGTCCGGCACGAAGTCGTAGGTCGGGCTCGCGGTCGGACCGGACGAGCCACCGATCATGATGGCGACGCGGTGACGGCGGTTCGCCTCGTAGGGCACCGCCGTGTTCGTGACCGGCGTCGTCACGTTCGAGATGTCGGTCGCGAAGGTGTACGTGTAGGTGCCGTCGCCGTGGTCGGCGACCGTGCCGGTGGTCTCGCGATAAGCCTGCTCGGCCACCGTGCCGTCCGGGTTCGGGAAGCCGGCGCCCACCACGGTCTCGGTGCGGTAGATGTACGAGACCCACTTGTTGTAGGCCTCGCCGGCCACGGCCGGCACGAGCTTCGCGATCGACGCCTTCACGCCGGCCGTGAGGCCGAGCACGGGCAGGCCATCGGCGTCGAGGACCTCGTAGTCGACGGTCGCGATGCCGTTCGTGATGGTCACGCCAGTGATGGCGGCGTCGGCGAGGAACTTGCCGGAGGCCTCGAGCTCTTGCCGCTCGAGCGCCGCGCGGCCGTGGAAGTTGAGCAGCTCGACGTTGCCGCCGTTCTGACCCGGGTCCCCGGGGTCGCCCGGCGTGCCCGGCGTGCCGTCCTGGCCGTTGGCGCCGTTGGTGCCGTTGGTGCCGTTGGTACCGTTGGTGCCGTCGGCGCCGTCTTGGCCGTCCGCACCAGGCAGGCCCTGCGCGCCGTTGAGGCCAGGCTCACCCTGCGGCCCCTCGCAACCCGCAACTCCCAGCGCTCCGCCAACCAGGCAGACCGCGATCCATCGAGTCGTCGCTCTCCATGCGAGCATCGTCGCCTCCTTGAGCTCGAGCCCCCCCCGGTTTGCTCGAGCCTGCGCCCCGCCATCGTCAGCCGCGGGCCACCGAATGCGACCTGGGTCAGGAGCACCACCGCCCCGGCGCAAGTCACAAAACGATCATGCGACGCCAAGGCAAGGACCGTGCCGCTACCGGTCACCCGCGGCGCACGCTTGCGCCGGGACCCGCAAAACCTGCGGGCTCCCGCCAGGTTGCGCGTCAGCGAGCGCGGCGGGGGCCAGCCGGGGTCGGGCGCGGCGGCCGTGTGGGGCGCGCAATTCGTGCGCGCGAGCGGACGGCCGCAGGCGGGTGGGCACCCGGGGCGCCGAGCGCGCGGGCGCCGGCGAGCGCAAACGCCACGAGACGCCTCACATATCCAATACCTACGCGTTCCTGGTGCGCGATCCACCGGAGCCGGAGGGCGCCCTCGACCGCGTCCGCAAGGAGCGCAAGGTCTGCGCCCGGCGGGAGCTCTTTGCGCGCCACGGCACGCCGGAGGATCGTGCGGTACTGCCGCTCCTGGGCCTGCTGGGTGCCGAGCGCCATGGCGAGCAGCGTGGGCGTCAGGCTCTCGGTGTGGAACATGCGCACGAGCGCCTGACCGCGCGGCGTGCCGACGAGCGCGAGGCCGCTCGTGACGAACGCGACGAGATCCTCCTCGACCGAGCCCGTGTCGGGCGTCGGCACCTCCTCGGTGAAGCGCAACAGCGCCGCGTGCACGAGCTCGTTCTTGGTCGGCCAGCGGCGGTACACCGTCGTCTTGTTGACGCCCGCCCGCGTGGCCACGTCCTCGACGCTGAGCGCGCCGAAGCCCCCCTGCGCGAGCTCGTCGAGCGTCGCCTCGAGCACGTCGTGCACCACCCGCTCCGCGCGCGTGCGGTGCCCCTTGCCGGCGCTGCGGTCGACCGTCCCCACGCGGCGCATGCTGACACCTCGGCGGGTGCCTGGAAAGGGCGATCCGCGCGAAACGCAACTTCGAGTTGCGTTTCGGTCGGGCGGTGTTAAACGTCGTGACGCAACGGAGTGTTGTGCTTGCCACTTGCGGAGGATCGATGCCGTCTTCGTGGACCCGGCCCGTTTGCCTTGCGGGCGCCTTGCTAGCCCTGAGCGCGTGCCAACGCGAGGGGACCGAGCCCGTCGCGGCGGCACGCGACACCGCCGAGCCGGCGAGCGTCGATACGGTGGCCGTCCGCGAGGCGCCGATGCCGCGCACCCTGTCGCTCACCGGCAGCCTGCGCGCGGAGCAGGAGGCCGAGGTCGCGGCGGGCGCGGCCGGGCGCGTCGTCAAAGTCGGCTTCGACCGCGGCAGCGAGGTGAAGGCGACCACCGTCCTCTGCGAGCTCGACGTGAGCGCGGCGGCGTTGATGGCGGCCGAAGCGAACGTCGCGGCCAAGAGCGCCTCCGTGCAGCGCGACAGCGCGGCGCGCGAGTGCGCGCGCTCGGTGCAGCTCTTCCAGGCGGGCGTCCTGTCGCAGGCCGACTACGACCGCGCCACGGCCCAGTGCGACGCGGCCGAGCTCCAGGTCGCGGCCGCCAAGGCGCGCATCGCCAGCGTGGCGCGCAACGTGAGCGACGGGCTCGTGCGCGCCCCCTTCGGCGGCATCATCACCGAGCGGCGCGTCGACCCCGGCGAGTACGTGATGCCGTCGAGCCCCGTGGCGACGCTCGTCGCGGTCGACCAGCTGCGCCTCGAGCTCTACGTGCCCGAGGCGCACGTCGCTGCGACCGCGGTGGGCGCCGCGGTGACCTTCCAGGTCGGGGCCTTCCCCGACCGCACCTTCACCGGCTCCGTCCGGGTGGTGGGCGCCACGGTGCGGCCCGCGACGCGCGACGTGCTGCTCGAGGTGGGGATCGACAACGCCGACCGCGCCCTCCGCCCCGGCATGTTCGCCTCGGTCGAGCTCTCGCTGCCGGACGTCGTGGCGCCGGTGGTGCCGCAGAAGTCGCTCGTCGTGCGCGACGGCTCCGAGCACCTCTACGTCGTCGTGAACGAGCGGCTCGAGGAGCGCGTGGTCACGATCGGCGGCAAGCGCGGCGACGACGTGGCCGTCGTGCGCGGCGTGCGGGTCGGCGACCTCGTCGTGACGAGCCCGAGCGAGTCCCTGCACAACGGCCAGGCCGTGAAGTAGCCGGAGCGAGGAACGGACCATGCAGTGGCTGGCCCAGGTGTGCGTGCGGCGCCCCATTTTCGCGTGGGTGCTGATGCTGGTCGTGGTGGTGGTCGGCGGCGTGAGCTACCGCGGCCTCGGCGTCGACGAGTTCCCGAACGTCGAGTTCCCGCTCGTCATCGTGCGCACGCTCCTGCCCGGCGCCTCGCCGGAGGTCGTCGAGACCGAGGTGAGCGACCGCATCGAGGGCTCGGTCAACACCATCGGCGGCATCGACGAGCTGCGCAGCATGTCGGCCGAGGGCATCTCGCAGGTCATCATCTCCTTCACGCTCGACCGCGACGTCGACGCCGTGGCGCAGGAGGTCCGCGACCGGGTCGACGCCGTGCTCTACGAGCTGCCGCGCGGCATCGACCCGCCGGTCGTCAGCCGCATCGATCCCTCGGCGATGCCGGTGCTGCTCGTGGCCGTGCACTCGCCGACCTCGATCCGCGACACGACGGAGCTCGCCGACAAGGTCATTCGCCGGCGCATCGAGAACATCTCGGGCGTCGGCCAGGTGACGATGATCGGCGGCAAGAAGCGCGTCATCCAGGTGTGGCTCGACCCGACGGCGCTGCGCGCCGCGGGCCTCACGCCCGCCACGGTGCAGATGGCGCTCGCGACCCAGAACGTCACGGTCCCGGGCGGCTCGCTCGAGACCGGCCCCCAGAACCTGTCCTTGCGCGTCGAGGCGCGCGTCACGAGCATCGAGGAGCTGAAGCGCCTCGTCGTGGCCGAGACCGCCGGGCGGCCGATTCGCCTCGAGGAGCTCGGGCGCGTCGAGGACGGCGAGGAGGAGTCGACGAGCTACGCGCAGATCGACGAGGAGCGCACGGTCGTGCTCTCGGTGCGCAAGCAGGCCGGCACGAACACCGTCGCCGTCGTCGACAGCGTGAGCGAGCGGATGAAGGAGATCGAGAAGGAGCTCGCCGAGATGCACCCCGGCGTCACGCTCGAGGTGGTGCGCGACAACTCGGCGGTCGTGCGCACCGGCATCAAGGCCGTGACCGAGCACCTCATCGTGGGGGCGCTCTTGGCGGCCTTCGTGGTGCTCATCTTCCTCGGCAACGCGCGCAGCACCATCATCTCGGCGCTCGCCATCCCCATCTCGGTCATCGGCACCTTCGGGGTCATGAAGCTCGCGGGCTTCACCCTGAACTTCCTCACGCTGCTCGCGCTGGCGCTGGCGGTCGGCATCGTCATCGACGACGCCATCGTCGTCCTCGAGAACGTCGTCCGCTACGTCGAGGAGAAGAAGAAGAAGCCCTTCGTCGCGGCCGTCGAGGCGACGCGCGAGATCGGCCTCGCCGTCCTCGCGACCACGCTCTCGCTCGTCGCGGTGTTCGTGCCCATCGGCTTCATGAGCGGCATGATCGGCCGCTTCCTCGCGAGCTTCGGCCTCACCATGGCCTTCGCCATCGTGGTGTCGATGCTGGTCTCCTTCTCGCTCACGCCCATGCTGTGCGCGCGCTGGCTACGACCCGCGAGCGACAAGCGCCGCCCGCTGCAGCGCGTGGTCGACTTCTTCTACCGCCCCATCGAGCGCGCCTACATGGCGCTGCTCGGCTTCTGCATGCGCCACCGCTGGATCGTGGTGCTCGCCAGCTTCGCCGCGCTCGGCTCCTGCATCCCGCTCGCGCAGAGCCTGCCCTCGGGCTTCGTGCCGCCTAGCGACAAGGGCGAGTTCGAGATGCGCGTGCGCACGCCCGAGGGCACCAGCGTCGAGGAGACGCGCCTCATCGCCGAGCGCGTGGCGCAGGACGCGCGCCGCATCGACCACGTGACCCGCACGGTGTTCACCATCGGCGACGATTCGCTGCAGTCGAGCAACATCGCCATCATCTACGTCTCGCTCACCGACCCGGCCACGCGCCGGGAGACGCAGCGCGACATCATGGCCAAGATGCGCGACGAGGTGATCCCGAAGCACCCGAAGGAGCTGCTCATCACGCTCGGCGAGGTGTCGAGCTTCAACACGGGCGAAGCCCAGGCCAACATCACCTACTCGCTGTCGGGCAGCGACATCGACCTGCTCGCCGGCTACGCGCAGACCATCACCGACGAGCTGCGCGCGGTGCCCGGTGCGGTCGACGTCAACAACTCGCTCATCCTCGGCAAGCCCTCGATCGGCGTGCACATCGACCGCGAGCGCGCGGCCGACCTCGGCGTGCGCGTCGCGCAGATCGCGGACTCGCTGCGCCTGTTCGTGGGCGGGCTCAAGGTGTCGACCTTCGAGGAGAAGGGCGAGCAGTACGACGTGCGCCTGCGCGCCGACGCGCGCTTCCGCGCCGACCCCGAAGGCCTGTCGGTCGTGTCGGTGCCCTCGAGCAAGCACGGCGCCGTCATGCTGAGCGGGCTCGTGCACCTCGAGCCCAAGACCGGCCCGTCGCGCATCGACCGCATGCAGCGGCGGCGCACGGTCAACATCACGGCCAACGCGGCGCCCGGCGTGGGCGACTCGACCATCGAGAAGGCCCTGCAGGACATCACCGCGAAGGTCGATCTGCCGCCCGGCTACCAGCTCCAGGCGGTCGGCATGTCGAAGGAGGCCGCGCGCATGGTGACCGGCTTCCTCATGGTGGTCGGGCTCGCCTTCGCCTTCATGTACATGGTCCTCGCCGCGCAGTTCGAGTCGTGGCTGCACCCGGTGACCATCCTGCTCGCGCTGCCGCTCACGGTGCCCTTCGCGCTCATGTCGCTGCACCTGCTCGGGCAGACCCTGAACCTGTTCTCGGCGCTCGGCCTGCTCGTGCTCTTCGGCGTGGTGAAGAAGAACGCCATCCTGCAGATCGACCACACGAACCAGCTGCGCCGTGAGGGCAAGCTGCGCCTCGAGGCCATCCTCGAGGCCAATCGCCACCGGCTGCGGCCCATCCTCATGACGACGCTCGCCTTCGTGGCGGGCATGCTGCCGCTCATCCTGTCGAAGGGCATCGGCGCCGGCTTCAATCAGTCCATCGCCGGCATCGTCATCGGCGGCCAGACGCTCTCGCTCCTGCTCACGCTCATCGCGACCCCCGTCGCGTACTCGCTCTTCGACGATCTGGCGCACCTCGTCGGGCGCATCTTCCGCCGCAAGGTGATCGACCGCGGCGAGCACGAGCTCGAGGCGATGATCGCTGCCGAGCGCCCGCGCGCCCCGGCCGAGCCCACGCCGCACCCCGCGCCCGGGGAGTGACTCGCGCGCCTCGCGCCTCGCGCCGGGAACGGACACGGAGACGGACACGGACACGGACACGGACACGGACACGAAACACGGGCTCGGGCTCGACCGGGCTCGACCGGCCCGTCTCTTGCCGACGCGCTCGCTAGACCGGGCCCGGTCCGCCCCAACCGCCTCCACCCGGGCCGGGCGGGGGCCCGTAGCCCGGCTGGAGCGGCGGGCCCGGCTGCGCGAGCGGCGCACCGCCCGGAGCACCCGGCGCAGGCCCGTAGCCGGGGGCGGGCGGACCGTAGCCGGGTTGCGGCGGCGGCCCGTAGCCCACGACCGGCGCGCCCTCCGGGGCCTGCTGCGGGCCGTAGCCCGGCGCCGGTGGGCCGTACCCGGGTGCCGGCGGACCGTAGCCAGGTGCCGGAGGACCGTACCCCGGCGCCGGCGGACCGTAGCCAGGTGCCGGCGGACCGTAGCCAGGTGCCGGCGGGCCGTAGCCCGGTGGCGCGCCCATGCCCGGTTGCGGCCCGTACCCCGGCGGCGGCCCGTAACCCGGCTGCTGCGGAGGTCCGTAGACCGGATACTGGTAGTTCTGGGGATGGGTGTGAGGGCTCTGACCGGACTTGGCGATCGCCGCGACGATCGCGGCGATGAGACCGATGACGAGCCCGACGGCGGCGCCGATGAGCATGGGACACGGTACACCCGCGAGTCGACGCAGCGAAGTGCGACGGCACCTCCGTGCGCTCGGAGCGCACCGGCCCGCGCACGCGCGTCAGTCGATGTCCACGACCTGCACGTTGCGGTAGGGCGCCGCGAGCCGGCCGAGGTCGCCAGGGTCGCACGTGAGCACGATCCCGCCGCCGGCTTCCACCGCGGCGGCGACGACATGGGCATCGACGATGAGCTCGGACCCGGCGCCTGCCGCGGCGAGAACGCTGCCGACGAGCCGGGCGAAGGCCCGGTCCGTGACACGTACGTGAAGCCCTGTCTCGCGGGACAGGCAGGCGTCGACCATCCCGCCGGGGCCGCGCCCGCGGTAGAGCTCCGCGAGGACGACAGCAGGAACGATGACCTCCCGGCGAAGGCGAACGGCCACGGCGAGCGCCGCCTGCACTTCGCGCTGGCGCCGCGACGCTGGAGCGCCGAGCGCGGCCATCGCCTCGCTGTCGAGGACGACGCACCGACTCACGCGAGGAGCGCCTCGTACTTGGCGAGCAGCTTCTTCGAGACCGGGCCGTGGCGCACCTCGAGCTCGGCGCAGAGCTCGGCGAGCAGGCGCTGGCGGCGACGCCGTTCGAGGGCGTCGCGAACGGCGTCGTTCACCTGCCGCGACAGAGCCTCGTCCGCCAGGCCGAGCTCGGCGACGAGATCGGCGTCGAGGGTCACCGAGACCTTGCGCTTGGCCGCAGTCATACCGAGAGCTTACCAAGGTAGTACCGCTCGGCAAGCGCACGGGCGCGCCCGCGACGCGCGCCGGCTAGGTGGCCGCAGGGCTGCTGCGAGCCGAGTTGGCGTTGACGTTGACGGAGAGCCGTCCACGCCGGGTCGTCCAGGTCCACGTAGACGTCGCCGTCAAGGTCCACGTGAACGACCACGTCAACGTCGACGCGTACGTCTACGCCGACGCCCCGGTCCGCGCCTCTTCTGCCCGACAGGCTGCCTAGCGCGCGTTCTCGAGCACGAGCGTGATCCCCTGCCCGCCGCCGATGCACATCGTGACGGCGCCGTAGCGCTCGCCCTTGCGGCGGAGCGCGTGGGCGCAGGTCACGGTCAGGATGGCGCCCGTGGCGCCGAGCGGGTGGCCGAGCGCGATGGCGCCGCCCTCTGGGTTCACCTTCTCGGGGTCGATGCCCATGGCCTCGAAGTCGCGGATGCAGGCGAGCGCCTGGGGCGCGAAGGCCTCGTTGAGCTCGACGTGGTCGATCTTCGAGCCGTCGATGCCGGCCGCGGCGAGCGCCTTCTTCGTCGCCGGGACGGGACCCCAGCCCATGATGCGCGGGTCGCACGCGGCGACCCCGATGCCGATGATGCGCGCGAGCGGCTTGTAGCCGTGCTTCTTCGCGTCGCTCTCGCGGCCGAGCACGAGCGCCGCCGCGCCGTCGACGACCGCGCTCGCGTTGCCCGCGGTGGTGACGCCGCCGGGCTCGAAGGCCGGTCGGAGGCGCGCCATGCCCTCGAGCGTCACGTCGTCCATCACGTGCGTGTCGTGCTTCACGGTGACGGGCTCGTGGCTCTCGTCCTCGACGACGACCGGTGCCGTCTCGAGGTCGAAGTGGCCGGCGTCGCGCGCGGCCCGCGCGCGCACCTGGGAGCGGTAGCCGAAGGCGTCGCACGCCGCGCGGCCGATGCCGTAGCGACGGCCGAGCTCCTCGGCGGTGTTCGCCATGGCCATGCCCGCCGACGGGTCGTAGAGGCTCATGAGCAGCATGTCTTGCAGCTGCGTGCCCGGCGGCAGGCCCTTCGGATCGAGCGGGCCGTACTTCTGGGTGGAGCTGCCCACGGACTTGCCGCGCCAGCCGTAGAGGCAGAACGGGTACTGCATGCTCTCGGCGCCGCCCGCGACGTAGAAGGGGCGCGCGGCGTCGTGGCGCAGGCCCGCGAGCATCATCTCGCACGCGACGGCGATGGCCTCGGCGCCGCTGCCGCAGATGCGCGCGACCGTGAGCGCCGGCACGTCCTCGCCGAGGCCGCCGCGGTGGCGCATGCCCTGCGCACCGTAGATCGAGTCGCGGTGGCTGTGCTGCGCCATGCCCATGACGACGTGGCCGACGAGGGCCTTGTCGACGGGCGTGTCCTTCAACGTGGCGGCGATGGCCAGGCCGCCGAGCTGCGTGGTCGAGAAGCGCGAGAACAGGCCGGGGCGCTTGTTCTGGACGAGGATGTCCGCGCGCGGGAGCCGCCGGGCGCCCTCGAGGACGACGACGGGATCATCGTGGTCTTGCATGGTCGTGACTCCTTGTCGATCGCCGTCGTTCACTCGTGCAGGAAGGCCGCCGGGACGCGGGGGCCGTTCTGCATGAAGTTCTTCATCCCGATGTCCATGTCGACCGTGCGCTTGCAGCGCGCGAAGCCCTGGGCCTCGAGCTCGAGCCCCTCGGGGAGGGGCAGGGCGAGCCCGCGCCGCACGACGTCGACGAGGATGGCGTCGATGGCGAGCGAGCGGTGGCCGATGTCCGCCGCCGGGAGCTTGGCGGGCACCGCGAGGGGCCTCGGATCGACGGGCGCGAGCTTCACCCGGCCCTCGAGGTGCGCGCCGAGGAGTGCCTTGGCGGCCGCGACCGCGTCCGCGGCCGGCTCGCCGTGCGCCCAGCCGAGCTTGCACGCCGCGGCGGCGTCGAGCGTCCGGGCACTGCGCAGGACGGGCAGCGCCGCCTCGAGGCCGACCAGGCGCGGCAGCCGCTGCGAGCCGCCGTAGCCCGGGATGATGCCGAGATCGACCTCGGGCTGGCCGAGCACGAGCTTTCTGCCGACGACGCGCGCGTGGCACGCCATGCTGAGCTCGGCGCCGCCGCCGAGCACCGGGCCGTCGAGCGCAGCGACGACGGGCTTCGCCGAGGCCGCGATGGCCCCGAGGATCTGGTGACCGCGGCGGCAGATGGCCGCGCAGGCCTCGGGATCGCGCAGGGCCGCGAGCTCGTGGATGTCGGCGCCGGCGAAGGCGCCGTCGCTCGAGGTGAGCACGATGCCCTTCACGCTCGGGTCCGCGCCGAGCATCGCCACGGCGCGCTCGAGCTCGGCGAGCGTGCGGGCGCAGAGGGCGTTGCGGACCTCGGGGCGGAAGACGCGGATGGTGGCGATGGCGCCGTCCTTCTCGATGCGCAGATCGCGCACGAGCGCGAGCGGCTTCTTGCCGGCGATCGAGGGCGGGACGGGGAAGCCCGGGAAGCGCGCCGCGTAGGCGGTCACGAGGGCGTGCACCTTGTCCATGCCGAGCGACTCGGCGAGCTCGAGCGTGCCCTGGTCGAAGCCGAGCGACATGCGGAGCAGCCAGTTGAAGTCGGACGGCTCGCAGGTCTTCTCGTCCACGACGGCGAAGGCGCGGCCGAGCAGGACCGCGAGGATGCGGTCGACGATCTCTTGGCGCACCTCGGGCTTGCAGGTCGCGTCGACCGACTTCTTCGGATCGTGCCAGGGTGTCGCGCCCTGCGTCGCGAGCAGGGCCGGCGGCGCGAACCACGGCGTGCCGGTCGCGGCGGCGCGCATGAGCTCCTGGCAGTGGACGACGAGTTTATTGCCCGAGGTGAGGTCCATGACGTTGAAGGGCCCGCCGCCGCCGATGGCGTCGTTCACGGCCTTGTCGACCTGCGCGGGCGTCGCGAGACCCTCGGCGACGATGCGCGCCGCCTCGGAGATGTAGTTGCAGAACACGTCGTCGGCCGCGAAGCACTCGACGTCGGCCGTCACGATCGGCACCTTGCCGAGCTTCTTCATGGTGGCGAGCATCCGCGCGCCGAGGGCGGCGTCGTCCGACAGGACGATCTCGATGGGGAGCGTGCGCCACGCCGGGTAGAAGGGGTGGTTCACGAAGCAGCGGTGCGGGTGGCGCGCCTCGGCGGCGATGTCGCGGCGCGGGATGCCCGAGGTCGCGAAGCCGATGAGGCAGTCGGGCCGCACGACGGCCTCGAGGTCGCGCAGGATGACGCGCTTCAGGGCGAGATTCTCGGTCGCCGCCTCGAGCACGTACTCGCAGTCGGCGAGGTCGGCGAGCCGCAGCGTCGGCACGAGCGCCGCCTCGACCGCCTGCGCGGCCTTCGGCGCGAGCTTGCCGCGCGCGAGCGCCTTCTTCACGTAGCCCCGGATGCGCTCGACGCCCTTCTGGAGCGCCTCTTCCTTGACGTCCACGAGGTAGACCTTGCTCCCCGGCTCGCCCCCGAGTGCGGTGACGAAGCCGTAGGCCAGGTCGGGCCCGATGGAACCCGAGCCGATCACACCGACGATCATGGGAAGCTCCTTTCCGAGGCGGAGGCACGCGAGACGGGACGACGGCTCCCCAGCCAGTCCGAGCGGGCGGACGCTAGCCAAGGAACGCGGGGCGAGCAAAGGCTACGTGCGCGAAACGTGCACGCAGGGCTTCGAGAACGCCGTCGGGCAGAGAAGAGGAGGAAATCGCCCGCGGTCTTCTCGCGCGGGTCGGCGGTCAGTGTCCGGGCCAAGCTGCTAGGCTAGCCGCCATGGGCCAGCCTGCGCTGAGGACCGGCGTCAGCCCGGAGGAGTACCTGGCGTTCGAGCGTGCGTCGGCGGACAAGCACGAGCTCTCGCACGGCGAGATCTTCGCCATGTCGGGCGGAACGCGGGCGCACGCCATGCTCGCGGCCGGACTCTTGCGGGAGCTCGGCGTCGCACTCCTCGAGCGCCCGTGCGAGATCTACACCTCGGACATGCGCGTGAAGATCGCGTCGTCCGGGAGCTACCTGTACCCCGACGTCAGCGTGGCGTGCGGCGAGCCTCGGGTCGAGGATGAGCACGGCGACACCCTCGTGAACCCCTCGCTGATCGTCGAGGTCCTTTCCGAGTCGAGCGAGGCCTACGACCGCGGCGAGAAGTTCGCGCAGTACCGCAGCGTGCCGTCCGTCAGCGACTACGTGCTCGTGTCGCAGACGGTCGCGCGCATCGAGCACTACCGGCGCCAGCCCGACGGCACGTGGCTGCTCACGATCCTCGGGCCAGGGAGCGAGCTCGTGCTCGCGCCGCTCGACGTCAAGGTGGCCGTCGACCGCGTGTACCTGAAGGTGCCGCTACCGGGCGGGAGGTCGGCCGCCTGAGCGGGTCCGTCCCGCGTCACGGGACGGGCCGTGGAGCGGGAGCCCCTGCCGCCGACCGTGCGCGGGGTCCGCCGGGCCGGAGGCGACGAGGCGTCGACCCGCGGCGTGAATGTGCTACATGTAGCACCATGAAGTCCATCGGCATCCGCGCGCTGCGCCAGAGCGCGAGCGTCGTGTTGCGGCAGGTCGAGAAGGGCGTGACCTTCGAGATCACCGACCGGGGGCGGCCCGTCGCCCTGCTCAGCCCGATGCCGCAGGCGAGCGTGCTCGACAGGCTGCGGGCCGCCGGCGACACCGCGGAGCCCGTGGGCAACCTCGACGACCTTCCGGACCCCGTGCGCCTTGGCCCCGGGCAGATCGCGCCATCCGCGACGCTCGCGAGGTCGAGGGCCGATGAGCGCTGAGCGGGTCACGTACCTGGACTCGTCGGCGGCGGTGAAGCTCGTGGTGCGGGAGACCGAGTCCGTGGCCCTCCGGCACTACCTGCGCGGTCGGCGCCCGGTGGTCGCGAGCGCCCTCGCTCGTGTGGAGGTCGTGCGTGCCGTGCTGCCTCTGGGCGCTGCGGCTCACGAGCGAGCTCGGGAGTCCTCCGCCGCATCGAGCTGGTGCGCATCACCGACCGGGTTCTCTCCATCGCGAGCGGGCTCGCGCCGGCCGCACTCCGCTCGCTCGACGCGATCCACCTCGCGACCGCCGCGCTCTTCGGGGACACGCTCGGGAAGATCGTCACCTACGACGCCCGCATGGCCGAGGCCGCCAAGGCGCTCGGGTACGCCGTAGTCGCGCCGAGCTGAGCGCCGGCCTGCGCGCCTCGGAGCGGCAGCGCCGCGCCTCCGCGTCTATGCTCGGGGCATGCCGCACCGTGCCATCGCCCGGCGCGCGCTCGCGCGCGTGCTGCCGCTCGTCGTCGCGGGCCTCGCGCTCGCGGCCTGCGCGCCCGCGCCCGCCCGGCGGCAGGAGCCGACCGTCACGGCCCCGCCGATCGCGCAAATCCCGGCGCAGACGGCCACGCCGGGTGTCGAGGACGAGCGGCCGGCCGACGACACGCCTCGCACCCTGACGCCGGTCGCCCGCTACGGCGGCACGCGCTGGGTCGCGAGCTCGGAGGTGAAGGCCGTGGCCCTGTCGTCCGACGGCCGCTGGGCCGTGTCGGGCGGCGGCGACGGGCCGACGCCGCTGCTCTGGGACGCGCAGACGGGCGAGCTCGCGGGCCCCCTCGGGGGCGCCACGCTCTCCGTCGCGGCGCTCGCCTTCACGCCCGACAGCAGGCTCGTCGCCGGGGCCGACATCGGCCGGAGCATCGTCGTCTGGGACGTCGCGACGCGCGCGGTCGTGCGGCGCCTCGAGGGTCACACGGCGAGCGTCTACCGCCTCGCCATCTCGCCCGACGGCAAGCTCCTCGCCTCGGGCGACGCGGACGGCGTGGTGCTGCTCTGGGACCTCGGCTCGAGCGCAGCGCCGCGCACGCTCGCCCGTGATCTCCCGTCGACGGGCGCGCTCGGTTTCTCGCCGGACAGCCGCACGCTCGCCGTGCCGAACGACGGGGGCATCGTCACCCTCTGGGACCTCGCATCGGGTCGCATGACGCGACAGTCGCCGGCTCCGAGCGGCAGGGTCCGGGCCGTGCACGGCCTGTGCTACTCGCACGACGGCACGAAGCTCGTGACCGGCGAGACGCTGGGCGACGGGACCCAAGCCGTGGTCGTGCGCGACGCGGCGAGCCTGCGCGTCCTGCGCACGCTCCTCGGCCACGACAACTACGCCTACGGCCTCGCGACGACGCCCGACGACCGGCTGCTCGTGTCGGCGGGCGGCGACGGACAGGTCCACGTGTGGGAGCTCGCGACGGGCCGAGAGCTCCACGCTCCGTCACACGCGGGCGTGCCGCTCTGGACGCTCGGCCTGTCGCCCGACGGTCGGCTCGCCGTCGCGGCCGGCGGGGGCCGCAAGATCCACCTCTTCCGCGTCGACACCGGCGAGGCCGCCGTGCCCCAGGCCGACCACGAGGCCGCCATCGCAGAGCTGGCGTTCGCGCCCGACGGCCGCACCCTCGCCTCCGGGGACGACGACGGCGTCGTCATCGTGCGCGACCTCGCGAGCGGCACGGTGCGCCACCGCTTGCCGAAGCAGGCGCGCGCGCTCGCAGCGCTCGCCTGGAGCGCCGACGGCTCGCGCCTGTTCACGCTCGCGAACGGCGACGGACGCTACTGGAACGCGCAGACCGGCGCGCCCCTCGGCAGCCTCCAGCTCGGGCGCTTCGACGGCGCCGTCCTGTCGCCCGACGGCCGCTTCCTCGCCGCGAGCAGCTCCACGCGCATCGTGCGCCTCCTCGATGCGGCGACGGGCACCGTCATCCGCACCTTCGGCGAGGCCCAGCCCCACGACGACATCCGGCAGAACCTCATGACGCCGAGCGCGGTCTCCTTCTCGCCGGACGGCAAGGCACTCGCCGTGGCCCGCTGGGACCAGCCAACCCAGGTGTGGGAGATCGCGACCGGCGCCCCGCTCCGCACGCTCGCCGGGACGCTCCACGTCGCCTTCTCGCCGCGCGGCGACCTCCTCGCGGGCAGCGTGGGCTCGGTGAGCAAGGGCGGGCGCGATCTCCGCACGCGCCTGTGGCGCGCCGCCACCGGCGCCGAGCTCTTCACCTTCGCCGGCGAGACCGCGCCCGTCTTCACACCCGACGGCCGACACGTGCTCGTGCTCCACGACCCCGAGGCCGCCGCCCCGAGCGGCTCGACCCCGGCCCGCGAGCGCGAGCTCCTCGTGTGGAGCGCCGCGACCGGCCGGCTCGTGGCGCGCGCGCCGGTCCCCCGCCACGACGCGCTCGCCGCATCACCCCACGGCACGCTCGTCGCCCTCGGCAGCCGCGACGGTACGGTGGTCGTCTTCGACCTCGCGCCGCCCGGGAGGTGAGGCGAGGCGCGGGGCGCCCGACGCCAACATGGAGCGGGCGCAGACTGCGCTGGACACACTGGCGTGGTAGCCTCGCAGGCACGAATGATCGAGGACGAGGGTGGCGAGCCGCCGGGCACGGCGCCTGAGGACGGCGGGGCGCCCCAGCCCGAGCCGAGCCGCGTGCCTGCCGGCGGAACGTCGCGCGTCCCTCCCGCTGGGGACCCGGAGACACGCGAGGGAAGGGCCTTTCGTCAGGCCGCCTTGCTGCTGTCCGGGCTGCTGCAGACCCCCGACTGTGCGCTCCAGGTATTCCGCGACGGCCGCAAGCTCGACGCCGCGATGCCTCTCGAAGGGCTGGTACACGCGCGCGACGTGCTCGATGCGCTGGTCGCAGCCGTGACCGGGCCTGCCGAGCCCGGAGTGGCGCTCCTGGCCAGGGCCTTTGCCGCCTGCTGTCCCGAAAAGGCGGCCCGGTGGGCGGAGACCGCTGCCGCCGCGCCGCAGCCGTCGCCCCCCGCGCTCGACCTCGCACCCCCAGCCCCTGCAGCGGCCGGTTTGGCGGCGGCGCCGAGCATCGTCGGGCCCGGCGCGACCCACGCCGCGGTGCCGTGCGTGCCTTCGCGTCCGACCACGCCGTCCTCGGCGCCCGCGTCGTCCAGCGTGTCGGTCGTGCAGGCCACCGCCGGAGCCGGTCCGCCCGGTGAAGCCTCGTCTGCGCGTTCCATGCCGGCGCCCGCGCCTGTCGCGCCCGCAGGAGCCGCGGCAGCGTCCGCGCAGCCGTCCGCGAGCATGTCCTTCGCGGTGCCGAGCCCGGAGACGCTCGACGACCCCACAGCGTGCGCTATCGACCCGAGCTGCGCGGGCGCGCTGAGCTCCGCGCTGCCCTTCCGTGACGCAGACGGGCCTCCTGCGCTACTGGCCGAGCCGCGGGTCGCCGCACCCGACGTGTCGGGCTCCACGGTCTCCGGCGCAATGAGCCCCGTGCGCGGCGTGACGCTGCCGTTTCAGAAGGGCAATGAGCTCGCCGCGGCGCTGCGGGCGCAAACGGGCGCGTCTGCCGCGGCGTTCGACGAGCCCACGGCTCCGCTTCCGCAGCCCGCCGGCGCTCGGCCGCGCCCGCCGGCTCCGGCCGAGCCGGAGTCGGAGCGCGGGCGAGAAGCGCGCGCGCCGCTCGCCGTCGGCGGGGCCCCGCCCGCTCAGGGCGCTCGACCGAAGCTCGCCGCCACGCCGTTCGTCGCCTCGGCCGAACAGCCGACCGGGGCCCCCGAGCGCGGCGCGCAGGAGGCCGCCGAGTCGTCACGCCCAGCCATGCCTTTCCGCACGTTTCTGCAGCGAGCGGTCGATCCAGCCCAGGTCGCGGCCGCCCGCCAGGCCCCGCCACCCGCCCTACCTCTGCCGCCGGAACCTCCGGACGCCGCTCGGCCGTCGCCCGGTCCCGTACAGCCCGGCCACGCGCTGCCCGATCTGAGCGTGGAGCAGTGCGCGGCGCTCTTCGCCGAGTGCGCGACGTTTCCCGATATGCGCGCTGCGGCGGGCGTGCGTTTCGGCCTCGTCGACGAGGCGGCGCTGCGTGCCCTCGAGCTCGCGTGGCGCGAACGCTTCGTGCGCGAACCGCAGCTCTTCCCGCGCTGGCACGCACTCTACGCCCATTATTGCCGCTGGTTCGCGGCGAATCCGCCCGGGGGCGCGCGCCCCTGATGGAGCCGGCACCGGGCGCGCCGGCCACCGGCCGCCCCTAATCCGGCGGCAAGGTTCTGGCCCCGCATCTGGGGCTCCAGGCTCCCGGCTTCAGACTCCGGGCTGGAGAGCCCCGCACCCAACGGGAAGATTCGCACCCGCTGGGTGAGCAACCGGAGGTCGGCTCGGGACGAACTTCCTCCTGAAGCCCGAAGCCTGCAGCCTGAAGCCGCCGCGCTTGCGCGGGATCAGGGGCCGCCGCGGCGCCTTGTGTTCGGTCGCTCGTTCTGGTCTAGTCGTGCGTCCGGCACGAAGGGAGCAGCCATGAGCGTCGACGTCTTCACCCTGCACTGTTCGGCGGTACAGAGCGCACGCCTCGTCGGTTTCCGCGGCACCGAGATCCTCAATCGACCTTTCGAGCTGGACGTCTTCTTCACGGTCCCGGAGGGCACCGACATGCGTTCCGCCATAGGGGCCGCCGCGACACTGACCGCCAATCGCGCGGATGACACCCCGGTGCTCGCATGGCACGGCCTCTTCGTGCGGCTGCGGCTCGTCCACCAGACGGCGGAGCGCGCGCTCTACCACGGCTTGCTCGTGCCGAAGCTGTGGCTCCTGCAGCAGCACGCGCGCAGTCACGTGCAGACGAAGCCGGGCCAGAATGTGAAGGCGTTCACGACGGTCGCCCTGGAGGCCGGAGGACTCGCGAATGGCTCCGATTTCCGCTTCACGACCGACGACGGCAACTACCCCAAGGAGGAGTTCGTCTGCCAGTACCGCGAGAGCCACATCGACTTCGTCCATCGCTGGTTCGAGCGCGAGGGGATCTACTACTACTTCGAGCACGCCGCACACACGACCGGCGAGCCGGTCATGGTCATCATGGACGAGAAGGGCTCCTACAACGCCCTCCGGGACGACGGCCGGGTGCGCTACTACCCGACCGCCGCCGCAGACGCGTCCCACGGTGAATGCCTCCGCGAGCTCCACGTCGACCTCCGCCTCTTGCCTGCGACGGTCACCATCGCGGACCACAACTATGCCAACCCTTCCGCCCCGCTCGAGGGCGAACGCGCCGTGGCCGCCAACGGCCGGGGCGCCCTCCACGACTACGGCTACCGCGTGTTCGACGCGGGCGAGGCGCGGCGGCTGGCCGGCATCAAGGCGCAGTCGCTCGCCTGCCGCGAGCTGACACTGCAGGCGCGCGGCAACTACCTCGGGTTGCGCGCGGGCTACAACTTCGAGGTCGAGGAAGGTCCCGCGGAGTACCCCGCGAAGTACCTGGCCATCGAGGTGCGCCACATGGGCGCCGTCACCGCGGCGACCCCGGAAGTGGCGCGTCTGACGGGACTCCGCACCGGCGAAACTTACGAGGTGGACGTCGTCGCCATTCCCCAGGAGACGCAGTTTCGCGCTCCGCAGGCAACCGCGTGGCCGCGCATCTACGGCTTCGAGCACGGCACCGTCGACGGTCCCGCCACGAGCACGTACGCGCAGATCGACGATCACGGCCGCTACCTGGTGCGCTTCCATTTCGACACGGCAGAGCTCGCCGACGGCTCCACCTCGACCTATCTGCGCATGATGCAACCGCATGGCGGCAACCCCGAGGGTTTTCATTTCCCGCTGCGCAAGAACACCGAGGTGATGGTGGGCTTCCAGGGCGGCGATCCCGACCGACCGTTCATCGCGGGCGTCGTGCCCGACGCCACGACGCCGAGTCCCGTGACGAAGGGCAACTACTCGCAGAACGTGCTCCGCACGGGCGGCATGAACCACATGATCATCGAAGACCTCGAGGGCAAGCAGTTCATCTGGCTGCACACGCCCGAGAGGCACACCGAGATCTACATGGGTCACCCCAAGACCCGCACGCTGAACCAGCCAGCCGCGGCCCAGGGCCCGGGCGCGCCGGCCGAAGTGCCGTGCACGTTCTACCTGACCACCGACGACAACGCCGGATTCCATAGCGGCAAGGAGTGGTGGCAAACGGTGGGGACGAACTACTTCCTCGACGTCGGCGGCACGGCGCGTGTCCACTACAAGGGCATTCACACCATCAACATCGATGCCGACTCGAACGAATGGTACAATGCGCACCGCAATACCCATATCGCTGCGGGGCGCACCGATACCGTCGCCGCGGGGGGCATGGTCCAGACGATCCAGGCTGGTGGCTACACGCAGGAGATCACGCCCGGCGGCCAGCAGACGGTCCACGGCGGCTGGAAGCACCACGTCGACTCGCTATGCACCGATGAGTACGGCGCGTGGCTGACCAAGGCCACGGACGGCTGGACGATGCAGGCGACGGCCAAGGTCGCGTGGACCATCGGTGGTGGCGGCGTGGAAATCAACACGGGCAAGGAGTTCAAGCTCACCGCGCCGAAGATCGAGCTGCACGGGCAGAGCTACCAGTTCCACTCGCACGAGGAGCACTTCATCGGCAACTTGCTGGAGGTGGTCGGCGCCGTGGAGGTCATCGGAGCCGCGATCCAGTTGCATGCAGCGCCGGCGCTGATCCACCTGACCGGGTACACCGTGCACACGGGCGGCTCCAGCACGCACACGCAGCTGCACCACCTCGAGAACACCGTGACGGGGATGAAGAACGAGGCCACCGCCTTGGCCACCCGCGCCACCAAGCTCGAGACCGAAGTGTCCTGCATCCACAAGTTCGCAATCGCCATGATGGGATAGCGGCCGCGTGCGATGAAGGTCGTCAAGCCCGTCAAGGTGCCGGTGCTGTCTCGCGTCGTCGAGATGGCGCGGCAGCCCGTGTTCCACGTCGCAGGCCTGCTCGGCTTTCCGCTGGCGTCGCCGCGCGCGTTGCTCGACGAGCTCGGCTTCTGGAAGACGGTTCGGACCGTGCTCGGAGAGAATGGCGTCGTCGACGAAGGCACGGCCAAGGGCCGCGCCGAACTGCTCGTGGCGGGCAGCTTCCATGCTCCGGGGGGCGCGCCGTGCACGAGCGGGTTCGCCCGGGCGAAGCTCGGCGCCATCGACAAGCGCGTGGCGGTCCTCGGGGATCGCTACTGGCGACGCGGCGAGCAGACGGCGCCGGCGCCGTTCACAGAAATGCCGATCGACTGGGCGCATGCCTTCGGGGGCCCGAGCTTCGCGCGCAATCCCGCCGGCAAGGGCGCCGAGCCCGTCGAGCACGACGGCGTCGAGGTGCACCCACTACCCAATATCGAGCACCACGGCGCACTCATCCGCTCCGCACGTGAGAGACCCGAGCCTGCGGGCCTCGGCGCGTTCGATCTCAGCTACCCGCAGCGCCGCGCGCACGCCGGGACCTACGACAAGGGCTGGCTGGAGCAGCATTATCCCGGCATGCCACCCGATGCCGACGCGACGTTCTTCAACCTCGCGGCCGCGGACCAATGGCTCGCAGAGGGGTCCTTCCGGGGCGACGAGGAGTTCCTCGTCGAGAACATGAGCCCCTCGGCGGCGCGCATTACCGGTCGCTTGCCCGGGCTGGCACTGCGATCTTTCGTGACCCAACGGGGTCGTGCGGGCGAGGTCTTCTTCGAGATTCCGATGCGCTGCGACACCGTGTGGCTCATGCCCGGCGCTGGTGTCGGGGTGGTGGTCTTCCACGGTAGGTGGCGCGTGCTCGAGGACGACGCGGCCGACATCGTTCACCTGCTGACGGCGTGCGAGGAGACTGGAGCGCGGCGACCGCTCGACCACTACCGTGCGTGCCTGGCCCGGCGCCTCGACAAGGACCAGGGCGCGATCGCGAGCCTCTCCGACCGAGACCTGATGCCCGCGCGAGAGTCGGGCGTGGCGCCCAACTTCGACGGTGGCGACTTCGGACGCTGGCTGAAGACCGAGTCGCTCCCCGTCCAGCACGGGCTTCGGGGCGTCGCGCGGCAGCGCAAGCGCGCCGAGGACACGCTGAAGGAAAAGGGTATCGACATCAGCCATCTGCCGCCGGCACCGCCCACCCCCATCTTCGCAGTCCCCGATCAGAGCGATCTCGACGCGGTCGCGGAGCACCTCGTCGAGCTACAGAAGCTGGGAGAGCAACAGCTCGCGGACGCCAAGGTCCAGAAGGCGCAGCTCGTCGAACGGGCGCGCCAGCGGCTGGCCGAGCAAGACCGCGACTACGACGCCTGGGTCGACGAGCAGCAGGCCGCCGCCGGCGGTCCGGTCAAGCTGCCCTCCTACGAGCAGGTCGCGCAGCTCGAGCAGGTGGTGGCGCAGGCGCGCGCGGCCGGCACGCCCCTGCCGACGCTCGAGACGGCGCTCGCCGGCGGGCGCCTGAAGGAGCAGCTCGCCGAGCACCAAGCCCGCGCGGACGCGGCGTACCGCGCGAGCGCGCACCTGACACCGGGCAAGGCGAGCCGTGGCCACGAGGAGGAGGCGCGCCTGCGCGTCATCGTGCAGGCTGCGCTCGATAGTGGCGAGAGCCTCGCCGGCCGCGATCTGACGGGCGCCAGGCTCGCGGGGATGGTGCTCGCGGGCATCGATTTGACGGGCGCGTTCCTCGAGGCGGCCGACCTGTCCGGGGCCGACCTGCGCGGCGCGAAGCTCCGGAACGCAGTGCTCGCCAAGGCCACCTTGCGCGGCGCGAACCTGTCCGGTGCGGACCTCGGCGGCGCGAACCTGGGCGCCGCCGATCTACGGGACGCGACGTTGACCGGGGCGAACATGGCACGGGCTGTGCTGGGGCGCGCGACGCTCGCCGGTACGAGCCTCTGCGACGCCGATCTCACCGGCGCGGATTGGCTCGAGGTGCAGTTCGCCGGCGTCGATCTCGGCGGCGCGAAGCTGCCGCAGTGCGCCTTCCTCGCGGTCGATCTGCGCGGCTCGAGCTTCGCGGGCGCCGACCTCAGCCGCGCCACGTTCGTGGCTTGCCAGCTCGAGGGCGCGAGCTTCGCCGGCGCGATGCTCGGCAAGGCCACGCTCGTCGACTGCCGGGGCACCGGCGCGTCGTTCGCAGGTGCGAAGATGGCGCAGGCCACGATTCTGTCCGGCTCGGCGCTGCCCGGCGCCAACTTCGCCGACGCGGATCTCGAGAGGGCGTGCCTGCGAACGACGGCTTTCCCGGGGGCCTGCTTCGATCGCGCCAATCTAGCCGGCGCCGACCTCTCGGAGTGCGACGCAACGGGAGCGAGCTTCGAGCGCGCCATGCTCGGGCGCGCCATGCTGGTCCGCACGAAGCTCGGAGGTGCCTCGTTCGCGGGGGCCAACCTGATGAACGCGATGCTCTCCAAGGCGCAGATCCCGGGAGCCGACTTCACGGGCGCGAATCTCTTCCAGGCCGATCTGGCGCGTGCCGTCGGTGACGACCGGACGCGCTTCACCGAGGCGGAACGCGGCCGGGTGCGCGTGGAGCCCAAGGCGTCACCGGCCGCGACGGGCCCCATGCCCGGCGACCCGCCGCCGGAGTCGGGAGGCGTGACGTGAACCGCGAGCGCTTGCTCGACGCGATCCACCACGCGGAGCCCATTCGCGAACTGGACCTGTCCGCGCTCGATCTCAGCGGGGTCGACCTCGGAGGGGGGATGTTCGAGAGCGTGCGGTTCCCGGCGGCAATGCGGGGAGCACGGTTGCGCGAGGCCAACGTCATCGCCTGCGACTTCTCGCGCTGCCGGCTCGACGAGACCGACTGGCATCTCGCCAGCGTGATCCAGACGACCTTCCAGCGCGCGCGCCTCACGGGCAGCAACCTCACCGCCGCCAAGTTCGCGCAATGCAGCTTCGATGGCGCCGCCCTTGGCGGCGTCGAGGCTCCGCTGGCAGCCTGGGTGAACAGCTCGCTCTGCGGCGCGTCGTTCGTGGGGGCGGAGCTCGAGCGGGCCACCGTGCTCGAGACCGACGTGGCGGGCGCCACCTTTGCCGGCGCCAATCTCGACAAGGCGACCCTGCTGAAGCTCGACCTCACGACGGTGGAGCTCGCAGGCGCAAACCTGACGCTGACGACGCTCATCGATGCCAAGCTCGGACCCAAGGACTTCGCCAAGTGCCGGCTGTTCCGCACCCAGTTCATGCGGAGCGAGCTCGAGGGCGCGAGCTTCGCCGGCTGTGAGCTCGTGCAGTGCAACTTCATGGCCGCAGCGCTGCGAGGCGCGCGCTTCGACGGGGCGCGGGCCGGGCAGTGCTTCTTCGGCGAGGCAGCGCTCGAAGACGCGCGATTCGCAGGCGCGTTCCTGAAGCAGGCGGTGTTCGAGAAGGCGCGGTTGGCGCGTGCCGATTTCACCGGAGCCATGCTCGAGGAGGCCGTCTTGACGCAGACGCAGTGCGAGTCGGCGAAGTTCCTGCGCGCCACGCTGACCCACGCGGACTTCTCGCACGCGGAGCTCGACGGGGCGGACTTCACCGGAGCGCGCCTGTTTCGCACCAAGTTTCATCTCGCCCGTCGCGAGCAGGCGATCCTGCCGCGCGCCACGGGCTGGATCGGCGAGGACGAAGAGCTGGCCAGGGCGGAGCTCTGGCGGCCGCAGCACGGCAAGGAGACGAGTCAATGACCGCCGCACGGAGACTTCGCGAACTGGACAGTCGGTTGGTGTCGGGTGTGGTCGTGGAGACCAGCCCGAGGCTGCAGGTGCGCATCGGCGAGGAGCTCTACTCGGTGCTTCGGGCGAAGAGCTGCCTGGTGGCACCGGAGCAGCGGGACCGGGTCCTGTGCGCCATCGAGCACGACGCCGTGTTCGTCCTCGCGGTTCTCTCCGGAGCCGAGGGAGCGACGACCCGCGTCACCGCCGCGGGCGACGAGCTGTCGATCGAGGCTCGGCAGATCACCATCCGGGCCGAAGCCGGCACCGTGGCCGTGGATCGACTCGGGGTCTTCGGGAGCCTCGTGAACGCCCAGGTCCGCAAGGTAGTGCTCCTCGCCGACCAGCTCGACGCGGTCGCCGAGCGCATTGCGCAGCGGGCCAAGCGCGTGTTCCGGTTCGTGGAGGACGTCGACCAGCTGCGCGCCGGCATCGTGGACATCCGGGCCGAGAGCCTGGCGGCGATCCGCGCCGAGAATGCCCTCATCTCGGCCCGCGTCCTCGCCAAGATCGACGGCGAGCAGATCAACCTCGGCTGAAGGAGCGGACCATGCTGGCGAAGAGCTCTGCCGGTGGCATGTGCCTGGCGTTTCCGGACGTGTGCCTCACCCCTGCGCCTCCGGCGCCGGCGCCGGTGCCGATCCCCTATCCGAACACGGGCGTCGAGCCGACCGACACGACGTTCGTCACCAACGTGCTCATCACCTGCACGCCGGCCCACAACATGTCGACCGAGCCGGTGATGACCAACGGCGACAACGCGGGCGTCGCGACCGGCGTCGCATCCGGCACGGTCATGGGGCCGGCGCGGACGATCACGGCGGCGTTCACGTGCATCGTCGGTGGCATGCCGCTGTCGCGGCTCACTTCCATGACGCTCCAGAACAACACGAACGCACCGGGCGCCAAGATCGTGCCGAGCGCCACCAACGTGCTGGTCCTGGCGCCGTAGCGGCGGGCGCACTGCGGGCTCCACAAGCGCCCCCGTTGCTGGCAAGCTCGTCCGCGCCATGCCATCGCCCCACCGTCGCTCGCCCCTGCTCGGTCTCGTCGTCGCCGGTCTCGTCTCCGCGGGCTGCGCCGCGCCCATGGGCTCGATCGGCAAGGGCTCGATCGGCCCGACCACGCCCCAGCAGGGCCTCACCACGCAGGCGCGGCCCGCCCCCGGCGGCTCCGCGGCGACGCCGCCCCCGAGCCCGGGGCAGTTGCCCGACGCCAACATGGATCGGGCCGCGATCCCCGACCGCTACAAGTGGAAGCTCGACGTCCTGTTCGCGAGCGACCAGGCGTTCGAGCAGGGCATGAAGGACGTGGCCGAGAGGCAGAAGGAGCTCGGCGCCTACGCCGGCAAGCTCGGCAAGCCGGCCGAGCTCCGCGCCTGCCTCGAGCGCTACTTCGAGGCGCGGCTCGCGACGAACAAGCTCACGCTCTACGCGAACCTGCGCTTCGACAGCGCGCAGAAGTCGAACGAGCTCCAGGGCATGAACGACCGCGCGCAGGCCGCGATGCAAGAGCTCATGCGCGCGGCCTCGTTCATCCGCCGCGAGGTGCTCCTGCTCGACGACGCCGCGCTCGCGGCCGCCTACCGCGCCGAGCCGAAGCTCGCGGGCTACAAGCCCTACCTCGAGGAGCTCCGCCGCCGGCAGAAGCGCGTGCTCGGCCCCGACGCGGAGCGCGCGCTCGCGCTGCTCGGCGACAACCTCTGGGCGGAGATCGATCTCAACGAGCTCACCGCGGACGTCGAGCGGATCTACAAGTCGGCGCGCGCCGACCTGGTGCTGCCGAAGATCACGGACGAGGCGGGCAAGGAGGTGCAGCTCACCCTCGCGAACTACGGCAAATACCGCGGCTCGACCGACCGGCGCGTGCGCCGCGACACGGTCGAGGCCTTCTTCGGAGCGCTGCGCGGCGCCGAGAACACCTTCGCCGCGACGCTCGCGGGCCAGATGAAGCTCGACGTCGGCTTCGCGCGGGCGCGCGGCTACGACACCGCCCTCGCCGCCTACCTCGACAAGGACGACATCGATCCCGGCGTCTACCACGGCATGGTGAAGGCCCTGCACGCCAATGTCGCGCCGCTGCACCGCTACGTGAAGCTGCGCAAGCAGCTGATGGGCCTCGACGAGCTGCACATCTACGACCTCTACGGCCCGATGTTCGAGGGCTCGAAGCGGCAGTTCGGCTACGACGAGGCCGTGCGCATCCTGCCCGAGGCGCTCGCGCCGCTCGGCGACGCGTACGTCGCCGAGCTCCGGCGGGGCCTCGACCCGGCCCAGGGCTGGATCGACGTCTACCCGCACAAGGACAAGGACTCGGGCGCCTTCTCGGTGAACGTCTACGGCGTGCACCCGTTCCTCAAGATGAACTACCAGGACGACGCCGAGGACCTGTCGACGCTGGCGCACGAGTACGGCCACGCCATCCACAGCGCGCTCGCGATGAAGGCGCAGCCCTACGTGACGGCCGGCTACGTCCCCTTCATCGCCGAGATCGCCTCGACCCTGAACGAGAAGCTCCTGTCGGACTACCTCTTCGCCCACGCCAAGGACGACGACGAGCGACTGTCGATCTTGAATCGCCTGGTCGAGAGCATTCGCACGACCATCTATCGCCAGGCGATGTTCGCGGAGTTCGAGCTGCGCGCGCACACGGCCGTCGAGGCGGGGACGGCCCTCACCGCGGAGTGGCTCGACGCGCAGTATGGCGAGCTCCTGCGCACCTACTACGGACCCGACCTCACGCTCGGCCAGAACGACGCGGTCGAGTGGGCCTACATTCCGCACTTCTATTACAAGTACTACCTCTATGCCTACGCGACCGGCCTCGCGTCGGGCATCGCGCTCGCCGACAAGGTGCAGAAGGAGGGCGCGCCCGCGCGCGACGCCTACCTCGGCATGCTGAAGGGCGGCTCGTCCAAGCCGCCGCTCGAGCTGCTCCGCGGCGCGGGCGTCGACCTCACGAAGCCCGACGCCATCGAGGCCGCGGCGCGCCTCCTGGACCGGACGCTCGGTCAGATCGAGGAAATCCTGGCGCGCCGGGCGGGCGCCACGAAGACCCCCTGAGGCGCGGCCCGCCGCAGCGCCGCTTCACCTCGTGCGCGTGGCGGCGCGGGTCTCCGGGTCGTGAAGATCGCGCCGAGCGTGGTCGTCGCCTGCAGGCGGGAGGTGTCGCGCACCCCCTTCTGGAAGAGCTCGGCGTTCGCGACGTCGACGCGGTTGTCGATCATCACGAGGAAGTGCGACGTGGCTCGCAGGCCGAGGGTCAGGGTGGCCGTGCCGAGCAAGGTGTCGCGACCGGTGGCGGTCATGAGCCCGTCGGGGTCGCGCAGCACCTCGCCGCGGAGCGCGGCGTAGAAGAGCTCGGTCGGCCGGAGCTGGAGCGCCAGGCTGGCGCCGTACCACCCCACGAAGCACGTCTCGCTCGAGCCGAGCGGCCGCCAGGGCTCGCCACCGACGTCGGCGTTCACGAGGATCCTCACGCTCTCGGCCGGCGTGAAGTCGAGCACGAGATCCACGAGGTGCCGGAAGCGCGCATTGGCGCCGTCGCGATCGACGAGGACGTCTCCCCCGGGCGCGCCCGGCTCCGGCCTGCACCCGGCGTCCGGTACGAACGCCGAGCCGGCCTCGCAGGTGACCGTCGCCGTGTCGGGCTGCTCGGGTCCGGTCAGGTAGGTGAGGTAGCCGGCGAAGATGTCGCCGCCCCTGGCCGTGACCTGCAGACCGAACGTCTTGCCGGTGTTGTTGTCGACGGTGTCGTTCCACCCGTTCACGGCGAACAACCGGAGCCCGAGCTCCGGCAGCGGGTCGTACGCGACGCGCAGGCCGGTGTGGAACAGGGGCTGCGCATACCAGTAGAGCGCGCCGCGCGTGTAGTTCATGTTCCCCTGGCTGTCGGCGACCTCCGCCCCCACGGGTGTGTCGAGCTTGCCGAAGTCGATCGTGAGCTCGCCGTCCTTGCCGAGCGGCTTGACCGACAGGAACGCCTGCTTCACGAACTGGAGGCCGAACGCGGCATCGCTCGCGTTGTAGAGGGCCGACGAGGGACCGAAGCGCAGCCCGAGCGTGCCCCCGAAGGGCTCGGCCGGGTAGGCGAGATCGACGCCGGCCCAGTGAAGGGCGACGCCGTTGCTCACGTCGTAGGCACGGAATCCGTTGCCGCCTCCGAGACCGGGCGTCGGCGTCTGGGGCTTGGGGAACTGGTAGTTGAGGCCGACGTAGCCGTCGACGAACGCCGACAGGTCGAAGCGCTCGTACCAGGGCTCGTCCTGCTCCGGCGCCGTGCCGCCGGCCGGTGGCTCTGCCGCGGCAGCGGTCGGCGAGGGTCCGGGCGCGGGCTGCGCGAAGGCCGTAGCGGTGGTGAGGAGGGTGAGGGACGACGCGGCGAGCAGGCACGTGCGCTGCGTCGATCCGCGGACCACGGTGGCGAGCCGAGAGGACATGACCAGCACCGTAGCCACGGCGCCGTCAACGCGGCGTCAAGATTGCCCGCTCGGCTCGCAGACCGTGCGGCGCGTCGAGCGTTTCCGCGCCCACGCCGCAACCTTGAGCCTTTCTTGATGCCCGCTGCCCGAGACTTGACGCCCGGTTGAGGCGCCATCGCTTAGCTTGACCGGTGAAGGTGCCCCCCAGTGGACCCCTACCGGCAGAGCAGCAGTCACGAAACCGCGGCGTCCGAGCGGGCGCGCTCCGGAGACGACGTGGCCGTGCACCTTGCGCTCTTCGGCATGGGGTGCATACCCATCGTGCTCGCGCTCGTGCGCGGGGGGTCGTGGGGCGTCGAGCCGACGCTCGGCTTGCTCGTCTGCCTGTGGGTCGCGCTGGCAGCCCTCCGGCAGCGGCGCCTGCGTCGACGCGGGGCCTGACGCGCCGGGTGGGGCAGGAGAGAACAGAGCCATGGATGCGCTCTACGTGGCTGTAATTGTGGTGTTTTTCGGCGCCGCCTGGGGATTCGTGCGCCTGTGTGGCCGGCTCTAGGGCCGCGCCGGAGGAACTCGACATGACCGGGCTCGAGTGGGTCGGAGCGGGGCTCGCCCTCGTTCTCCTGGGCTATTTGTTCGTGGCGCTGCTCCTGCCGGAGAAGCTGTCATGACCCTCCACGCCGCGTTGCAGGGTGTCGTGTTCCTCGTGGTGTTGACCGCGCTCGCGCTGCCGCTCGGCAGCTACATGGCACGGGTCTACGCCGGCGAAGCCCGCTTCGCGCAGCGCATCCTCGGGCCGATCGAGCGGCTGCTCTACCGCGCCGCGGGCGTCCGCGAGGACGACGACCAGAGCTGGAAGAAGTACGCGGCGTGCCTGCTCGCCTTCAACCTGCTCGGCGCGCTCGTCGTCTACGCGCTCGCGCGCCTGCAGCACAGCCTGCCGTTGAACCCGGCCGGCCTCGGCCCGGTGAGCCCGCAGGTGTCGTTCAACACCGCGGCGAGCTTCGCGTCGAACACGAACTGGCAGTCGTACGGCGGTGAGTCGACCCTGAGCCACCTGACCCAGATGCTGGGGCTCACGGTGCAGAACTTCGTGTCGGCCGCGACCGGCATGGCCGTGCTCGTGGCCCTGGTACGCGGCTTCACGCGGCGCAAGGCCGACGGCATCGGCAACTCCTGGGTCGACCTCACGAAGAGCACGCTCTACATCCTCTTGCCGCTGTCGCTCGTGCTCGCCGTCTTGCTCGTGTCGCAGGGCGTCGTCCAGACGCTCACGGCACGCATCGACGTCGCGCTCGTCGATCCGAGCGCGGTCATGGCGAGCGGTGACCACGGTCAGGTGCTCGCGGTGGGACCCGCGGCCTCGCAGGTCGCCATCAAGCAGCTCGCCCTCGCCACGAGCGCGAGCGAGGAGAAGCCCGGCTTCATCCTCGCCGTGTCGCTCTGGCTGTGGTTCACCGTCGTGTTCGCGAACTTCGCCGAGGCCATGGCCGAGGGGCGCGGCAAGGCGCAGGCCGACACGCTGCGCAAGGCGCGCAAGCAAGTGAGCGCCAAGCGCCTCGCCGAGCCGCGGCGCGATGCCGCACACGAGGTCGTGGCCTCGGCAGAGCTCCACAAGGGCGACATCGTGCTCGTCGAGGCGGGCGACCTCATCCCGAGCGACGGCGAGGTCGTCGAGGGGGTGGCGTCGGTCGACGAGAGCGCCATCACCGGCGAGAGCGCGCCCGTCATCCGCGAGAGCGGCGGCGACCGGAGCGCCGTCACCGGCGGCACGCGCGTGCTCTCGGACTGGCTCATCGTGCGCATCAGCGCCGAGGCGGGCGAGACCTTCCTCGACCGCATGATCAAGATGGTCGAGGGCGCCAAGCGCCAGAAGACCCCGAACGAGATCGCGCTCGACATCCTGCTCGCCGCGCTCACCATCGTGTTCCTGCTCGCCACGGTGACGCTGTCGCCGTTCTCGCACTTCGCCGTCGACGCCAACGGCCAAGGCGCGCCGGTCAGCATGACGGTGCTCGTCGCGCTGCTCGTGTGCCTCATCCCGACGACCATCGGCGGGCTGCTCTCGGCGATCGGCATCGCGGGCATGGACCGCATGATCCAGGCGAACGTCATCGCCACCTCGGGCCGTGCGGTCGAGGCCGCGGGCGACGTCGACACGCTGCTCCTCGACAAGACGGGGACCATCACGCTCGGCAACCGCCAGGCCTCGGCCTTCCTGCCGGCCCCCGGGGTCGAGGCCAAGGAGCTCGCCGACGCCGCACAGCTCGCATCGCTGGCCGACGAGACCCCCGAGGGGCGCAGCATCGTCGTCTTCGCCAAGGAGCAGTACGGCCTGCGCGGCCGCGACATCGCCGCCCTAGGGGCGACCTTCGTGCCGTTCACCGCCCAGACGCGCATGAGCGGCGTCGATCTCGACGGCCGGCGCGTGCGCAAGGGCGCCGGCGACGCCATCGAGCGCTGGCTCGTGGCGGAGGGCGGCGCGATGCCGGCGGAGGTGCGCGCCACCATCGAGGAGGTCTCGAAGCGCGGCTCGACGCCGCTCGTGGTGGCCGACGGTCACCGGCCGCTCGGGGTCGTCGAGCTCAAGGACGTCGTCAAGGGCGGCATCAAGGAGCGCTTCGGCGAGATGCGCCGGCTCGGCATCCGCACCATCATGATCACGGGCGACAACCAGCTCACCGCCGCGGCCATCGCGGCCGAGGCCGGCGTCGACGACTTCCTCGCCGAGGCGACCCCCGAGGCGAAGCTCGCGATGATCCGCGACTACCAGGCGAAGGGGCACCTCGTCGCGATGACGGGCGACGGCACGAACGACGCACCGGCGCTGGCCCAGGCCGACGTGGCGGTGGCGATGAACACCGGCACGCAGGCGGCGAAGGAGGCCGGCAACATGGTCGACCTCGATTCGAACCCGACCAAGCTCCTCAGCATCGTCGAGATCGGCAAGCAGATGCTGATGACGCGCGGCTCGCTCACGACCTTCAGCATCGCGAACGACGTCGCCAAGTACTTCGCCATCATCCCCGCAGCCTTTGCGGGCACCTACCCGGTGCTCGACAAGCTCAACCTGATGGGCCTGCATTCCCCGACGAGCGCCATCATGTCGGCGGTCATCTTCAACGCGCTCATCATCATCGCGCTCATCCCGCTCGCGCTCCGCGGCATCAAGTACCGCCCGGCGCCGGCCTCGCAGCTCCTGCGGCGGAACCTGCTCGTCTACGGCCTGGGCGGCGTCATCCTGCCCTTCCCCGGCATCAAGCTCATCGACCTCTTCCTGACCGCCACGAGGCTCGTGTGACCATGAAGACGCTGTTGCGACCCCTCCTGGTCCTCTTCGGAGCCCTCACCGTCCTCACGGGCCTGCTCTACCCGCTGCTCGTGACCGGCATCGCCCAAGGGCTCATGCCGGACAAGGCCAACGGCAGCCTGGTGCGCCGCGACGGCGTCGTCGTCGGCTCCTCGCTCATCGCGCAGCCGTTCGCGGATGCGGGGTACTTCTGGAGCCGCCCGTCCGCCATCAGCACCCCCGACGGGCCGAACGCCTACGACGCCACTTCGTCGGCGGGCTCGAACCTCGGGCCCACGAACCCCGCCCTGTCGACGGCCGTCCGCGAACGCATCGCGACGCTGCGCGCGGCCGACCCCGGCAACGACGCGCCCGTGCCCATCGATCTCGTGACGGCCTCGGGCAGCGGCCTCGATCCCGAGCTGTCGCCCGCGGCGGCGTACTACCAGGTGCGGCGCGTCGCCCTGGCGCGCCACGCCGAGGAGGCCGAGGTGCGCGCGCTCGTCGACGCGGCCATCGTGGGGCGCGTGCTCGGGGTGCTCGGGGAGCCCACGGTGAACGTGCTGCGGTTGAACCTCGCGCTCGACGAGCGCCTGCCGCGACCGCCACGCGCCGACTGAGCGCCGAACGCGCCGGCAAGCCATGGACGAGCCCCCGGCCTCGCGCCCCGATCCGGACCTCCTGCTGCGTCGCCTCCACGCCGAGGAGGAGCGGCTGCGCCGGGGCAACCTCAAGGTCTTCTTCGGGTGCGCGCCCGGCGTGGGCAAGACCTACGCCATGCTCGAGAACGCGCGGCGCCTGCGAGCCAACGGCGTCGACGTGGTCATCGGCTGCGTCGAGACGCACGGCCGTGCGGAGACGGCCGCCCTGTGCGAGGGGCTCGAGCACATGCCGATGCGCGTCGTGCTCTACCGCGGCGCGAAGCTCCTCGAGCTCGATCTCGAGGGGGTGCTCGCGCGCAAGCCGCGGGTGCTCTTGCTCGACGAGCTGGCGCACACGAACGCCCCGGGCACGCGCCACAAGAAGCGCTGGCAGGACGTGCTCGATCTGCTCGACGCCGGTATCGAGGTGCACACGACCCTGAACGTGCAGCACATCGAGAGCCTGAACGACGTGGTCGCGCAGGTGACCTCGGTGCGGGTGCGCGAGACGGTGCCCGATCGCATGCTCGATCGCGCCGACGAGATCGAGCTCGTCGATCTGCCGCCCGAGGCGCTGCTCGCGCGCCTGCAGGAAGGCAAGGTGTACCTGCCCACCGAGGCCACGCGCGCCGCGCAGAGCTTCTTCAAGCGCGGCAACCTGCTCGCCCTGCGCGAGCTCGCCCTGCGGCGCACGGCCGACCGCGTGGACGCCGACATGCTGGCGTACCGCGAGGCGCACGCCATCGACGCCACCTGGCCGGCAGGCGAGCGCATCCTCGTGTGCGTCGGCCCGAGCCCGTCGTCGGCGCGCCTCGTGCGGGCCGCGCGCCGCATGGCGGCGGGCCTGCGGGCCCCGTGGGTGGCGGCCTCGGTGGACGCGATGGGGGTCGCGCCCATGACGCGCGCCGACCGCGAGCGGCTCGACGCGAACCTCTCGCTCGCCGAGTCGCTCGGCGGCGAGGTCGTGCGCCTGGCCGGCAAGAGCGTGAGCGAGGCCCTGTTCGACTACGCCAGGCGGCACAACGCCACGCGCCTCATCGTCGGCAAGCCGACCCACGCGCCGCTGCGCGACCGGCTGCGCGGCTCGTTGCTCGACGATCTCGTGCGCCACAGCGGGGAGATCGACGTGCACGTGATCTCCGGCGATGCGGGTCCTCGCGCCCGGGCGCCCGAGCGGACGGCAGCGCGGCGCACCATCCCGTGGCGCGCGCTCGCGTCCGCCACCGGCCTCGTCGCCGCCGCCACGGCCTTCGGTCACGTGGGGCGCGACTTCTGGTCCCCGGTCGACATCGTGATGATCTACCTGCTCGTCATCACGGTGGTGGCCGTCGGGCTCGGGCGCGGAGCGTCGCTCCTCGCTGCCGCCCTGTCGGTCGCCTGCTACGACTTCTTCTTCGTGCCGCCGTTCTACACCTTCGCGGTGAGCGACGCGCGCCACGTCCTCACGTTCGTCGTGATGTTCGTCGTGAGCGTCGTCATCGGTACCTTGACGCTGCGCGTACGGCGGCAGGAGGGCGCCGCGCGGACGCGCGAGGAGCGCACCGCCGGGCTCTACGCCCTGACGCGCGATCTCGCGACGGCGGCCGACGACGCGAGCGTGGCGCGGGTATCGCGCGCCACGCAGCCACGGCCTTCCACACCGGGGCCGTCGTGCTCGAGGCGGCCCCCCGGCCGGGCGACCCGCTCCACGTGCTCGCCGAGAGGGGCTCGGTGCCGCTCGAGAGCCCGGAGCACGCGGTGGCGCGCTGGGTGCTCGAGCACGGGCGGCCGGCCGGCGCCGGCACCGACACCCTGCCCGGCGCGCGCCTGCGCTGCCTGCCGCTCGGCACCGGCGCCGAGCCGCTCGCGGTGCTGGGCCTCGCGGCGCCGGATGCGCAGGCGGCGCCCGCGCCGGAGCGCGACTTCGTCGAGGCGTTCCTGCGCCAGGCGAGCCTCGCCCTCGAGCGCGCGCACCTCGCCGACGAGGCGAAGGCGGCGGCGCTGCAGGCGCGGACGGAGCAGCTCAGGAGCTCGCTCCTGTCGGCCGTGTCGCACGATCTACGCACGCCGCTCGCGGTCATCACGGGCGCCGCCACGGCGCTCCGCGACGACACCGCAGCGATCCGTCCGGCCGAGCGCGTCGAGCTCGTGGACACGATCTGCGTCGAGGCGCACCGCCTCGAGCGCCTCGTCGGCAACATCCTCGACATGACGCGACTCGAGTCGGGCACCTTGCAGGTCAAGCGCGAGTGGGTCCCGGTCGACGAGCTCGTCGGGGCCGCGCTGACGCGCCTCGAGAGCGAGCTCGAGAGCCGCCCCATCACGACGGAGCTGCCGGACGAGCTGCCGCTCTTGTCGGTCGATCCGGTGCTGTTCGAGCAGCTGCTCGTGAACGTGCTCGACAACGCCGCGCGCTACACGCCGGCCGCGAGCGCCATCGACCTCCGAGCCCGCACCGAGAACGGCGCCGTCGTGCTCGAGATCGCGGACCGCGGCCCGGGCCTGCCGCCGGGTGCCGAGAACAAGATCTTCGAGAAGTTCGTGCGCGGCCCGGGCAACACGGAGCGCGGCGCCGGGCTCGGGCTCGCGATCTGTCGCGCGATTGCCGAATCGCACGGCGGCCGCATCGAGGCCGAGAACCGCGAGGGCGGCGGCGCCACGTTCCGCATCCGCATGCCCGAGCTCGAGCTCGGGCCGAGCGAGGCGAGCGCGCGTGCCGAGGCGAGCCGGGGGGCGCCGCCGTGAAGCTCGAGGGCAAGCGCGTGCTCGTCGTCGAGGACGAGCCCGAGATGCGCCGCTTCCTGCGCGCGGCGCTCGGGTCGCACGGCCTCGAGATCGTCGAGGCCGCGACGCTCGGCGCGGCCACGCGTGAGGTCACCAGCCGGAGCTTCGATCTCGTCTTGCTCGACCTCGGGCTGCCCGACGGTGACGGCCTCGCACTCGCGGCGGAGCTCCGAGGCTTCACGGGCGTGCCCATCATCGTGCTGTCGGCGCGCCGGCGTGAGGACGACAAGGTGCAGGCGCTCGACGCCGGCGCGGACGACTACCTCACCAAGCCCTTCGGCATGAACGAGCTCCTGGCGCGGATGCGCGTGGCGCTGCGCCACGCGGAGCGCGCGGCGCGCGCGCCCGAGCCGGCCGTCGAGCACTTCGGCCCGCTCTCGCTCGACCGCGCGCGACGGCGCGTCGAGGTGTCGGGGCGCGAGATCCGCCTCACGCCGACCGAGTACCGCATGCTCGGCCTGCTCGCCGACCACGCGGGGCGCGTGCTCACGCACCGGCAGATCGCGCAGGGTGTCTGGGGGGAGAGCCGCACCGTGGAGGCGCACCACGTGCGCGTCCACATGGCCCTGCTGCGCAAGAAGCTCGAGGCGAGTCCGGCGCGGCCGAGACTGCTCTTGACGGAGCCCGGCGTGGGGTATCGGCTGTGCGAGCCCGACCTCGAGACCCGGGCGGAGCTCCCGCGCTCGACCGACCCGCACCCGGAGGAGTAGAACGGGCGTGAGCTCGGCCCGGCGCGGGCTCCTCCCGACGCGCCAGCCATCGCCATGGAACCGCCCGACGCGCGCCCCGATCCCGATGCGCTCCTCCGGCGCGTCACCGCCGAGGAGGAGCGCGCGCGGCGCGCCAAGCTGAAGCTCTATTTCGGGTTCGCGCCCGGCGTCGGCAAGACGTACGCGATGCTCGAGGTGGCGCAGCGGCTCCGGGCCGAAGGCGTCGACGTCGTCGTCGGCTGCGTCGAGACGCACGGGCGCGCCGAGACGGCGGCGCTCGCGGCGGGGCTCCCTGCCCTGCCGCGGCTCACCGTGCCGTACCGCGGCACGACGCTCGAGGAGCTCGATCTCGAGGCGGCCCTGGCGCGCCGCCCCGCCGTGCTCTTGCTCGACGAGCTCGCGCACACCAACGCCCCCGGCCTGCGCCACAAGAAGCGCTGGCAAGATCTGCTCGATCTGCTCGCCGCCGGCATCGAGGTCCACACGACGCTCAACGTGCAGCACGTCGAGAGCTTGAACGACGTCATCGCGCAGGTGACGGGCGTGCGCGTGCGCGAGACGGTGCCCGACCACGTCCTCGATCGTGCCGACGAGATCGAGCTCGTCGATCTGCCGCCCGAGGAGCTGCTCCTGCGCCTGCGCGAGGGCAAGGTGTACGTGCCGGAGCAGGCGGCACGCGCGACCCAGAACTTCTTCCAGCGGGGCAAGCTCCTCGCCCTGCGCGAGCTCGCCCTGCGGCGCACGGCCGAGCGCGTCGAGGCCGACGTCCGCGCCTACCGCGAGGAGCACTCCATCCAGGCGACCTGGGCGTCCGCGGAGCGCATTCTCGTGTGCGTGAGCCCGAGCCCCACCTCCGCGCGCCTCGTGCGGGGCGCGTACCGCATGGCGTCCGGCCTGCGCGCCCACTGGGTCGCGGCCTACGTCGACGTGCTCGGGACGCCGCTCGCCGGACGGACGGATCGCGAGCGGCTCGAGGGCCACCTGCACCTCGCCGAGTCGCTCGGCGCGGAGATCGTGCGGCTGGCAGGCAGCAAGGTGAGCACCGCCTTGCTCGAGTACGCCCGCCAGCACCACGTGACGCGCCTCGTCATCGGCAAGCCCACGCACCCGCGGCTGCGCGACCGGCTGCGCGGCTCCTTGCTCGACGAGGTCGTGCGCGGCAGCGGCGACATCGACGTGCACGTCATCTCGGGCGACGAGTCCGCGACCCCGCCACCCGCCGCAGCGCTGCCGCCCCGCGCCCCCCTGCGCGGCGCCTCGTACGCCTCCGCGGTCGCCCTCGTGGCCGCCGCGACCGTGATCGGCATCGTCGCGCGCTCCGTGTTCGCCGACGCCGACACGGCCATGATCTACCTCTTCGTCATCACGGTCGCGGGCGCCTGGCTCGGGCGCGGGCCCTCCCTCGTCGCCGCCGCGCTGGCGGTCGCGGCGTTCGACTTCTTCTTCGTGCCGCCCTTCCACACCTTCGCGGTCTCCGACGCCCGGCACCTGCTCACCTTCGCGGTCATGTTCGCCGTCGGCGTCGCCACGAGCGCGCTCGCCGCGCGCCTGCGCCGTCAGGAGCGGGCCGCCACGAGCCGCGAAGCGCGGACGGGGGCGCTCTACGCGCTCAGCCGCGAGCTCGGCGCGGCCGTCGACGCCCACGGCGTCGCGCTCGCGGCCGCCCACCACGCGGCGGCGGCCTTCGGCGGGGGTGCGGCCGTGCTCCTGCTCGGGGAAGGCAGCGAGCTCCGCACGGTGGCGCCGCGCAGCCACACGGTGCTCGGCCCGGACGAGCTCGCGGTCGCGCGCTGGGCGCTCGAGCACGGCGAGCCCGCGGGTGCCGGTGCCGACACCCTCCCGGGCGCCCGCATCCGCTGCCTGCCGCTCGTCTCGAGCGGCGTGCCGCTCGGCGTGCTCGCGCTCTCGGCGCCCGAGCACGGCGCGCTCGCGCCGGCCGACCGCGACTTCGTCGAGGCCTTCCTCCGCCAGGTGTGCCTCGCGCTCGAGCGGGCGCGGTTGGCCGAGGAGGCCAAGGCCGCCGCGCTCAAGGCGCGCACCGAGGAGATGAGGAGCTCGCTCCTCTCGGCCGTGTCGCACGACCTCCGGACGCCGCTCGCCGTCATCACGGGCGCGGCCGCGGTGCTCGGCGACGACGAGACCGCGCTCTCTGCCACGGACCGGGCGGAGCTCGTCGGCACGATCGGCGACGAGGCGCGGCGGCTCGAGCGGCTCGTGGGCAACCTGCTCGACATGACGCGCCTCGAGGCCGGCGTCGCCCCGAAACGCGAGTGGGTGCCGCTCGAGGAGCTCGTCGGCTCGGCGCTCGGACGGCTCGAGCGCGAGCTCGAGGGCCGCACGATCACGACCGAGCTCGCCGCCGATCTGCCGCTCCTGCCGATCGACCCGGTGTCGTTCGAGCAGGTGTTCGTCAACCTGCTCGACAACGCCGCCAAGCACACGCCCACCGCGAGTCCGATCGAGCTCGCGGCCTCGTTCGCCGGCGGCGTGGCGACGATCGAGGTGCGCGACCGCGGCGCCGGCGTGCCGCCCGAGGCCCGCGAACGGCTGTTCGAGAAGTTCTACCGGGGGCCGGGCGCGAGCGGCGCCGGCTCGGGCCTCGGGCTCGCCATCTGTCGCGCCGTCGTCGAGGCCCACGGCGGCACGCTCGAGGCGGAGAATCGACCCGGCGGCGGCGCCGTGTTCCGCGTGCGGCTGCCGATCGTCGGCGAGCCCCCCGGGGTCGACCCCGAGGCGCCGCTCGTCGAGAGCGCCCGCCAGCCTTCGGAGGTAGCACCATGAGCGACGAGACCGGTCCGCTCGTCCTCGTCGTCGAGGACGAGCCGCAGATGCGACGCCTGCTGCGCGCCTCGCTCGGCTCCCACGGCTTCCGGCTGCTCGAGGCCGGCACGACGGCCGACGCCCTGCGCCTCGTGACCTCCGCCCACCCCGACATCGTTCTGCTCGATCTCGGCCTGCCCGACGGCGACGGCCTCGAGCTCGCCCGCCAGTTGCGGGAGTGGACGCTCGTCCCCATCGTGGTCGTCTCGGCGCGCGGGCGCGAGGACGACAAGGTGGCGGCGCTCGACGCCGGGGCCGACGACTACCTCACCAAGCCCTTCGGCGTGAACGAGCTCCTGGCGCGCATGCGCGTCGCGCTCCGCCACGCCGAGCGCGCGCGCAGCCACGAGCCGGCCCCCGTGCTCACCTTCGGCGGCCTCACCATCGACCGCACGCGGCGCGAGGTCACGCTCGACGGCGCGCCCGTGCACCTCACGCCGATCGAGTACCGGCTCTTGCTGCTACTCGCCGAGCACGCGGGGCGGGTGCTCACCCACCGCCAGATCCTGAAGGAGGTGTGGGGCCCGGCGCAGCAGAACCAGACCCACTACGTGCGCGTGCACATGGCCGAGCTCCGGAAGAAGATCGAGGCCGAGCCCGCCCGCCCGAAGCTCCTGCTCACCGAGCCCGGCGTCGGCTACCGGCTGCGCGACGAGCCGCCGAAGGCGGGGCCGTCTTGACGCCTCGATGATGCCCTCGCGGGCCGAGGCTACGGGCGAGCGCGCTCGCGCGCGTCGTCGGGGCGAGGCGGCGCGGAATCAGGCCGGACCGACGACATCGCCCACCGCCATCGCCACGTCGGGAAATCGGCGCAGAGCGATCGTCTCACCGGGCCGATGCACGGTGACGAGCGCGTAGGTCCCGTCGCGAGGCTCGGCATGCAGTTCGATGGCGCGATCCACCAGGTTGACGACCCAGTACTCCTCGACGCCCGACTCGGCGTAGAGGCGCGCCTTCGGGCCGCGGTCCTTGCGCAGGCTCGCGTCCGCAACCTCGACGATGAGCCACGCGTCGCTGGGATGTGCATCCCGGTAGCTGCGACGCGGCACGACCGCCAGATCCGGCTCGGGCTCGGAGCCGTCGGACGCCGCGAAGGCGCTTTGCACGCGCACCTTCGCGCGCGAGCCGAGGGCCGCGATGAGCCGCTCGGCGAGCTCCCCGAGGCGATCGTCGTGCTCGGGACCATGAGGGCTCATGGCGACGATGGTGCCATACAGGAGCTCGACGCGATCGTCGCCAAGCACGCCCGCCGCGACGATCTGCTCGTACTCGCAGCGGCGCATGGGGCGCGGCGTCTCCGGGGCAATTTCGCGCGGGTCGAGCACCCGACCAGCGTAGCACGATCCGCTCCGCCGCCCGTCCGGAGCCAGCGCGGGCGCCGGGCCGCCGTCTTGATGCTTTCTTGATGTCGGGCTGCCGCGCCTTGATGTCTTCTTGATGTGCCCGGGTGCTAGCTAAAGAGCTAGCGAGGTCAGCGCCCGCGTCCGGTCCGCCCGTGGCTCCCACGTGCGGCCCGCGTTGCGCGCCGCGCGCCAACTCCCCATGTCGCTCTTCGGCCGTATCCGGCGCGCCGTCCTCGGCGCTCCCAAGGACGTCAAGGATCCGCACGCCTTCCACAAGCTGTCGCTCGTCGCTCTGCTCGCCTGGGTCGGGCTCGGCGCGGACGGCCTGTCCTCGAGCAGCTACGGTCCCGACGAGGCCTTCAAGGCGCTCGGAGAGCACACCGGCCTCGCCGTCTTCCTCGGGGTCGCCGCGGCGCTCACGGTCTTCATCATCAGCTACGGCTACAGCCGCATCATCGAGGAGTTCCCCGCGGGTGGCGGCGGCTACGTCGTGGCGACCAAGCTGCTCGGCCCGAAGACCGGCGTCGTTTCGGGCGCGGCCTTGCTCGTCGACTACGTGCTCACCATCGCCGTCTCGGTATCGGCCGGCGCGGACGCCATCTTCAGCTTCTTGCCGCCGCACTTTCAGCCCTACAAGTTCCCCTTCGCCCTCGTGGGGCTCGCCCTGCTCACGCTCCTCAACCTGCGTGGCGTCAAGGAGTCGGTCACGGCCATCGCGCCCGTGTTCGTCGTCTTCCTCCTCACGCACGCGGTGGTCCTGCTCGCGGTGCTGATCGGCAAGGCGGCGGACTTCCCCATCGTGAGCGCCGAGGTGTCCCGGAACATCAGCGAGTCGTCCCAGAGCCTCGGCACCTTCGGCGTGCTCGCCCTCTTCGCGCGCGCCTACTCGCTCGGCGGCGGCACCTACACCGGCATCGAGGCCGTCTCGAACGGGATCGGCATCATGCGCGAGCCGCGCGTGGCGACCGCCAAGCGCACCATGGTCCTCATGGCCACGTCGCTGGCGATCACGGCCGGCGGCCTCTTGCTCTGCTACCTGCTGGTCGGCGCGCGGCCGGAGGCGGGCAAGACGATGAATGCGGTCCTGCTCGACCGCGTCACGGCGGACTGGAGCGTGGGCGGCTGGCACTTCGGCGACGCGTTCAGCGTCGTCACCCTCGTGAGCGAGGGGGCGCTGCTCTTCGTGGCCGCGCAGGCGGGCTTCATCGACGGGCCACGCGTCATGGCCAACATGGCGACCGATTCTTGGCTGCCCCACCGCTTCGCGGCGCTGTCCGAGCGGCTCACCATGCGCAACGGCGTCGTCCTCATGGGGGGTGCCGCGGCGGTGGCCCTGCTCTACGCCCACGAGACGCGCCCCGCGGACGCCACGAGCGACGTCGGCACGCTCGTCGTCATGTACTCGATCAACGTGTTCCTCACGTTCTCGCTCTCGAACATCGCCATGTGCCGCCTCTGGATCCGGCGGCGCCGGGAGGAGCCGAAGTGGCGCCGCCACCTGCCGGCGCACCTCGCCGCCGTCCTCTTGTGCCTCACCATCCTCGTCGTCACGGTGATCGAGAAGTTCGTGGAGGGCGGCTGGGTGACCCTCGTGGTCACCTCCGCGCTCGTCGTCTTCTGTCTCTTCGTCAAGCGCCACTACGGCCGCGTGGTCGGGGCGATCCGCAGGCTCGACCACGAGCTGCCGGACCCCATGCGCAGCGCCGCCGATCTACGCCACTTCGGCCACGAGGCTCCGCCCGCGCTGCTCGGGCCACCCCACGCG
Source organism: Myxococcales bacterium (assembly GCA_016212965.1). Lineage (GTDB taxonomy): Bacteria > Myxococcota_A > Polyangia > Polyangiales > Polyangiaceae > JACRDA01. The sequence goes on from JACRDA010000308.1 coordinate 51,836, forward strand.
GACGAGCCGGTCGCCGTCCTGTTCGTCGGCGGCTACGGCGGGCTCGGCCGCCACGCTCTGTTGACGCTCGAGCGCATGTTCCCGGGCCACTTCAACGCCGTCGTGTTCGTGAGCGTCGCGGTCGTCGACTCCGACGTCTTCAAGGGCACGCGCGAGCTCGAGGCCCTCGAGGCCCGCACGCAGCAGCACCTCGCGGCCTACGAGCAGTTCGCGGCCGTGCTCGGCCTGCGCGCCACGACGGCCTACTCGGTCGGCACCGAGGTCGCGGTCGAGGCCGAGAAGCTCGCGCAGGAGCTCGTCGGGCGCTTCCCGAAGGCCCTCGTGGTCGCCGGCCAGATCATCTTCGAAGAGGACACGAGCTGGAATCGCATGCTCCACAACGAGACCGCCTTCCAGATCCAGCGCCGCCTGCAGCACGCCGCCGTCCCGATGGTGGTCCTGCCCGTGCAGCTCGACCTCGCGGCGCCGCGCGCCGGCGTGGCGCATCCGCCGCGGACGGGCCGGCTGCTCGCCCGGCCGAGCCTGGCGGGGGCGCCGCCGGCATCGGCGGAGTAGGAGCGCGTCCGCCCGCCGCTCCCACCGAGCCTGGCGGGCACGCCGCTTGGCTCGGGCGAGTAGCCCGCCCCGCCGCTCGCCTCTCGCGGAGCCTGGATCCGCGTGGAGCCGCGCGCGGCCGCCTTGCTCCGAGCGCGTGGCGCGCGCAGACTGAGCCATGGTCATGCGCCTGCTCCACCGTCCTGCGACGCGGGCCGACCTCGACGCGCTGCCGCCCGGCGAGAAGGGAGAGATCGTCGACGGAGTGCTCTACACCCAACCGCGTCCGCGAGCGCCGCACCAGGAGATCACCTCCCTGCTCGCCGACGATCTCGTCGGGCCGTATCGACGCGGCCGCGGCGGTCCGGGCGGCTGGTGGATCCTGGTCGAGCCCGGCATCGCCCTGCCCGAGGCGCCTGAGGTGGCCCCCGATCTCGCGGGCTGGCGGCGCGAGCGACTCGCCTCCTTGCCGCGCGAGGCCGCCATCGAGCTCGCGCCGGACTGGGCGTGCGAGATCCACTCGCCGACGACGCGCGGCTATGACCTCGTCACCAAGCGGCGGCTCTACGAGCGCATCCGCGTCGGCCACCTCTGGTACGTCGACCCCGAGGCGCAGACCCTGCGCGTGAGCCGCCTCGAGGGCGTGCACTACGTGGAAATCGCCGTGCACGGCCCGGGGGAGCGACCGCGCTGTGAGCCCTTCGACGCCGTCGAGCTCGAGCTCGACGAGTGGTGGGCGGCGCTCGCGTAGGTCGGCCTCGAGTAGCCGTTCACGTCCCGCCACCAGGGACGACGGCTCGCCGAGCCCGCGGCGCTCGACCTCCGGCGCGAGGGGCTCGATGCCAGTCGTGGACGCCGATCCGTGCTAAGCTCGGCGACCCAGGGGACGAGGGACACCGGACGGCGCCGCGGCCGGGCGGCGGGTCCACGGACGCGGGGTCGCCGACCCGCGCCCGGCGACGCGATCGCTCGTGCGGGGGTTGCGACCGGCTCACCACCCCGAGGCAGAGAGCGCCATGATCCACGACCACTTCTCCCTCCTCGCACCCGACCTCGGCGAAGGCCTGCGCGTGCTCGCGTTTCGCGGCACGGAGGCGATCTCGACGTCGTACCTGTTCGAGGTCTTCTTCCTCGGCGCGGCCAAGGCCATCGACGAGGCCGCCGCGGCCGTCGGGTCGGGCGCAACGCTGCAGGTGAACGCCGAGGACGGGTCGGCCGTGCTCGCGTGGCGCGGGATCGTCGAGGCGGTCGAGATCGTCGAGGCGCACGGCGAGCGCGCCCTCTACCGGGTCGAGCTGCGCCCGCGCCTCCACCGCCTGACGCACGAGGTGCACAGCCGCATCTGGGTGGACAAGGACGTGCCGGCCATCGTGAAGGAGCTCCTCGACGCCGCCACGGTCGGGCACTCGCTGGCGCTCGACGGGACCTACACCGCGGTCGAGCACATCGGCCAGTACCACGAGACCGACTTCGACTTCGTGAGCCGCCGGCTCGAGCGCGAGGGCATCCACTACTACTTCGACCACGAGGGCGACGAGGAGAAGCTCGTCGTGACCGATCGCGGCGCGACCCACGACCCGTCGCCTGCCGCACCCGTGCGCTTCGTCCCGCTCGCCGATCAGTCGACCCAGGCCATGGCCGGGGAGGCGATCTACCGCTTTCGCGCGCGCCACGGGACCGTGGCGTCCGACATCCTCCTGCGCGACTACGACTACCTGAAGCCCGCGCTCGCCCTCGAGGGCGAGGCCGCGGTCGCGTCGGGTCACCAGGGCAAGGTCGCCGTGTTCGGCACGGCGCTGCGCGATCCGGGCGAGGCGAGCCACCTCGCGACGGTGCGCGCCGAAGAGCGCGCCATCCCCGTCGCGACCTACCACGGCACGGGCAGCGTGCTCGGCCTGCGCACGGGCTACGAGCTCGAGCTCACCGAGCACCCGTGGAGCAGCCTCGACGGGAAATACCTCGTCACGCGCCTCCGGCACCGCGGCGTCGACCACGCGCGCGTGCGCCAGTTCGCGCGCGCCATCGACCCCGACGGCGAGTGGCTCGCGGGCGGGGGCGCCGAGGATCCGTACCGCGTCGACTTCGACGCCGTGAAGAGCGGCGTGCCCTTCCGGCCCGAGCGCAAGACGCCCTGGAAGCGCGTGGACGCGCTCGAGCACGCGCGCGTCGACGGCCCCGCGGACGACGACTACGCGCAGATCGACGACCACGGGCGCTACCACGTGCGCCTGCTCTGGGACGAGACCGAGGCGAAGGCGGGCGGCAACAGCACCTGGGTGCGCATGCTCCAGCCCCACGCCGGCGCGCCCGAGGGCTGGCACTTCCCCCTGCGCAAGGGGACCGAGGTGCTCGTCGCCTTCGTGCGCGGCGATCCGGACCGGCCGCTCATCGTCGGCACGGCCCACAACCCCGAGGTCCCGAGCCCCGTCACGAGCCAGAACGCGAGCCAGAACGTGCTTCAGACCGGGGGCAAGAACCGCCTCGAGATCGAGGACCAGGCGGGCAAGGAGTACCTGGCCTGGACCTCGCCGACCCAGACCTCGACCCTGCACCTCGGCGCGAAGGCGGGCCCCTACCAGGAGGCCCACAACGCCACCCTGCGCACCGACGGCGACGCGAAGGTCCACGCCGGCGGCGCCCGGCACATCACGGTCGTCGGCGAACAGACCGAGGACGTGCAGGGCAACGTGGTCGAGGACTACCACTCGAGCCAGACGACCCACGTCGACGGCGACTGGACGGAGACGATCGACGCCGGCGCGACGCAGACCATCTCGGCCGGCGAGACGCGCACCGTCCACGCCGGCGTGACCGAGACCATCACCGGCGGCGAGACCCGCACCATCACGGGCGATCAAACCGAGGACGTGTCGGCGAACGTGACCTGCACCATCGGCGCGAACCGCTCGGACACGATCGGCGCGAGCTCGACCGTGAGCATCGGCGCGAACAGCACGTTGACGGTGGGAGGGGCGCAGACGGCGACGATCACCGGAGGCGTGACGCAGACCATCGGGGGCAACTTCACGCTCATCGCGGCCGGGCCGGTGACCTTCACGGCCGCGGCGGGTTTCACGGTCCTGGCGCCGGGGGGCGTCAACATGATCGACAACGGCAACGACCACAAGGGCTTCAAGAACGAGAACGAGTACGCCGAAGCGGTCAAGGTACTGGGCATCAAGGCGGAGGCCATCGGCATCGAGACCAAGGTCGTCCGCCTGGGTATCGAGCGCCTCGGCGCCGGCGTGGACTTGATCGCCGGCGTCAAGAACGAGAAGTGGGCCAGCCAGAAGAAGATCATCGGTGGCTGGATGAAGCCCACGGGGCTCGTCCAGCTCATCACGGTCTTGCACAAGCTGGGCTGACGGCCGAAACCCCACACCGAGCGAGCTCGACATGACGGATCTCTACGTAGTCGCCATCGACGGCCTGCCCACCGGTACCCGGGTCGCCGCCTTCGTCGGGCGCGAGGCCATCTCCGAGTGCTTCGCCTTCGAGATCTCCCTCGTCGTGCCAGCGCAGGACGGGTCGTTTCAACCGGAGATGCTCGTGGGCGCCGAGGCGTGCCTGTCCTTCGGCGACGCCGAGCCGGGCGCGCAGCCGCTCTGCGCGGGTGTCGTGGCCGGGGCCGAGCTGGTGCAGGCCACCTCGAGCCACGGCTTCTTGCGCGTCACCGTGCGACCACACCTCTTTCGTCTCTCGCTCGCGCGCCAGAGCCGCATCTGGACGGACAAGAAGGTGAGCGACGTCGTGAAGGACGTGCTCGAACGCGCGGAGCACCAGGGTCACGAGCTCAAGCTCGAGGGCGACTACCCCGAGCACGTCCACATCTGCCAGTACCACGAGACCGACCTCGAGTTCTTCGAGCGACGGCTCGAGCGCGACGGCATCTTCTACTGGTTCGAGCACGCCGCGGGCGGCGAGAAGCTCGTTCTGGCCGACTCGGCGGGAGGCTGCGGTACTGGCCCGACGTGCAGATTTCGCCGCGCCGGTGCCGGCGCCGCCGAGGGCGGCAGCGCGGCGATCCTGCGCCTCGGCTCCCGCAAGGAGCTCACGTCGAAGAAGGTCAAGCTCGGCGATTACGACTACCTGCACCCCGCCCTCGCCGTCACCGGCGAGGCGGCGCCGCCTGGCGGCCTGCTCGGCGAGGTCTCCCTCTTCGGAGGCAACCTCCTCACCCCGGGCGACGCGAAGCGCCTGGCCAAGGTGAGGGCCGAGCGCCTGGGCGTGGAGGCCGAGCGCTACACGGGCACCGGGACCGTGCGGACCCTGCGGAGCGGCTGCGTCTTCGAGCTCGAGGAACACCCGCTCGCGGACCTCAACGGCAAGTACCTCGTCACGGAGCTCCACCACAGTGGCGTGGATCTCGGCCTCATGCGCACCTTCGGAGCCCTGCTCGACGTCGACGCGCCCGGCACGACCCACCACGCTCGCAGGGCGCGCATGGGCGCCGAGGCCGAGCCCTACCACGTGGAATTCTCGGCCGTCCGAGAGGCTCAGCCCTTCCGCCCGGCCCTGCGGCGCCCGGTGCCGCGCGTCCCCGGCCTCGAGTACGGTGTCGTCGATGGTCCGGCCGACAGCGACTCCGCGCAGATCGACGAGCACGGCCGCTACCGGACGCGCCTCTTGTTCGACGAGGCGGACGCGGACGCGGCGAAGAACAGCGCCTGGCTCCGCATGATCCAGCCGCACGCCGGCGCGCCCGAGGGCTGGCACCTGCCCCTGCGCAAGGGCACCGAGGTGCTGGTGGCGTTCGTCGCGGGCGAGCCCGATCTGCCGGTGATCGTCGCCGCCGTGCCCAACGCCGTCACGCCGAGCCCGGTCACGGCGAGCAACCACACGCACAACGTGTTCCAGTCGGGCGGCAAGAACCGCGTCCAGATCGAGGACCAGGACGGCAAGCAGTACGTGGCCGTGTTCTCGCCGCCCGAGAAGACCACGCTTCACCTCGGAGCCTCCGACGGCCAGTATGCCGAAGGCCATCACGCCACCGTGCGAACCGACGGCGACATCCGCATCCACGCGGGCGCCAACCGGCACATCACCGTCGGCGGCGAACAGACCGAGGACGTCGGCGGCGACGTGACCGAGACCTACCACGCCACCCAGGCGACCCACGTCTTCGGCGCCTTCACCGAGACCATCGACGCGGGCGCCACCCAGACCATCAACGGCGGCGAGACGCGCACGGTCGACGGCGGCGTCACCGAGGACATCTCCGGGGGCGAGACGCGCAGCATCACCGCCAACCAGACCGAGACGATCTCGGCCAACCTGACGCGCACCATCGGCGCGGATCTCTCGGACACGATCGGTGCCAACGCCACGTTCACCGTCGGGGCCGGTCAGACCGAGACGACGGGAGGCGCGCGCACGGAGGACGTCGGAGGCAACGTCACCATCGTGACGGCGGGCGCCTACGACTACACCGCGATCGGCGGCGCCACCTGGAGCACACCCGGAGGCTTCACGCTGCTCGCGCCCGGGGGCGTGTCGGAGACGGACCAGGAGCACGAGGGCGAGGGTGGCAAGTTCCTGCAGATGTACGGCGCCTCGACGGAGGCGGCGGCCTTCGTGTTCGACATCGCTTACATCGTGACGGAGGTCATCGGGGCGAAGGTCGAAATGAGCATGGACAAGCACGAGGGCGGAGGCGCCAAGGTCGAGGCCGTGGGCTCCATCCAGCACTCACGCGCGCGACACGCGGGCCGGATGGCGCTGAGCGCAATCACCTTCGGCTTCCTCAACTGGACGTGACGTCGACTGCCCGAGGACGAGATGGATCGCTTCAAACTCGAGATCGATGGGGTCGACGGACTGCGCGTCGCGGCGTTCGCCGTCGACGAGCGCATCTCGGCGCCCTACCTGGCGCGTGTGTTCGCGTCGCTCCCCGAGGCGGACCTCGGGTCCCTCGACGGCGTCCTCGGCAAGCGCGGCGCGCTCACGGTCCCGGGCGCGGACGACGCGGCTTCCCTCCACTTCCCGGGCATCGTGACCGCGCTCGAGCTGATGCACACCTTCGGCGAGCGAGCGCTCGTCGAGGTCGTCTTGCGGCCGACGCTCTGGGGCCTCGGGCTCGAGTGCCACAGCCGCGTGTGGGTGAAGAAGAAGGTGCTCGACGTCGTCAAGGAGCTGCTCGACAAGGGCGGCGTCGCGCACGAGCTCCGGACCGAGGCGAGCTACGTCGAGCACGAGCACGTCTGCCAGTACCGCGAGACGGACCTCGACTTCGTCGCCCGCTCTCTCGAGCGCGACGGCCTGCACTACTACTTCGAGCTCGCCGAGGGCGAGGACAAGCTCGTCGTCTCCGACGGTCCGCACGCCACGGACCTGCACCCGCCTTCGCCCGTCCGCTGCGTGGGCTCCTTCGACGCGGGCGCCGCGGGCAGCGTGGGCGAGACGCTCCACGGCTTCGCCGCCCGCCGCTCCGCCCGGAGCAAGGAGGTCGAGGTCGCCGACTACTACTCCCCGAAGCCGGCGCTCGCGCTCCGCGAGCGCAAGCCCGTCATCGATCCGGCGCTCGGCACCGCGATCGCGTTCGGAGGTCAGGCCTGGTCACCCGCCGAGGCGAAGCGCCTCGCGCAGGTGCGCGCCGAGCAGGCGGCAGCCGAGGCCGTCCTCTTCCGCGCGACCGGCACGGTCCTCGGCCTGCGCGCGGGCTACCACTTCGAGGTGGGCGAGCACCCGATCGCCGACCTGCTCGGCGAGTACCGAGCCGTGGCGGTCCGGCACCTCGGCTTCGACGCCGTCGCGGGCCGCGGGCTCGAGGCGTGGATCGATCCCGAGCGCGCGTGGCTGCGCGCCGACGGCCTGCCTTACCACGTGAGCGTCGAGGCCGTCCGGGCCGACGTCCCCTACCGCGCCGCGCGCAAGACGCCGTGGCCCCGCGCCCACGGCCTCGAGCACGCGCGCGTGGATGGCGCGGCCGATGGGGACTACGCGCAGCTCGACGACCAGGGTCGCTACCGCGTGAAGCTCCTCTTCGACGAGAACGACTCCCCCGCCGGGGAGGCGAGCGCCCTCTTGCGCCTGATGCAGCCCCACGGCGGCGCGCCCGAGGGCTGCCACTTCCCGCTCCGCAAGGGGACGGAGGTCCTCGTGGCCTTCGTCGAGGGCGACCCCGACCAGCCCGTGCTGGTGGGCGCCGTGCCCAACCCCGAGACCCCGAGCACGGTCACCGACGCGAACAACACGCAGAACGTCATCCAGACGGGCGGCAAGAACCGCATCGAGGTCGAGGACAAGGCGGGCTCCGAGTACGTCGTGCTCTACTCGCCGCCCGAGAAGACGACGCTCCACCTCGGCGCCTCCGACGGGCCCTACGCCGACGGACACCACGTGCGCCTCAGCACCGACTGCGACGCCAAGATCCACGCGGGAGGGGCGCGCCACATCACCATCGGCGCCGAACAGACCGAGGACGTGACGGGACGGGTCGTCGAGGACTACCACAGCGATCAGACGACCCACGTGTACGCCGCCTTCGACGAGACGATCGACGGCAGCGCCACCCAGACCATCCATGCGGGCGAGACCCGGACCGTCACGGGCGGCCTGACCGAGACCATCACCGGTGACGAGACGCGGAGCGTCGCGCCCGATCAAACCGAGGACGTGTCGGCCTCCGTCACGCGCACGATCGGCGCCAACCTGACCGAGACCGTCGGCGCGGCCGTGGACCGCACCATCGGCGCCGACGAGACGATCTCCGTGGGCGGCAACGTGACCCAGACCATCGCGGGCGGCGTCACGACGAGCACGCCGGCGGCGCTGTCGGTCACGACGGGCGGCAGCGCGACCTTCATCGCACCGTCGGGTTTCACCATCAGCGCGCCCGGCGGCTTCCACAACGTCGACGGCGAGTGGGTGAAGACCGGTGGCTGGGAGAAGGACGCCTTCGTCGAGAAGGGCTCGCTCGTCGGGTTCAAGCTCGAGATCATGGCGGTGGCGGCGTCGGTCGCGGTATCGCGCATCTCCGGAACGGTTGCGAAGCTCGCCTACATCGCGACGGAGTTCGAGGCGGAGACCGACGAGGAGGAGGACGAGCCGATCGAGCTCTGCGAAGGCGGGCTCTTGCTCGAGCCCTCCGGCAACCACAGCGAATCCTGAGGCAGCACGGCATGCGAGTGTTCAAGCCGCGCAACGTGGGCCTCCTCTTCCGGACGGTGGAGCGCGCCCAGCGCTACCACTTCTGCGTCGCCGGGCTCCTCTTCGTGCCCCTCGACGCGACCCGCACCCTCCTTCCCGAGGCCCAGATGTGGAAGGCGGTGCCCAAGCTGCTCGGCAAGGACGCCGTGCTCGACGAGATGGTCGCGAAGACCCACGGCGAGCTCCTCCTCAAGGGCTCCGTCTACGCGCCCGACCAGAAGCCGGTGCCGGTCTGCGTGGCGCGCGTACAGCTCGGCCCGGTCGAGAAGCGCATCGTGGCGATCGGCGATCGCGTCTGGCGCCGCGGCGCGCCGACCGAGCCCGCACCCTTCACCGAGATGCCGCTCGACTGGGAGCACGCCTTCGGGGGCGCGGGCTTCGCATCGAACCCGCTCGGCAAGGGCTACGCGCCAATCGAGGGGCCCGACGGCAAGGTGCACCCCCTACCCAACGTCGAGTACCCCGAGCGGCTGATCAAGAGCCCCGGAGACCGCCCTGCGCCCGCGAGCTTCCTGCCCCTCGACCTCACGTGGCCCGAGCGCTGGAAGAAGGCCGGCACCTACGATCGCAGCTACCTCGAGACGGATTTTCCGGGTCTGGCGCGCGACGCCGACTGGACGATGTTCAACACTGCGAGCCCGGATCAGTGGGCGCCCGGCCACTTCTCCGGTGACGAGAGCTTCGTGCTCGAGAACCTCCACCCGACGCGCCGACGCATCGAGGGGCGACTGCCGGGCGCAGCGATGCGGATCTTCATCGTGAGGAAGGGAGAGCCCGTCGCCGAGCCCACGAGCCTGGCCATGCGGCTCGAGACCGTCTGGTTCTTCCCCGACGTCGAGCGCGCGGTGCTCATTTACCGCGGCACGACGGACGTGAGCGAGGACGATGCCGACGACCTCGAGCACCTGCTCATCGCCTGCGAGGACGCCGCCGCGCCGAAGCCCGACGCCCACTACTGCGACGCGCTGGCAGCACGCCTCGACCCGGAGCGCCAGATGGAGGCGATGAAGCGCGAGGACGACTTCTTGCCCGCCTGGCCCGCGACGGACGTGGCGGAGCTCGTGGACGAGATGGCGGCGGTCAAGATCGAGGGCTTCGCCATGCAGAACCAGCTCCGCAAGGCCGAGCGCGAGATCGTCCAGTCGCGGGCCGCGGTGGCGGCCCTCGGGCTCGACCCCGACAAGCACGGCCCGCGCTCGCTGCCTGCGCCGCGCAAGCCCGACGAGCCGCCGAAGAGGCGCGCCGACGTCGAGCGCGAGATGCAGGAGGGCGAGGCGAAGACGCGCGCCAGTGCGCAGGCCAGGCGCGCACGCCGCCGCGAGCAGTTCGAGAAGCTCGGGCTCGACTACAGCGTGGTCGAGAAGGAGATGGACAGCCTGCCCTGCGGCCCGCCGAAGCCCATCGCGGACGAGAAGCTCCGCTGGCTCGAGGGAATGCTCGTGCAGGCGCGGGGGCACGGCGTCGACCTCCCGGACGTGACCGCCCTCCTCGAGGACGAGGCGTTCCGGGCGCGCCTCCACGCCATGGACGACGCAGAGCGCGACTCGTACCTCCTGACGGCGCACGAGCGGCCGGCCGCCCCGCGCCGGGCGCCCGAGGACTCCGAGCGCCTGCGCGCCGAGCTCGGCCGCCTCCGCGACGCGGGGCTGCCGGTCAGGAACCTCGACCTCACCGGCGCCGACCTCTCCCGGCTCGACCTGTCGGGCCTCGACCTCGAGCGCGCGTTCCTCGAGGGGGCCGATCTTCGCGGCGCCAACCTCGCAGGGGCGAAGCTCACCGAGGCGGTCCTCACGCGCGCCAAGCTCGAGGGGGCGCGGTTCGACGGGGCGAGCCTCGTGGGCGCGAACCTCGGCGACTGCGAGGCCGTGCAGGCGAGCTTCCGCGAGTGCGACTTCGAGCGCGCGCTGCTCGTGAGGACCAACTTCGAGGGCGCGACGCTCGACGGGGCGAGCCTCGCCGGGGCGGACTTCACCGAGGGGCGCTTCGGCGGCGCCTCGTGGCGCGGCGTGAAGGCCCAACGCACGGCCTTCATCCGCACGAACCTCACCGGGCTCGATTTCTCGGGTGCGGACCTCGAGCGCGCGAACTTCATCGAGGTGGACGCCGCCGGGGCGAACTTCGGTCGGGCGCGCATGTGCAACGCGGGCTTCGTCACGTCCAAGGTCGACGGCGCGAGCTTCGCGGGCGCCGACCTCACGAAGGCCACGTTCCTCATCGACACGACCGCCGTGGGCGCCAACTTCACGGGCGCCCAGGCCCTCGAGTCGAACTACCGGGGCACCAAGCTCGACGGCGCCGACTTCTCGGCTGCGCGCCTCGACTGCTCGGACTTCAGCACCTGCTCGCTGCGCCAGGCAAAGTTCGTCGGCGCCGACGCCAAGCGCACGCGCTTCGTGCGCGCCGACCTCGGGGACGCGGACCTCACGGGCGTCGATCTTGCCGAGGCCGTGCTCCAGAAGGCCCACCTCGAAGGCGCGAAGCTCGACGAGGCGAACCTCTTCCAGGCCGATCTCTCGCTCATCTGGGGCAGCCCCGAGACGACGAGCAAGGGCGCCAACTTCACCCGCACCCGCGTCCACCCCCTGCGCAAGAAGAAGTGATGCTGCGCGACGATCTGGTGAGCTTCATCCACGGCGGCGAGATCGCGCGCAAGCTCGATCTGTCGGGCGCCGATCTCGCGGGCGCCGATCTCGCGGGCGGGATCTTCGAACAGGTGTGCTTCGCGGGTGCGAACCTCGAGGGCGCGCGCTTCGAGGAGGCGATGCTCTTCAACTGTGACCTCCGCGGCGCGCGCCTCGCCGGCGCCTCGTTTCGCATGGTCATCATCAACGAGTCGAACCTCGAGGGCGCCGACCTGCGCCATACGAACCTCGGGGCCGCGAAGATCGCCGGGACGAACCTCGCCGGGGCCGACCTCTCCGGCGCCGACCTCACGATCGCCTCCATGGCGAAACCCGACCTCCGCAACGCCAAGTTCTGGGGCGCGAAGCTCGACCGCACGGGCTTCATGGACGCGCTCACCGAGGGCATCGGCTTCCGCGGCGCGAAGCTCCAGATGGTGACCATGCTGAAGGTCGACATGCGCACGGCCGACTTCACCGACGCGGAGCTCGATCTCGTGGTCATGCTCGACTCGAACTTCTCGGGGCGCGATCTCAAGGGCGTGCGCTTCGGGCGCTGCCAGTTCAAGGGCTGCGACTTCTCGGGCACGGATCTCACGGGCGCCGAGCTCGGCCAGGCGAGCTTCCACCAGGCGAACGTGTGCGACGCGAACTTCGAGGGCGCCGAGGCCGAGCGCGCCATCTTCATGGAGGCGAAGGCGCACCGGACGCGCTTCGTGAAGACCCACCTCCGCCAGGCCATCTTCCAGGACGCCGACCTCGAGGAGGCCAACCTCGCGGGCGCCGATCTCTACCAGACGAACTTCGCCCGCGCTCGCTGCGCCGGCACGAAGTTCACCGGCTGCGAGCTCACCTACGCCGACTTCTCCCACGCCCACCTGTCGGGCGCCGATCTCACCGGGGCCAACGTGCACCGCGCTCGTTTGCACCGGGTGGAGTCGGAGCGTACCTTGTGGCCGCCGTCGCGCGCGACGGCCTACGGGGACGACGAGGAACTCGGCCGCGCCGAGGACTGGCGCAAGACCCACCCCTGACGCACCGCGCTTCTGCGAAACCTCGACCTGGAGCACCGCCATGATCCCTGCCCCACAGTCCGGCCCAGCCATCGCCGTCACGACGAGCTTCGGCGAGCTCACCGCCATCGAGAGCGGCCGCTACCGGGTGCGCCTCGCGAGCGGCGAGAGCGTGGAGTCGCGCCGCGCCGTCGGCTGCCTCGTCGAGCCGGCCGTGGGCGATCGCGTCCTCGTGGCGGGCGCCGCGGCGAGCGAGGAGTGGTACGTGCTCTCGGTCCTCGACCGCGAGGAGCGTGCGTCCGTCACCCTCTCGGCCGAGCACGACCTCGGCCTCGCCTCCCGCCACGGCGCCGTGCGCGTCTTCGCTGCGACGGAGATCGACCTCGCAGCAGGGAGCGCCGCAAGGGTGACGGCGCCCGACCTCCACCTGGAGGCGCGCCGGGCCCACATCGGCGTGCGCACCCTCGAGTACGCGGGCGAAGCGGTCCGGGCCCAGGTGGAGCGGCTCCACACCGTCGCGACCTTCATCGACACCCAGGCCGAGCGCTGGAGCCAGCGCGTCGACCGCTGCGTCCGCTTCGTGAAGGAGATGGACCTCCTGCGCGCCAAGCAGGTGGACCACGCCGTCGAGGACACGCTGCACCTGCGCGCCCGCCACGCGCTCTTGTCGGCCAATCAGGTCGTGAAGATCGACGGCGACCAGATCCAGCTCGGCTGACCGAAGGAGCTCACATGTTCGGCAACACGCAGCTGATGGGCGTCGACACGGGGTTCCCGGACGTTTGCCTCACGCCGGCTCCCCCGGCACCGGCCCCCGTGCCCATTCCCTACCCCAACATCACGGCCGGCCCGACCGGCGTCTCGCAGGTCCCCCACGTCATGTTCATGTGTACGCCGGTGCACACGATGACCACCAACATCCCGCAGACGAACGGCGACAACGCCGGCGTCGCGATGGGCGTGGCCTCGGGCACGGTGATGATGAAGGGCAGCCACCTCACGGCCGCGTTCACGGTCCTCGGCGGCGCGATGCCCATCACGAAGCTGACGAGCGTCTCGCTGCAGAACAGCACGAACTGCCCGGGCGCCCGCGCGGTGCCGAGCCAGGTCAAGGTCGTCCTGCTCAAGTAGCCGCCGAGCCTCGTGTTGCTCAGGCTGCCCATCCTCGAGCTCGATCCGGCCCTGCGGCTCGTGAGCGTCGACGCCGACGGGAGCGACGGCTGGACGAGCTACGAGCATCGCAGCGCCGACGTCCACCGCGGCGTGCTCGTCTGCACCGACGCGCGCGCGACCGAGCGCCCGGACCGGCAGCCCTACCGGGCGGCGGCCGACTCGAGCGCCGCGGTGCGGAGCCTGGAGCGACGGACGCGCGACGAGATTGCGCGCCACTTTCGCCAGAGCCCCGACACGGTCTTCGCCTTCGGGCTCGTCTACGCGGCCGACGCGCCGCCGTGCGGCGCGGCGGAGCTCGCCGAGCTCGTGGACCGATTCGAGGAGAGCACCGGCATCTGCGTGTGGGTGGTCGCCGTGGCGACCGGCCCGGGCTCGGTGCAGGGCGTGCACACGTGGGCGCGGGGGTTCCTCTTCCCGCTCTACGACGGGCTGCTCGGCCACCTCGAAGCGTGCGGCTACTCGGTGCAGCGCGAGACGAAGGCGCGCCGTCCCTGAGGCCGGGCCCGGCTCGGTCGTCCGGTCAGTGCGCGCCCGACCCGAGCGCCGCCGGCAGGCCGTGGATCTCTTCCGCGCCGGCCGGGACGGAGATGGTCGAGCCCTGGAAGTCGGAGCCGACGGGCTCGTAGGGGCCGCCGAGGCATTGCGCGAGGAAGATCTCCGACACGGCGAAGAACGAGGTGCGGTTCGGCGGGCGGTTGAAGCCGTGGCCCTCGTCCGGGTAGAGGACGTAGGTGACGGGGATGTCCTTGTCCTTCATCGCCTTGACGATCTGGTCGCTCTCGGCCTGCTTCACGCGCGGGTCGTTCGCGCCCTGACCGATGAGCAGGGGCTTCTTGATGCGGTCGACGTGGGACAGGGGCGAGCGCTCGGTGAGGAGCTTCCGGCCGGCCTCGGTGCGGTGGTCGCCGACCCGGCTCGTGAAGAGCTCGATCTGCGGGGTCCAGTAGGGCGGGATGCTGTTGAGCAGCGTGATGAGATTCGAGGGGCCGACGATGTCGACGCCGCAGGCGAAGAGGTCGGGCGTGAAGGTGAGGCCGACGAGCGTCGCATAGCCGCCGTAGCTCCCGCCCATGATGGCCACCTCGGCCGGCCGGGCGATCTTCTGGTCGACGGCCCACTTCACGGCGTCGACGAGATCGTCGTGCATCTTGCCCGCCCACTCGAACGTGGAGGCGTTGACGAACTTCTTCCCGAAGCCGGTCGAGCCGCGGTAGTTGACGCTCAGCGTCGCGTAGCCGCGGTTCGCGAGCCACTGGTGCGTGGGGTTGTAGCCCCAAGAGTCGCGCGCCCAGGGGCCGCCGTGCACGTAGAGGACGAGGGGCAGGGCCGCGGTCGGCACGCCGTCGCCGTCGGGGTCCGTGCCGGCGGGCAGCGTGAGGTAGGAGACGAGCGACCGGCCGTCGCGCGCCCCGATGACGCGCGGGTGCATCTTCGCGAGCGGCAGGCCCTCGAGCGCCTTCTGGCTCGTGAAGAGAAAATCCGCCTTCTTCGCCTTCCGGTCGTAGAGGTAGTAGCGGACCGGTCCGTCCGAAACGACGTAGGCGACGACCCAGCGCGCGTCGTCGTCGGAGCGGGAGGTCACGTCGAAGTCGCCGTCCGCCACCTTGGCGAGCGCCTCGAGGTCGGGCGCGATGTCGGGGTCCACGACGAGCCACTTCTTGCGCTCGTAGCTCGACGCGGCGGCCTGCACCGCCTTCTTCTTCGGGTGCAGGATGAGGCCCTGCACGTCGCTCTTCGGATCCTCGGCGAGGATCTTCACCGCGGACGACACGGGATCGATGGTGGCGAGCGCCGCCGTGTCGCGCCCGCGGCTCTCGAAGAGGTACACGGTCTTGCCGCTCGCATCGAAGCCCGCGACGCCGGTCGAGAGCGCGTCCTCCTGCGCCAGCTTGAAAAAGCTCTTGTCGTCCTTCTCGGTCGCCCCGAGCGTGAAGGTCTCTTCGCCGCCGTCCTTGGTCGACTTGGTCGCGTAGCGCGGCGCGAAATCGTAGTCGGCGACGTAGCCCGAGTAGCCCGCCTCGTTCTTGCGCACGAGCTTGCGCGCGCCGGTCGCGAGCTCGACCCGGTAGAGGTCATGGTTCTTCGGGTCGCGGTCGTTCATGAGCACCAGCACCTCGCCCGGCAGCTTCGGGCTCAGCATCGCGAGCTCGGCGCGGGTCTTCGGGTACGGGGTGAGGTCGCGGGCCGGCCCCGCCTTGCCGGGCTCGACCGCGAAGAGGTGGAAGTCCTCGTCCCCGCCCGTGTCCTGCGCGAAGAGGAGGTAGGCGCTCGACGCGCTCCACCAGAAGCGCCGCAGGCCACGCTCCTTCTCGGCCGTGACGGCCTTGGCCTCGGCGGGCTTGTCGGCCGGCGCGACCCACACGTTCATCACGCCGTCGAGCGGTGCGAGGTACGCGACGCGCTTGCCGTCCGGGCTCACCTGCGGCCCGACGGAGTCGGGGTTGCCGAACAGCGTCTGGCGCTTGATGAGGCTCGCGTCCTCGCGCGGGGGCGGCTTCGCGGGCGCGGGCGCGCTGGCGCTCGCCGTCGCCGTCGGGACCGGGCCCTCGGGCGTCTTCGGCGGGCAGCCGAGCGTGAGCAGGAGCGGGAGTGGCAGCCAGAGCGAGCAGGCGAGCTTCATCGCCCCGTCATAGCCACGGGCGGGCCGGGGAGGAAGGGGCGCCGCGCGTCGCGCGTCACGGCCGCAAGTCGTGGAAGATGCGCGCGAGAGGCAGCGCGCGCACGCGCGCGTCGAGCGGGTAGGTCTCCCTGCCCTCGAACACGACGTCGAGCCGCTCGAGCCCGAGATCGGCGAGCGCGATCCGCATCGACTTCGTCACGCGGGGCGCCGTCGTGCGCTTGATCTCGAAGCCGAGGCGCTTGCCGCCCACGACGACGAAGAGATCGAGCTCGGCACCCTGATGGGTCGACCAGAAGAAGCACCGCTCGCGCCGCACGCCGAGCCGCGCCACGATCTGCTCGAGTGCAAATCCCTCCCACGAGGCACCGACCTTCGGGTGGCGCTCGAGCTCGACCGCCGTGCGCACGCCGAGGAGCGCATGCAAGATCCCCGCGTCGGACAGGTAGATCTTCGGCGCGCGCACCTGCCGCTTGGCGAGGTTCTCGTGCCAGGGGGCGAGCTGCCGGACCATGAAGGTCTGGGTGAGCGTATCGAGGTAGGTACGCACGGTGCTCTCCGACATCGCGAAGGCCCGGGCGAGCTCGGCGCCGTTCCACAGCTGCGCATGGTAGTGGGCGAGCATCGACCAGAAGCGGAACAGCGTGGTGGCGGGCACGCGGGGCCCGAACGCCATCAGGTCGCGCTCGAGGAACGTGCGCGTAAAGTCCTCGCGCCAGCGCACGCTCTCGGCCTCGGAGCGGGCGAGGTAGGAGCGTGGAAACCCTCCGCGACGCCAGAGCTTGGCGCCTCCGCCGTCCGCGATCTCGTCGAGGGCGAGCGCGCCGAGCTCGTGGTAGGCGATGCGGCCCGCCAGCGACTCGGACGACTGGTGCATGAGCTCCCCCGTCGCACTGCCGAGGACGAGAAACCGCGCCGGCGTGCGCGGGCGGTCGGCCAGCACGCGCGGCGCGGGAAAGAGCTCGGGCCGGCGCTGGACCTCGTCGAGGATGACGAGGCCGCGCAGCGGGTCGAGCGCGAGCATCGGATCGGCGAGGCGCTCGAGCACGCGCGGATCCTCGAGATCGAAGCGGGTCGCTCTCCCCCCGGCGACAAGAGACGCGAGCGTCGTCTTGCCACACTGGCGCGGCCCGAGCAACGCCACGACGGGCGCGGTCCGCAACAGCCTGCGGACGGTTCGAACGTGTCGGGTACGCTGCAGCACGCCCGCGTACCGTACATGAATAGGCGTGCTTCTGGCACGGATTTTCATGGATGAGAGCGGCCCCGGCGGCAGCGCCGCGACGCCCTACCCGGTCGCGCCACCGGGCGGGTCGCGCTCCGCGACGGCGAGCCCGAGCGCCGCGCAGGCCGCCTCGACCGCGCGCCACGTGGCCTCGTCGTCCGTGTCGAGCGCGGCGCAGAGATGCAGCGCGAGCGCGCGGAGGGCGCGCAGCTCCGCGACGGTGGGAGGCCCCGGGAGCCGGGCGCTCTTCGCGAAGCGCGCGAGCGCGGCGTCGGAGGCGCCGGCCTTCACCAGGCGCGCGAGCAGGCTGGTGCGGGCGGCGCGCTCGGTCCCGGTTGTCGCCGGGGGCGCGGAGGCTTGTTCTGCGACGGTCCCCATTTCCGACAGCCACCGCACTCTACCACGGCGCCCCCGAGCCCGGTCCGTCGCCGCGACGCATGCCGCGCCCGCCCAGGCGCGAAGGCCTAGCCGCCGAGCCCGAAGTAGCTCTCGAAGCCCACCGTGAGCCACCAGCAGTCCGGCACGACGGAGCGCGCGGTGTGGGGCGGCAACGAGGTCGCGTCGCCGCGCACCGGCAGGAGCAGGTAGGGCCAGCTCACACGAAGCTCGAGGTCCATGAGCGGCGCGTCGTCGAGTGGCACCGTAGCGCCGAGCCCGAAGCCGAGCGGGAGGAAGAGGGAGCTCGGCACGGTGAAGTCGCGCATGCCAAGGCCCGCGTCGGCGAGGAGGTAGAAGGCGCTCGTGGCGGACACGGTCGCCTCGAGCGCGAGCCCGGGTCGCACGAAGGCGACGTCCGGCATCGCAGGCTCGGCGGGCCGCACGAGGCCCGCGCTCGCCTCGCCGCCGAAGGTGCCGCGCAGGCCCTTGACCGCTCCAACCCCGAGCGAGCCTTCGAGCCGCAGCACGCCCTCGATCTGGCCCGCCGCTCGCAGCGCTGCGTACCCCCCTACGCTCGGAAAGTAGGCCACGGGGAGCCGGCCCGCGAGATCGAGGCGCAGGGCGAAGTCCCCCTCGAGGAGGCGCGCGCCGACCTCGAGCACGAGGTCCGTCGGGACATAGGTGACGAACGTCTCGGCGGCGCCGAGCTCCCAGCCGTCCGCGACCGCTCCCCGCAGCGCGAGCGAGAACCCGCCACCCAGGCGATTCGCCGGCTCGTCGCTCGGCGGCGGCAGAGCCATGGGCTCGCCAGGCACGACGACCCTGACGAGGCTGAAGAACAACGAGCCTTCGACCGCGACGGCTCCGGCCGGCAGCATGATGGGGCGCGTGGCGAGCGCGACGGGTGGCCGCGGTGGGCGGGGCACCTGCAGCGGCCTCAGCGTCGTAACGTCGAGCACGCGCTCCTCCCCATCGCCGAGCGTGAGGACCGCGGGCTCGAGCGGCGTACCCCCGATGGACACGCCCACGAGCACGGTGCCCGGATCGACATCGTAGACGTCGGCCAAAGGGGCGCTCGGGGCGTCGCCCATCGAGACCACGGTATCAGGTGGGGCCCCTTTGATGACCACGTGAGCCACGCGCGCCTCGGCACCCGCGACGCACGCGAAAGCCTCGTTCGCGACCGGCTCGTCGCCGGCCTCGTTGGCGAGGCGAAGGGCCCTTCGGCAAGTGACGGCCGCGGCGCGCACGAGCCCGTGCGCCGCGTCCGCGCGGCCGAGCGCGAGCAGGGTGCCGGCCGTCGGTTGCGCCTCGGCGGACGCGACGAGCGCGGGACGCACGCTCGTGACGTAGTCGAGAAGGCGCGTTGCCGGCGCAGGCGTGTCGGACGGCGGCGAGGGCTCGCCCGCGTGGCCGAGCGCCGGCCACGCGAGGAGTCCGAGACAGAGCACGGCGCGCACCATCGTCTACGGCGTGGGCAGGTCGAACTCCCACACCTCGCTCTTGATGTGGGTCTGGTAGGTGTAGAGGCCCACGACGTAGAGCTTGCCGTCGTGCAATCTCGGCGCGGTGGGCAGCATCCCGTGCGGACCGTGCGCCGATTCGGGCAGCGTCCCGGCCTGGTTGCCGAGCACGTGGTACTCCTTCTGCGTCGCGAGGTTGTAGCCGTAGATGTCGATGCGGTTCTTCACGACGTCGGACATCGTGTTCGGCGCGTCGGAGTCCCGATCATCCCACCACACGACCCAGTCGCCCTCGACCGCTGGGTCCCACTTGGCGCTCGCCTTCGCCGGGTCGGTGTACGTCAGGCGCGTCGTCACGCCGCTCGCGATGTCGTACGCCACGACCTCCTGGTTCGCGGGGGTCTCGAGCCCGCCGCCCGCGTGGAAGCGCTGATCGATCCACACGATGGTCTTGCCGTCGCTCGCCGCCATCCACTGCAGGGCCGGATCGTTCGTGACGTTCGTGTCGCTCCAGTCGCGTGTGTCGATGAGGTGCGCCTCGCCGTCGCCCTCGGAGAGCACGATGTAGGGCTCGTTGAGCGAGTAGTTGGTCACGAGCCAGAGCGACGTCGCGAAGGTATGCTGACTTCCGTCCCGGAGATCGAGGGCCCAGGTGCCGAGCGGACCACCGCCGAAGAGCGCGAAGTTACCGTTCGCCGTGATGGCGTCACTCCAGTAGGCGGCCTCCACCGTGTAGAGGCCCCGCGTCGCCTGGCGGTGGAGGCAGGTCTCGCAGACATAGCCTCGGTTTGGCGCATCACCTTGCTCTTCGAAGTAGAACGCTTGAACCAGACAGTCTCCATCCAGCGCCGCGCTGAGCGACTTGCAGCCCGGCTCGGGGTCGGGCGCGCTCAGCGCGTACTCCTCGCCGCTGTCGAGATTCACGATCACGCCTTGCAGCGGGTCGGGCCCGGTGGTTAGGAGCCGCCCGGCGAAGCGCATCTCCCAGGGGCGATTGTTCGAGGTGTTGTTCCGCGTGGTCACCATGCGGCAGCCCGGCCCGCAGTCGGGCCTCGGGAAGAGCGGCGGCAAGACGACGAGCTCGCGCGGCGGCGCGGCGGCAGGCGGCCAGTCGCCCCAGGGCCCGATGGGCCCGCAAGCCCCCGCCAAAGCGGGCGCGCCGCCCGCGCCGGCGTCCGCGCCCCCTGGCCCTCCACCCGCGCCGCCCGTGCCGCCCGTGCCAGTCGCCGCGCCGTCGGTGCACTGCGCGAGCGCACAGCCGCCCAGGGCGACCAAGCCCACGGCGACCATGCGCCAGTGCGGGCGCCTCACGGCGCGCTCCCCACGGCGACGTGGAGCGCGACCCCCGTCAGCCGGGCCGCGTGGCGCCCCGCGTACGATCGGTTCTTGGCGAACGAGCGCGCGGGGTCGTTCCCCGCAGGCTCGAGTGCGCTCCGCGTCGTCGCGCGGAACGTGTGCCCGGGCCCGTCCGGCTCGTCCGCGCTCGTTCGCAGGTACACGAAGCGACCGTCGGTCGCCACCTCCCTCACCTTCTCGTCGAAGTGCCGCGAGCCGAACGTCGGCAGGCGCTCGGGCTCGCGGAGATCGAGCGTCACGATCTCGTGCTCGAGCGCGACGGCGAGGATGGGACCGCGGAGGGAGGCGCTCACGATCCCGAGGTCGTCGTCGCCGTGGTGCTCGCCGTGCCCGTCCCCGTGCTCGTGGTCGTCGTCTTCGTCGTCGTGGCCTTGCGCCGCCCGCCGGGCGAAAAGGTCGCCCTCGTACCGCACGAGCTCGAAGATCCCGAGGATCGTGACCGCGCCATCGCGAACGCGGAGGTGCGTCACGCGCCGCCCGCCGACGGCCCAGAGGTCCTTTGCGCCGGCGAAGAGCGCGACGACTTCGTCTTCGAGCTCGAGCGTGCCGAGTGCGCCGAAGGTCCCGTCGCCCTCTGCGGACGGCGCGAACACCGCGACGCGCGCTCCGCGCGAGGTCGCGACGAGCTGGTCGCTCGCGGCGAGCGTGCGGCGCGCATTCGGCTTGCCCGGCAACGACAGCGGGAGCTGCTGAAGCCGCTGCGGGGCGCCGCCCTCGAGGCTCCAGCGCTCGAGCCCGACGTGCGACACGGTCCAGAGCGCGCGCTCGCCGAGCGCATAGGCGCTCACCTGCCGCGGCAGGAGCGAGACGATTGGGCTCGGCGGCACGGCCTGCGCGCATTGCAGCACAGGGTGCGTGGGATCGTCGTCGTAGCGCCAGGTGCCCGGCGCCGCGTACCAGGGCGCCCCGTCGCGCTCGCAGCTCGTGCCCTCTTCGAGCGCGTGGGCGAGAGTCGCGTCGCTCCGCGGGGTGTCGTGGGCCGAGCCGCCCGCGGCTGCCCAGCCGAGGTCGCGGCGGCTGCCGGTGTGCCGCTCGTAGGCGGCGTAGCGTACGCTCCCGTCCGCCGTCGTGCGCGCGGGCACGACGCGGAGCGCCCAGCCGCCGGCGCTGGTGGCGCGGCTCCCGGTGACCCAGGCGTGGGGACCGATCCCCGGCCCAGTCGCGCCACCGGCGTCACCGTCGTCTGCCGCGACGAGCACCGTGTCGCCACCCGCATCCAGATCCACCGCGTACACGTCCGAGTGTGCTCCGCCGCGGGCGTCGCTGCCACCGCCGACGAGGACGACGGGGCGCCCGGCATCGCGGCCGTACCCGAACCAGAGGCCCTCGCGCACCGGCACGAAGGGCAGGAAGTGGACGTCGCTCGTACCCTCCTCGCGCAGCGAGGCCCAGGCGGCTGTCTTGTCGAAGATGCCGGCCGACATGACGCCGACGGCGCGCACGCCGTCGATGCCCGGGACGAGCGCGAGGCTCCTCTGCTGCTCTGCTGCTCTGCTGCTCTGCTGCTCTGCTGCATGTCCGCCCCGCTTTAGTTCGGCCGTCCCCGCAGCACCGAGCCTATCTATCCATCGCCGATCGATGGAGCAAGAAACGCAAGGTCCCGTTACGGATGTGGGTGGTCGTGTGCGTCAGACCCCCACGCCGGTCGGACACCGAGAAGGTCAGGTAGAGGTGCAGGCGCTTTCGCACCTGTCGTCTCCCACGCAACACGCCCGCGGCCGCTCGGCGGTCGAAGACGACACGCACGCTCAGGAAGCCGTCGTCGAACTCGGGGGGCGTGGGCGTCTCGAACACCTCGGGGGCGCCCGAGCTCCCCGCCCGGTCCGCCCCGCGACGCGTTGCAGCGAGGCCGCGTGGCTTCGCCGGGCGAACGGCACTACGATGTGCCGGTGTCGCGAACCGAAGAGGGGGCACGGCAGGAGCCGAGCGCGGCAGCCGCGACGCGCTCGCTCATGATGCTGCTCGGGAGCCCCGGGTCGGACGACGATCTGCTCGGTTTCGTCAACTGGCTGCGCCCCTGCACGGGGCTCACGGTCGAGCGGGCGCGGCGCGTGCGCGCGGCGCTCGAGGTGCTCGGCGCACGGCTCCGCGGTGCCGACGCGCCGAGCCTCGAGCAGGTGGAGCAGGCCAGCGAGGCGCTGCGGGCCGCCCCGAGCGCCCCGGCCACGCCCGCCCCGGCGCCGCGCCCGCGGGCCACGACCGCCGCGGCCGCGTCGACGGCGGAAGAAGAAGGCGAGCTCAACGCCACGTCCATGATCGACGTGAAGCAGCTGCTCGGAGGCCGCGGGGCCGTGCCCTTTGCCACCAAGGTCCCGGGCGCGGGCGGGCGCGCCGCGAGCGGCGCCGCGCCGAGCTCGCCGTTCGGCGGGGCCCGCGCGGCCCACGAGCCCGCACAGAGTGCGGCCGAGACAGCGCGGCCGAGCCTGCCGTTCCAGTCGGCCAGGGGCA
>JACRDA010000300.1 GCA_016212965.1 Myxococcales bacterium
CGTCGACCACATAATAGCGATCGTAGGCCGCCGCAGTGATGCAGGCATGATTGGGGAAGATCCTTACCCGAGAGCCCACCGGCAGGTCGGCATAGGGCAGGGGACCTTCCGAACCGACGAAGCCGTGTTCCTGTGAGCAATCCACCACCGCCATGCCGCCCGCGGGCGCGTCGACGATCGTGCCGAAGCCGACCTTGGGCTGGAATTCCTGGGCACTGATGTCCTTGGACAACGCCAGGGCGCCGGCGTCGATCAGGATCTGGTTGCGGTGCGGATAGTGTCCGATCACCGAGGCGAGCACGGAAAGCGCGAGATCGCCGGCACCGCAGGAACCGATGAACTCCTGGTCGAGATCGTTGAAAACATAGACGCCCGGCCGCATCTCGGTCTGGGAGCGCACGGTGGTCGTCGCGACGGACCGGGGCGCGCCCGCCGTCGCCCCCTCGGTCTCGCCCCTCGCGTACGGCGCGGCGCGCGCGTTCCAGACGATGCCCGCCGCTCCTCCGCAGGCCGCGGTCGAGGCGGCCGCGCGGCTCGAGGGTGCCGAGCACGCGGCGCTCGGCGGCGTCGGCGGACCGGTGGCCCCGCGGGACGAGCTCCTGGCCTACGCAGCGTTGCGGCTGCCCGCCGCGGGCGCGCCCGAGCGCGGCCGACTCGGGCTCGCGGACCTCGGTGCCCGCTACCTCGAGGGCGAGGAGGTCACGGCGCTCGGCGACCTCGACGTCGGCTCGCTGCTCGACGTCGCGGGCGCCGAGGCCGTCACCGACGGCGTGCCCCCCGCGCGCCACCGCTTCGCCTGGAGCGACGACTACGACTACGCCTACCGCGCGGACGCGCCGGTCGACGTGCTCGCGGACGGCGCGCTCCGTTCGGTGTTCGTCACGGCGGCGGAGCTGCCCGTCGGCCTCACCTACGTGGCCGTGCCGCGCGAGAAGAGCGACGTGTACCGCCTGGCGCGGCTCGACAACCCGCTCGCGTCGCCGCTCTTGCCCGGGCCCATCGACGTCTACGTGGCGGGGGACTTCGTGGTCACGAGCGACGTGCCGTTCACGCCGCCGCGCGTGTCGCTGCGCCTCGGGCTCGGGGTCGAGCAGGCGATCAAGGTGGCGCGCAACACGCGCTACCGCGAGGAGTCGAAGGGCCTGCTCGGCGGCGCCACCGCGCTCCGCCACGAGATCGCCATCGACGTGCACAATCACCTGCCCGTGCCGGCGACGCTCGAGGTGCGCGAGCGCATCCCGGTCGCGCGCGACGGCGACGACGAGATCAAGGTGGAGGTGAAGGAGCTCGCGCCGCCGTGGCAGCCCTTCGAGCCCTTCCCGGCGACCGCCGAGCGGCCGGCCCTCAAGGGCGGGCACCGCTGGCAGCTCGAGCTCGCGCCCGGTGGAGCGGCGGCACTGCGCGTCGTCTACGAGGTGCGCATCGCCTCGAAGAACGAGCTCGTGGGCGGCAACCGGAGGGAGGGCTGACCGTGACCGAGCGACGCCCCGTGAGCCTGCCGGTGAGCTCCGTCACCGTGCTCGAGGACCGCGCGCACGTCGTGCGGCGCGGGCGCGTCCGACTCCAGGGCGGGCTCGCGCGCTTCGCCGTGCCCGGGGACGCGCCGGTGCTCGCCGACAAGACGCTCGCGGCCCGTGCCGTCGCGGGTGGCGCGCGCGTGACCGACGTGCGCGCCGTGCGCAGCGTCGTCGAGGTCGCCGACGACGGCCCGACGGCGCGGCTCGGGCGCGAGCTCGACGCGCGCTACGACGCGCTCGGGCGCGAGCTCGAAGCGCTGTCCGCCGACGAGCGGCTCGCGACGGCGGCGCGCGCCTCGCACGAGCGACTGCTCGCGCTCACCCTCGGCGAGCTCGCCGTCGACAGCGCCTGGGGCCGCGCGCCCTCGGACGAGGCCGCGCCGGCGCTCGCCGAGCTGCGCGCGGGGCGCACGGCGGCCATCCTCTGCGCGCTCGAGCTCGGTGCCCGGCGCGCCGAGCTCGTCGCGGAGCGCGATCGGCTGCGCGAGCGGCTGTCGCGCCTCCGCGCCGTGGGCGGCGAGCGCGCGCGGGGCCGCGGCGAGGGCGCGCCGCTCTTCGAGCGCGAAGCGGCGACGCTCGAGCTCGACGTGCACGCCGACGCGGCGGCCGAGATCGAGCTCGAGGTGAGCTACCTCGTGCCGGGCGCATGCTGGCGCCCCTACCACGGCGCAGAGCTCGTGGGCGGCTCCGACGGCCGGGGTGCGAAGGTCGTCTTCCGGACCGACGGCTGCGTGTGGCAGCACACGGGCGAGGACTGGCCCGACGTCGAGCTCGTGTTCTCGACCGAGCGCGCCTCGCTCGGTATCGAGCCTCCGGAGCTCACGAGCGACGTCCTGCGCGTCGAGCGCCGGCGCGAGGCCATCGAGATCGAGCGCCGTCAAGAGGTCGTCGAGACCACCGGGCTCGGTGCCGCCGCGTTCGCCTCCGAGCTGCCCGGCATCGACGACGGCGGCGCGCCCCTGCGCCTCGGCGCGCGCGCCCGCACCTCGGTCCCGAGCGACGGGCGGCCCCACCGCGTGCCCATCGCCGAGCTCGTCACGGCGGCCGAGCTCGAGCAGGTCGCCGTGCCCGAGCTGTCGCCGTGCGTGTTCACGAAGAGCGTGCAAGCGCTCGGCGGCACCGTGCCGATCCTCGCCGGGCCGGTGGATCT
Organism: Myxococcales bacterium; assembly: GCA_016212965.1. Classification (GTDB taxonomy): domain Bacteria; phylum Myxococcota_A; class Polyangia; order Polyangiales; family Polyangiaceae; genus JACRDA01. Next base: position 2,668 of record JACRDA010000300.1, read on the forward strand.
CGTGCGGGAGAGCGGCTTCGTGGGGCGCACCCGCGTCCTCTTCGTCGCGCCCGGGGAGCGCTTCGTGCTCGGCTGGGGGCCGGATCCGGAGCTGCGCGTCAAGCGCAGCGTCCGCGAGACGCCGCCGAGGGCCGAGGGCGTCCTCGGTGCCTGGCGCACCCGCGAGCACGAGGTCGAGCTCCGGCTCTCGAACCTCGGGCCGACGCCGCGGCGCCTGCGCGTGACCGAGCGCGTGCCGGTGAGCGAGCTCGAGAAGGTCAAGGTCGAGCTCGATCCGAGCCGCACCTCGGGGGGCGGCACGCAGGCCGACGCCGACGGCTTCGTGCACTTCGTCGTCGAGCTCGCGCCCTTCGGTCGCGAGAAGGTGACCCTCGGGTACGCGGTCAGCACGCACGAGGACGTCGTCGGGGGGTGATAACTGAAAACTCTCTCAGCCGTCACGGCGCGAGGCAGGCCTCGGGCGCCGGCGCCGGGTCGCGCAGGAGGGTGCTGCCGACGAGCGCGCCGGCGGCGAAGTAGGCCCCGGTGTCGGATGCGGGGAGCACGTCGTAGGTGTGCGCGTGGGTGTAGGGCACGAGCTCCGCCTGCGCGACGCCGAGGCCCGCGAGCGCGTCCCCCGGCCGGAGGTCGCCGACGAGCCGCCCGTCGGCGGTCGGGTGCCCCGGGCTGAGCTCGACGACGCGCCCGCTCTCGAGCGTGACGCGCACCACGCGGTGGCGCTCGACGGCCGTCCGCGACACGCGCACGAGCGGTACGGCGCGCACGACGCCGCGGTCGACGGAGAGCACGAGATCGCCCGGGCGGAGCTCTGCGATGGGGCGCTCGCCCTCGGGCGTCGCGAGCGGCGTGTCGGGCGCGGCGCACACCGCGCCGGGATTGCCCGGCGGGCAGGTGCCCTCGGGCGTCGGCACGAAGCACGCGGGACCGCCGACCGGACCGCCCTGCTGGACGACACAGCAGAGCTGGTCGAGCGGGCAGCAGGCGATCCCGCAGCAGAACTCGGTCGCGATGCAGGCGATCCCGTTGCAGGGCGCCTCCGTGCACCCGTTGTCGCCGCAGAAGGGGTGCGCGCCGTTGCACTCCTTGCCGCAGCCGTGGCAGTGCCGGATGTCGTTGGCGGTGTTCACGCAGTGGCCGTCGCAGCAGGTGAAGCCGTCGCCGCAAGGGGGCGCGCACGGTAGGCCGCCACCCTGGCCGCCCTGATTCTGGCCGCCCTGCGCCGCGCCGGCCTGCCCGGTGCCACCCGCGCCGGTGCCGCCCTGGTTGCCGGTGCCGCCCTGGTTGCCGGTGCCGCCCTGGTTGCCGCTGCCTCCGGTCCCACCGTGGTTGCCGCTGCCGCCGGTCCCACCTTGGTTGCCGGTGCCGCCGGTCCCACCGGCACCTCCGCCGGTCACGAAGGCCTCACCGGCACAACCCGACAGCGCGACGAGGACGAGGAGGGCACTCGAGCGAGCAAGCATGAAGACATTGTACCCGCGCCGGCGGGTCGCGACACGGGGAGCTGCACGGAGCCCGAAGACGAGACCGAGCGACACGCCGCGCAGGATTTGCGCGCGCCCGGGCGGGCTTCCAGCCCCTGCGTCGTTCGCCGCGCCGTGGACGGCCACGCGGGGGACATTGGCCCGGGGTTTGCTCTCGCTCGCGACGTGCCCGACTTCGCCCTGCTCGATCCGGCGCTGCCGCTCGACCGCCTGCGCCTGCTCGCGGGCGCGTGCGTGCGCACCGACCCGCTCCGCTGCGTGCAGTGCGGGCTCTGCAACTACAACTGCCCGCTCGGCCTCGACGTGCGCGGGCACGCGCGCCAGGGCCGTTCGATCCTCGAGCCGCGCTGCCTCGCCTGCGGCGAGTGCGTGCGCCGCTGCCCGCGCGAGGCGCTCGGCTTCGGCGCCCGCTCTGCCCGGCAGGAGGCGCCGTGACGCGCCGCCACGTCATCATCGGCAGCGGCATCGCCGGGCTCACCGCGGCCGAGACGCTGCGCGAGCGCGATCCGGGCGCCTCGGTGACGCTCGTCGGCGCCGAGGCCCACCCCTTCTACTCGCGGCCCGGGCTCGCCTATCTCCTCGCCGGTGCGCTGCCCGAGCGGCAGCTCGAGCTCCGCACGAAGGAGGAGCTCCGGGCACTCGCGCTCGATCGCCTGGTCGACGAGGTGACGGCGCTCGAGCCCGAGGCGCACCGCGTGCGGCTTCGCAGGCGCGGTGTGCTCGCCTACGACCGGCTGCTCCTCGCGACCGGCTCGGCGGCCGTCGCCCCCGACTTCCCGGGCGCGACGCTCGACGGCGTCGTCCAGCTCGACGGGCTCGACGACGCGCGCGACCTCTTGCGCCGCGCGCGCCGCGCCCGCACGGCCGTCGTCGTGGGCGGCGGCGCGACGGCCGTCGAGCTCGCCGAGGGACTCGCGGCCCGGGGCCTCACCGTGCACTACCTTCTGCGCGGGGCGCGCTACTGGGCGAGCGTGCTCGAGCCCGCGGAGTCGCAGCTCGTCGAGGAGGGCCTCGCGGGCCAGGGCACCGAGCTCCACCGGCACGAGCGCGTGGTCGGCGTCGAGGACGATCGGGGCCGCGTCCGGGCCGTCCACACCTCGAGCGGGGCCGTCCTGCCCTGCGAGCTCGTGGCCGTCGCCATCGGCGTGCGGCCGCGCGTGGAGCTCGCGCGCGCCGCGGGCCTGTCGGTCGAGCGCGGCATCGCTGTCGACGCCGGGCTCCGGACGAGCGCCCCCGACGTCTTCGCGGCGGGCGACGTGGCCGAGCTTCGCGATCCGGAGAGCGGCGCCGGCCGCTGCGACGTGCTCTGGTCGAGCGCGGTCGCGCAAGGCCGGGCCGCCGCGTGCGCCATGCTCGGCGAGGCCGAGGCGCTCGATCTCCGCCCGCGCCAGAACGTGATGCGCCTCGGGGGCGTCACGACGACGGTGGTGGGGGCCGTGGGTGCCGGGGACGGCGCCGCGGAGGACCCGGACCTCGTCGCGATCGCGCGCGGGGACAGCGAGCGCTGGCGCGACCGACCGCGCGGCCAGGCGTTCCACGATCGGGGCGCGCGCTTCCGCATCCGCGCGCACGTCGGCGAGCGCACGGTGGTCGGCGCCGTGGTGATGGGCGACGCACGTGCGGCCCGAGCGCTCGCGCACCTCGTGCGGGCCGGCACCGACGTGTCCGCGCTCGGTGCCGGGCTCCGCGCCGATCCGGAGCACGCCGTCGCCGCGCTCGTCGCCCTCGGCGAAGCCGACGAGCAAAAGGGGGCGAGTCGTGCGGCGCGCGCCTGAGCTCCTCGTCGCCCTCGTGCTCGTGGCCGCGATCACGGCGGTCTACCTGCTGGCCGTCCCTGCACCGCTCACGGCCGCGGGCGCGCTCGTGGGCCACGGCTTCGGCATCGCCGGCTTCGTCCTCATGCTCGCGACCGAGACGCTCTACACGGTGCGCAAGCGCTCGCGCGGCCGCGCGTGGGGGCCCATGCGCACCTGGCTCCGCGCGCACATCGTCACGGGCATCGTCGGACCGTACCTCGTGCTCCTGCACGGCGCCTTTCGCTTCGGCGGGCTCGCGGGCGCGTGCTCGATCGCGACCGCCGTCGTCGTCGTGAGCGGCTTCGTCGGCCGCTACCTCTACACGGCCGTGCCGCGCACCCCCGAGGGCGTCGAGCTCGACGCGGGTGCCTCCCCCGGGGCCGCCCGCGCCCGGCGCCTGCTCGCGCTCTGGCACGTCATTCACGTGCCGCTCGGGCTCGTCCTGTTCGCGCTCGCGTTCGCCCACGTCGCCCTGGCGATCTACTTCGCCACCACCCTCGATTGACCATGCGCCGCGTGCCCTTCCTGCACCCGCTCGCCATCGCGGCCTTCGCGCTGACGCTCGGGATCGTGGCGCTCCTCTACTGGGTGACCGGCGGCGGCATCGCGAGCCCGGGCGCGCTCTCGGCGCGGCGCGGTGACGGCACGGTCCGCGGGGGTGTCGCGAGCCACGCGGAGCTCGCGCGGCGCTGCAGCGCCTGCCACCCGGCCCCCTTTTCCGGCGCGTCGGCGTCGCAGCGCTGCCTCGGGTGCCACGACGAGGTCGCGGCGGAGCTCGGCGCCGGAGCGGGCCTCCACGCCCGGCTGCGCGACGCGCGCCGCTGCCTCGTCTGCCACCTCGAGCACGAGGGGCCCGACGGCGAGCTCACGCGTCTCGACGCCGCGACCTTCCCCCACGACGCCACGGGCTTCGCGCTCACGGGCGCCCACGCGCGCGTGCCGTGCGCCGCCTGCCACCGCGACCGGAAGTACGCCAACACCCCGAAGACCTGCCTCGGCTGCCACGAGCCGCCCGACGGACACCGCGAGGCCTTCGGCGACGATTGCGGCTCGTGCCACGGAACCGACTCCTGGCAGGGCGCGCGCTTCGACCACGGCTTCCCCCTCGACCACGGGGCGAAGGCGCCGTCCCCCTGCAAGACCTGTCATCCCGACGGTTACAAGACCTACACCTGCTACGGCTGCCACGAGCACACCCCGGCGAACATCGCCCGCGAGCACGACGAGGAGGGTATTGCCGACCTCGCCGATTGCGCGCATTGCCACCCCACCGGGCGCGAGAAGGAGGGCGGCGACCGCAAGCACGGCGGCGACCGCAAGCGCGAGCGCGAGCGCCGCGGCGGGGAGCACGACGACGACGACTGAGCGCCCGCGCGGCCGACGATCGGTCGTGGCGAAGAGCCCGGTTTGGACATAGGCTCCGTCAGGACCGCATCGTGGAACCCCGGTCGACAGAGGCGGCTCGCCCCGGCGCCTACACGTGGACGCTACGCCTCGTGCAGGTGCTGGCGCTCCTCATGCTCGGGGGCGCCTGTCTCACGCTCGCGATGTCCCTGAGACTCGACGTCGGCGCGTGGGGTCTGGACGTGATCGGCCCGGTGGGCACGACCGCGCTCGTCCTCGGCGCCATCGCCACCTATCCCGCGCGCGGCTACGCGTCGGGGCTCGGGCGCGCCGGGATTCGCAACGTCTCGCGCGATGCGGAGCGCTGGGCCGTCGCCTTCTGGTACGTCGGCCTGGTCACCGCCGTGGGCGGCCTGGTCCTTGCGCTGGCGGACTCGTCGGGCACGACCGGCCGCTCGCTCGTTCGCCTGCGGGTCGTGCTCTCGGTGCTGGCGGTCGTCAACGGCTGGACCGTGGCGGTCGCCAGCGCCTCGGCTCGCCGACGCCGGGAGATGACGCGGCGGCGTTGAGGTCCGTTGTCGGTCGTCGGTCGTCGGTGGTCGGTGGTCGCCGGGGGCACGCAGAGACGCGCGGAGATGCGGTTCGAAGCGGCCGAAACTCGGGGTAGACCGGAGGTCTGAGGGCAGTTTCGGCCGGTTGGGCGCGCGCGAGGGTCGGGTGGGCCGCGACCGGTGACGCGTCGGGCGCCCCCGGCCGGGGTCGACGCGCGGGCGCGAGCGTGGTGGCCGCTCGCGCAGCGACCGCGTCGCTCGGAGCAAATGACCATATCAATCGTTCGCCCCGGCGCGCCATCCTGCACGGCGAGCGAGGACCCGCAGCGGGTCGCGCACACGGAACGCTCGGGAGAAACAAGAATGGGAACCAATCGGGCAATCGGATGGGTGCTGGCCGGCGGTCTCGCGGTGGCCGGGGTCGCGGCATGCGGAAACGGCGACGAGTGCAGCTCCGACAACGACTGCAAGGGTGACCGAGTCTGCTCGGCCGGCGCGTGCGTCGGCAGCGACCCGGGTACGGGCGGCACCACCCACACGACGACGAGCACGACGACCACGACGGGGGCCTGCACGGCGCCGGGCATCGGTTGCGCGACGAGCTCGGAGTGCTGCCAGGCCGGCCAGGACCCGGGGGTCGGACCGACCGGCGCAACCTGTGTGACCGACGACCAGTCGTGCCACGCGAACTGCAACGCGGGCGGCGACTGTGCCAGCGGGTGCTGCGTGGGGCTGGTGGGCGAGAGCTACGGCGTCTGCGTGGCGGCGTCGTACTGCACGCTGAAGGGGCCCGACGAGCCGTGCGACGTCGATTCCGAATGCGCGAGCTCGTTCTGCAGCGGCTACAACGGCTGGTGTACGACGTATTGCTCGTCGAACGGCGACTGCCCGGGGTGGTGCGCACACACGTCCTCGAACGAGTACCTGTGCTTTCCGATGTGCTCCTCGAACGCGGACTGCTACGTCTACGGCTCGGCCACCTGCAAGTACGTGACGACCGTCAGCGGCAATGCGTACAACGTCTGCTCCTATTGAGCCGTGTTGCGCGCGCCGACCCGCAGCGCGCACTCACCGCGCGGGGGCCTGGGCCATGCCAGCTGCGACCGGCCCGTAGATGCGGATGAGCTCGGCCCGCGAGGCGACCCCGAGCCTGCGCATCCCGCGCGCGAGGTGGACGTGGAGCGTGCTCATGGACAGCCCGAGCTCGTAGGCAATGAGCTTGTGGCCGTGCCCGAGCGCGGCGCGGGCGAGCACCGCGGCCTCCGCGGGGGCGATGGCGGCCAGATCGGGCGCGCCCGGGTCGTTCTTGCGGGCCAGGAGCAGGCGCTTGCCGTCGCGCTCGACGTGCTCGACGATGGACCAGCGCCCCGCGAACAGGGCAGGGCCTGCCACAGCTCGAGCGCCTCGTCGGGATCGCTGCGTCGCAGACCGCCCCGCGCCCGCTCGACCCGGTGGGAGGCCAGGGGTGCAGGGCCGGTGCAGGGCCTCGGGGGGCCGCGTCGCGAGGACGACCTGCGAGCCGTCGCGCGCGAGGCCTTGGAGGCTCGCACCGGACCGGGCACGCGGCGGGGCCGCGCCGACGACGGGCGCATCGGCTCGGGCCAGGTGTGGGGGCGGTGGGGTGGCGGTCGCCGCTGCCAGGGCGCCGACGTCGGGCGAGCTCGGCGGCCCGAGCGCGCTCGCCACCATCGTTCCCGCAGGCGCGCCCATCGATTCGATGGCCGTCGGCGGCGCGTCGCATCGATGGGCGTCTCGCGTCCGGGGCCACGTTCCGCGCGCGCCCGCGCGCGCGACGTCGGCAGCCGACGAAGCGCCGAGGCTGGCTCGAATCGTGCTCTGTGAGTCGCCGCGGAGCGTATTCGCGACGGAGCACCATGAAGAATCACGAGCCGATCTCGGGCAGGAACGGGGCCCGGGCTGGCGGAAGAGAGATCTGGGGGCGGCGCTTGGCACGACCGAGGCGCCGTCTCGTGCTGGGTCGGGCGCTCGTGGCGCTTCTTCCCGCCGTCGCCCTGGTCGCGGGCTCGTGCCAGTCGCGTGCGCCGGAGGCCACGGCGACGGCGGCTCAGCGCGCCACGGCGCCCGGCATGGGTACGACGCAGGCCTTCGCCGTCCTGGCGGGCACGACGGTCACCAGCACCGGTCCGACGGTGGTCGACGGGAGCCTCGGCGTGTCGCCCGGCGCGGCCGTCGTGGGCTTCCCACCGGGGCAGGTGGTCGGCGGCACGATCGAGGCAGCCACCGCAGCGGCCCTCCAGGCCCAGAGCGACGCGACGACCGCGTACGACGCGCTCTCCGCCCAGGCTTGCGACCTCGACCTGACGGGCCAGGACCTGGGCGGGCTGACGCTCACGCCCGGTGCGTATTGCTTCTCGTCGTCGGCGCAGCTGACCGGTACGCTTACGCTCGACGCGCAGGGCGACCCGGCAGCGGTCTTCGTCTTCCAGATCGGTAGTACGCTCACCACGGCGAGCACGGCGTCCGTCCAGATGAGCAACGCCGGGGACCCGTGCCAGGTCTTCTGGCGCGTCGGCTCCTCGGCGACGATCGGTACCGGCTCGAGCTTCGTCGGAAGCATCATCGCCCTGACCAGCATCACGCTGACGAGCGGCGTCACCGTGCTCGGCCGAGCCGTGGCGCGCAATGCGGCGGTCACCATGGATGCGAGCAAGGTCTCCGCGGCCGGCTGCGGCGCAACGGGCGGGGGCGGCGGCGACGCGGGGGCCGGTGGAGGTGCCACCGGCAGCGGCGGTGGTGGCGCCGGCGGAGGTTCCACCGGCAGCGGTGGTGGTGCCGCCGGCGGAGGTCCCATCGGCGACGGTGGCGGCGCGGCCGAGGGTGGGGCCGGCACCGGTGGCGCTGCTGGCCAGGGCGGCTGCGCCTGTGGCGGCTGCGGCTGTGGCGACGCGGGCTGCGGCTGCGGCGACGGGGGCTGCGGCTGCGGCGAAGGCGGTCACGTGGGCTGCGGTTGAGCACCCGGCCTCGACCTTCGCCCATTCGGGCGAAGGTCTCGAGGCTCCAGGCTCATCATCGATCGCATGTTCCGCCGTAGCCGTTCAAGGCTCCTAGCTGTGAAAAGAGGTTCTGGCGCCGCAGGAAGTCACGAGCTCGAGCGCCGGCCCCGGGCCCTACGGCGCGATATTCCCCGATGCATGCGATGGCACATGTCGTGCTTCCGCACGCCGCGTGCTCAAGAGCTCGTCACGCGTGAGTCTGATCGTTCTTCTCTTCGCGGGCGCCTGCAGCGACTCGAGCGCGGGCGGCGACGCGGGCGGCGCTGGGGCCGGTGCCGGCTCGACCGGAGGAGCGGGCACGGGCGGGCTCATCGGGGGCGGCGGGGCGGGCACGGGCGGGCAGGGGGAGGGCGGAGCGGGCGCGGGTGGGCAGGGGGGCGGAGCGGGCACGGGCGGTCAGGGCGGGGCCGGGGGCGATCCGGCCTGCGCCGCGCTCGGAGCGACCCTGCAGGGTGCCATCGACCAGCACTACGCCAGCAGTCCGGCGCAGACCGTGGGCGGCGCGTCGGTCGCGGTGATCTTCGGCTCGTGCCGCTGGGTCGGCGCGGTGGGCGAGGCCCACACGGGCGAGCCGATGACGACGGGGCACCTGTTCCGCATTGCCAGCGTGACCAAGACCTACGTGGCCGCCACGCTGCTGGCGCTGGTCGAGGAAGGCCTGCTCGGGCTCGACGACACCGTGGCTAGCCCGAGAAGAAGCGATTAGCCGTTAGCCGTTAGCCATTAGCCCAGAGAACTCGCAGTGTTGCCGGTTCTCCAGGTGCGCCCCGATGGCACGTTTCAGGTGAAACGGTGACGCCCCGTGACGGCACGTATCATCTCGATATTC
>JACRDA010000301.1 GCA_016212965.1 Myxococcales bacterium
GCCAAGCACGCGCCGCACGGCGGCCGCGACCTCGCCGTCGAGCCCCGGCGGGGCGAGAACCCGAGGTGCGAGCGTCGGAGCCGCGGGCGCCCGCGCCGCCGACCGCGGGGCAGCAGCCGCAACCGGGGCCGCGACGGCGGTGTCCGCGCCCGAGGGCGCGTGCTCGCACCCGGCGCAGGCGAGACAGGCGGGCGGCAGATCCGCCCCGGGCTGGCGCGCCCGCGCGACGGCGGCGGGCGGCCCGCCGTAGCGCTCGAGGCCGAGCGTGCGCAGCTTCACGGCCTCGTCGCAAGGCAGCTCGCGCACCGCGCCGAGCGTGTGCGCGGCCTGCATGATGGCGGCCATGTGCTCCATCGTCTCGAGGCGACAGAATGCCTCGCGCAGGCTGCGCCCGGCACAGACCGCCCCATGGCGGTCGAGCATGACGGCGTCGTGGCGCAGCATCGCCTCGCCGACGCGCGCCGCGAGCAGCTCGGTGCCGGTCGTGGCGTAGGCGAGCGTCGGCACGGTGCCGAGCGTCAGCACGACCTCCGGTAGGACGCAGCGCGCGAGCGAGCGACCGGCGAGCGTGAATGCGATGCAGAGCGGCGGGTGCGCGTGGATGACCGCGCCGACGTCGGGGCGGCTCTGGTAGCACGCGAGGTGCATCGCCATCTCGCTCGTGGGCGCGCCGGCGCCGCGCACGCGCTTGCCCTCGAGATCGATGACGACGAGCTCGTCGTCGACGAGCAGCCCCTTGTGGCAGCCAGCCTGCGTGCACAGCACGAGCCCCCCGGGCAGCCGCACCGAGAGGTTGCCGTCGAGCGCCACGAGCAGGTGGCGCTCGTAGCAGAGGTGGCTGATGCGCACGAGCTCGGCGCGGAGCTCCCGCTCGGAAGAAGGGGCCATCGGCGCTGTCGACATCTCATGGCGGCGCCGCGCAGGGAAGCACCTCGCACCCGGCACGCGGCCCTCCGCCTGGAGGGTCGATCCAGCGCGCGCGGCGCGGTAGCCTCGGCCCATGGCGAAGGCGAAGGCGGGCACGGGCGGCGGCGGGAGCCCGCCGCGCGCGGAGGTCGCGGGGACGAGGTTCGAGGGCTTCGCGAGCCTGCGCTTCTTCGAGGCGCTCGCGAAGAGCCCGACGCGCGAGTGGTTCATGGCGCACAAGAGCGAGTACGAGCAGGGCTTCGCGCAGCCGATGGCGGCCCTGCTCGCCGAGCTGCGGCAGAAGCTCGACCGGGCCTACCCCGACTGCGAGCTCGGCGAGCCCAAGGTCTTCCGCCTGAACCGCGACGTGCGCTTCTCGGCCGACAAGACGCCCTACAAGACGGCCGTGTCGGGCGTGCTCGCGGTCAAGCGCGGGCTGGCCAAGCCCACCGAGACGCCGGCCGCGATGTACGTGGAGCTCGGGGTCGAGACGGCCGGCGGCAAGGTGGTGCCGAGGCGCATGGCCGGGTTCGGTCTCTACATGATGGACGCGCCGCAGCTCGCGCGCTTCCGCGCCGCCTTGCTCGACGAGGGCAGCGGCGCCGAGGTGGCCAAGCTCGTCCTCGGCCTCGAGAAACGCGGGTTCGCGATCGGCGCGGCCGAGACGCTGAAGAGCGCCCCGCGCGGCGTGGATCCCGGGCACCCGCGCGTCGCGCTCCTGCGCCACAAGGGCCTCGCCTTGATGTCGCCCGCCATGCCGGCGCGCCTGCACGAGAGCCGCGAGCTCGTCCCGTGGCTCGTCGAGCAGGGCAAGCTCGCGGCGCCGCTCGTGCGCTGGCTCACCTTCGCCGTCGGCTGACGGCGGCCTGCGCGCTCAAGCGAGTCGCGGCGCGAGCTCCTCGAGGATGGCGCTCGTGACCTCGCTCATGCGCGCCGCCTTCTCGCTGCCGACGAGGTCGTAAGTGAGCGGAGCGCCGCGCTTGACCACGGCTTGGACGGCTGCCTCGATGGCCGCACCGGCGCGCTCGAGCTTCGGATCTTTCTTGCGCTCGCCGAGCCAGGTGAGGCCCTTGGCGGTCGCGAGGATCATCGCCATCGGGTTCACCTTGTCGAGGCCGGCGTGCTTGGGCGCCGAGCCGTGGATGGGCTCGAACATGGCGTGGTGGTCGCCGACGTTGCAGCCGGCCGCCATGCCCATGCCGCCCTGGAGCACGCTCGCGAGGTCGGTGACGATGTCGCCGAACATGTTCGTGGCGACGCACACGTCGTAGTACTCGGGCTGGGTGATGAGCCACTGCGTGAAGGCGTCGACGATGGCGACGTCCTTCTCGATGTCGGGGTAGGCCGCGCCGATCTCGAGGAACACCTCGTGGAAGAACCGACAGCCGTCGAGCACGTTGTTCTTCACGATGCAGGTGACGCGCTTCTTCTTGTCCTTGGGCGCGCCGTGGCGCTTGCGCGCGAGCTCGAAGGCGAGGCGGATGACCCGCTCGCTCGCCTCGCGCGTGATGATGCGCGTGTCGGTCGCGGCCACCGCCTTGCCACCGCGCCGCAGGATGCCGCCCATGCCCGCGTAGAGCCCCTCGGTGTTCTCGCGCACGAAGAGGATGTCGACGTCGCCCGGGCGCCACACCTGCATGTGCCGGCCCGAGATGCGTGCCTGCACGCCCTCGTAGAGCTTGACCGGGCGGATGTTGGCGTAGAGATCGAGCCGCATGCGGTTGCCGATGACGGGCGACCAGCCGGCCATGTTTCCGTCGGGCATGGTCACGGGCCCCTTGCCGTCGGGGGAGGGCCAGCCGACCGCACCCAGCAGCACGACGTCGGCCTTCTCGCACTTCTCGGCCGAGCCCGCGGGCCAGTCGCGGCCGTGCGCGAGGAAGTACTCGCCACCGCAGGGGATCTCCTCGATGTCGAAGGCGACGCCGGCGCGCTCGCTCACGCACGCGAGCACGCGCCGCGCCTGCGCCGCGACCTCGATCCCGACACCATCGCCCGGCAGAAGCACGAGGGAGTAGCTCATGGCCGGCGCTTTTCACCGCGCCGCCCCGCCCCGTCAAGCCATTGTCCGCACGCCGGACCGAGCCCGCGCGCCGCAGCGCGTCAGCCGCGCCTGCCCGGATCAGGGGATCGGCAGGGTCTCCATCGCGGGGGCAGCGCCGGCCGTCCACTGAAAGTGGTCGACGAGCACGGTGGAGTCGAACATCCCATCGCTGCCGTCCCAGATGGCGAGGCGCACCGTGAAGACGTCGCCGGGCGCGGTCGGCGACGTCGTGTGCAGCCAGCCGGTCGCGCCACCGCGACCGTTCTGGGCCCACACGTCGAAGCCGGTGCCGGCCAGCTCGCCCGCACCGAGGACGCAGGTCGCGCACACCTGCTGGGGCACGAACTGCGCGCAGGGCGGCAGGGTCGTGGCGTCGAAGCACACGTTGCCGTTGACCGCGCCGACGGGCGCCGGTGCGACGAGCGCGACGAACTGGTCGAGGAACGAGGTGCACTGGGCCGAGAAGTCGAACTCGAAGGAGTGGTAGTCGAGGTCGAAGCCGAAGCCCGTGGCGTTGCTCGGCGCGCGCACGCGCAGCTCGAGCGCCAGGTCGTCGTGGATACCACTCGCCGCCGGGCAGCCCGGCGCCGCCTGGGGGAAACCCGCCGGCGCCACGCCCTGACCGAGCGCCGTACAGTTCGAGCTGCCGCACGCACCGGGATCGGTGGCATCGCGCGCGCGACCGCTCGAGAGGCCGAGCATGCGCGCGCCCCACTGCGGCCCGAGCACCGTGCCGAAGTCGGCCAGGATTCCGGCCTGCTCGGCCGGAGGCACCGGGGGCCCGCCGTTGGCGCGCACGTAGGCGGCGCTGATCACACCCGGCAGATCGCTCTGCTCCGTCGTCGTGTCGCACAGGTCGATGGCCTTCGCCGCCGCGAAAGGATCGGGATTGTCGATGGCGAGGCCGGCGTCGCAGGGGGCGGGGCCGTCGTCCACTTGCGAACTGCAGTCGTCGTCGAGGCCGTTGCCGGGCACGTCGAACGCGGCCGGGCTCACGAGGGCGTCGCAGTCGTCGCAGTCGCCAGCGCTCGGAGTGAAACCGTCGCCGTCGAGGTCCGTATTCGGGCCGCTCGGGCACGCGCCGCCGCTGCCGCCTCCACCCTGACTGCTCGTGGTGGTCGACGTGCTCGTCGACGTGGTGGTCGACGTGGACGTGGTGGTCGTCGACGTGGTGGCCGTCGTTCCGGCACCCGCGCCCCCGCTGCCGCCGAACACGGACACCTCGGGACCGCACGCCGCGAGGGCCACGAGCCCGGAAGCCGCCACGACGCCGAGCTGCCAGGTGGCACCCGAACCCCAAAGTCGCTGTCGCATAGTCCCTCTCGCTCCCTCAGCCGAGGTGCGCCTTCGTCGCGCTAGCCTCACCGGCCACTTTATGCCAGCGCGCCGGCCGCGGCCACCGGCACGGGCGGGCGCGTCAGGCGGCGCGCGCGGTGTCGGCCTCTACCGCCTGGCGAGCGAGGGCGCGCTTGGCGGCGCGCAGCACGCCGAGATCGCGCTTTCGATCGAGCAGGGCCTTGGCGCGCTTGAGCGGCACCCACCGGACCTCGAGGGTCTCGCGACAGCGGTGGGGCCGCGCCGCGGACAGGGCGCACAGGTAGTAGTGCCGCAGGGCGCGCGCCGTGCGGAAGCTCGAGAGCTTCTCGACCGCGCGGGCCACGACCCCGGTCTCTTCCTCGATCTCGCGCAGGGCGGCCGACATCGGTCCCTCGCCGACGTCGATGCGCCCCTTCGGCCAGGTCCAACCGCTGCGCCCCCGGGCGAGCTCGCGCCGGATCTTCACGAGCAGGACGTCGCCCGTCGCGGGGTCGAACACCACGCCGCCCGCCGTCTGCCACACGCCGGCGCGGCGACGGCTGACGCGATGCAGCTCGAAGTGGGGATCATAGGCTCGTCCGAGACCCATGGAGCCGGAGCATACGGATCGAGGGTGCCTCTGCCTAGTTTCTAGCTAGTTGGCGGCGCTCGCGCTCGGCTGCGAGCCCGGCCGAGCGTCGGGCGCACGAACGCGTGCAGGGCGGGCCGACCCGAGGTCGCCCGCCCTGCTGGAGCGCGCCGCGTGCGAGTGGTCACTGCGCCGGGGCGAAGGTGAAGCCGTAGCCCACCGTCACGCTGCCACTCTCCGGCGCCGGGAAGGTGAGCTGCCCGAAGGCGCGGCCGACGCAGGCGATGACCCCGGCGTCCGGCAGGTCGCCGCTCGGCGAGGCGCTCACGACGCGACCGTCGTGGCCGATGAGGAAGCTCACGCCCACGCGGCCCTGCAGGCCCGGATTCGTGCGCAGGCCGCTCTCGTAGCAGGCGCGGAAGCGGCCGTAGTTCGCGCGGATGACGCGCTGGATGAGCTCGGGCGGCAGGCGGCTGTTCGAGACCTCGCTCTTCTCGAGGCGCATCTTCGGCCCCTCGGTGCGATGCCGCCCGTTCGGCCGGCCGCCGCACGCGGCGCCGCAGAAGCCCTGCTGGCCGGGGATGTTGCCGCGGCCGTTGCCGATGGTGCCGATGCCGTCGAGCCCGATGCCCTCGCCGGGGCCGTCGCCGCCCTCGCCAGTCCCCGTGAGCCCGAGACCGCCGATGCCGTAGCTCTCGCCGATGTCGCGCCCGAAGAGGTTGCCGGCGGCATCCATCGGGTCGTTGCCTTCGCGGTCCTGGCGGCCCCAGTCCGCCACGATCGGACTCGCGCTGCCGTGGTCGCTGCCGAGCAGGCCGATCATGCCGAACTCGGCCGCTTCGCGCAGCGCGCGCTCACGCGAGATGTGCGGGTCGGGGTTGTTCGCCGGGCCCTTGACGCCGATCCGGTTGCCGGTCGCGGTCGCGTTGGGCGCGCCGGCGAGGCCGCTCGAGCCGCGCGCCGCCTGGCCGCTCATGCCCTGCTCGCCGTTCGAGCCCGGGTCGGTGAGCACCGGCGACTCGCGCGCGTCGTCCTCGCGCTCCGCGACGGCGTCGAGGTACTGCTTCATCAGGTAGCGCTGGTCCTCGGTGACCGAGTCGTCGGCGACCGCGCTCGTCTCCGGCAGGAACGCCGCCATCGCGCCGAGCACGGCGCCGTGCGCCAGCGCCGAGCCGCCGACGGACAAGAGCGTCGCCGCGCCGAGCAGGGCCCACACCCCGCGCGACACCTTGCGCCCCTGCTTCACGCCCGCCACCTCGAACACGAGGTCCGACACCTGCATCCGCACCCGCGCCCCGACCGGCAGCGCGAGCTCGTACGCGCCCGCGAGCTCGCGCGAGGGCTCGGCCTCGCCCCGCCCGACGAGCTCCGCGAGGCTCACCGGCGCCGCGCCCGCGACCTGCATCGTGCCCGTCGCGCCCGGCAGCACCACCGCGCGGACTGCGCCGTCCTTCACCGTCACGACGGGTGCGCGCACCGCACCGAGCTTCTCGGCCGGCACGCACACGTCGCAGCGCCGCGCCGCGCTCTCGTCCTCGCCCACCCAGTACGCCCGCGCCGGCGACAGGTGCGCCACGCTGAGCAGGCTGCGGCCCCAGCTCACCCGGATCTCGACCGC
>JACRDA010000309.1 GCA_016212965.1 Myxococcales bacterium
CCGCACCGCCCGAGCGGGGCGCGTGGCTCGCCGCCGCGCGCCGCCTCGACCCCCGCTCGGGCGAGGCGGCGCTCGAGGCCGGCGTGGACCGGCTCGACGCGGGCGACGCGCGGGGCGCGCTCGCGGACTTCGCGGCGGCCCGGGCGCGCTTCGCCGACGTGGCGACGCTCGTCGCGATCGGCAACGCGCACTACGCGCTCGGCGACCTCGGGGCCGCGTGCCATGCCTACGAGGAGGCGCTCGCCTGGAACCGAGGCAGCTTCCGGGCCCACGCGAACCTCGCCGAGGCGCGGCGCGCGGCGGGCGATCTCGACGCTGCCCGGCTGCACCTCGACGCCGCCCGGAGCCTCCAGCCCTTTCACCCCAAGGTCGTGACGCTGGCCGAGCGGCTGCGGCGCGACCGCCTCGAGGCCGAGACGCGCGCCCCCGACGAGTAGCGCGCGGCCGAGTAGCGCGGGCGGGCGGCGACGAAGGGCTTGGTAGGCGCTTCGTCCCATGCGAGGCTCGCGCCGCTCGCGCGTCCCGGGCGCGCAGCCGAGGTGTCCCATGCGTCGTCGTCCGTCGGTCCTAGCTCCTTCCGTCCTCGCACCTCTCGCGCTCGCGCTCCTCGGCGCCGGCGGCGCGGGCTGCTCCTCCGTCGTCTGGCAGGCGCCGCCCGCGCAGAGCTACGCTTTGAAGGTGCCGCCGGTGCGGCAGCCGGACGAGGGGGCCAAGGGCCAGCACGCGGGATTCGCGGAGGACGAGCAGAGTGGAGGGACCATGAGCCTCGACAAGAAGATCGCCCAGTTCGCCCCGGTCAAGCTCACGACCGATCTCACCAAGCTGCCCGCGAGCGAGAAGGCCGCGCTCGACAAGCTCATCGCGGCCGCGAAGCTGATGGAGCCCATCTTCGACCGCCAGGCGTACGCCGAGAACCCCGCGCTCGAGAAGGCTCTCGCCGCCGACACGAGCGAGGCCGGCCGGGCGAAGCTCGCTTACTTCCGCATCATGCGCGGCCCGTGGGACCGCCAGGATCACTTCCGGCCGTTCGTGGGCGAGCGCGCGCACCCCATGGGCGCGGGCTTCTACCCGACCGACCTCACGGCGAGCGCGTGGCAGAGCTACCTCGCCGCCCACCCGGGCGACAAGGCGGCGCTCGAGAGCCTGTTCACCGTGGTCGAGCGCCAGGGCGACAAGCTCGTCGCCGTCCCGTACAGCAAGGCCTACGCGGCGTGGCTCGGGCCCGCCGCGAAGCTCCTCGGCGAGGCGGCCGCCGCGACCCAGAACCCGACGCTCAAGCGCTTCCTCGTGTCGCGCGCCGCCGCCTTCCTCAACGACGAGTACCAGCAGTCGGACAAGGACTGGATGGACCTCGAGGGCGCGGTCGAGGTGACGATCGGCCCCTACGAGACCTACGAGGATCTGCTCTTCGGTCTCAAGGCGTCCTTCGAGGCCTTCGTGACCGTCACCGACCCCGACGCGTCGCAGAAGCTCGCCAAGTACAAGGCCCTGTTGCCTGCGATGGAGAAGAACCTGCCCGTGCCGGACGAGGTGAAGACGACGCGCGGCCGCGAGAGCCCCATCCGCGTGGTCGACCTCGTCTACAGCGCGGGCGACGCGCGCAAGAGCGTGCAGACCATCGCCTTCAACCTGCCGAACGACGAGGTCGTGCGCAAGGAGAAGGGCGCGAAGAAGGTGCTCCTCCGCAACGTGATCCAGACGAAGTTCGACGCCATCATGCGGCCCATCGGCGAGCGCATCCTCGACCCTTCGCAGACCGCGCTGCTCTCGTCCGAGGCGTTCTTCAACGAGACCCTGTTCCACGAGCTGTCGCACAGCCTCGGTCCGGCGACCGTGAAGGTCGACGGCAAGGACGTCGACGTGCGCGTCGCCATCGGCCCGAGCCACTCCGCCATCGAGGAGGCGAAGGCCGACGTGATGGGCGCCTACAACATCCTGTTCATGATCAAGCAGAAGCAGCTGCCCGACGACTTCCGGGCGAAGCTCCTCGTGTCGTACTTCGCCGGCCTGTTCCGCAGCGTGCGCTTCGGCGTGTCGGAGGCCCACGGCCAGGGCTCCGCGCTCCAGGTGAACCGCTTCTTCGAGGAGGGCGCGGCCACCGCCGACCCGGCCACCGGCAAGCTCAAGGTCGACCTCGACAAGCTCGAGGCCTCCATCACGAAGCTCGTCCACGACATCTGCATGCTGCAGCACGCCGGCGATCGCGCGGGCGTGGAAGCCATGCTCGCCAAGTACGGCGTGATGTCGCCCGTGATGAAGAAGGCCCTCGACGGGCTCGGGGACATCCCGGTCGATCTGCGGCCCATCTACCCCGCGGCGGGCGAGACGGACTGAGCGGGCGTTGCGAGATTCGGGGTCCAGGGGACGAGGCTTGAGACGAGCCCGAACGAGCCCGTGACTCCTGGCCTCTCAGCACGCGGCATCCGGATGCCGCCTGCTTCTTCGGCAAGGGTCCAGGGCCATTCGACCCGCGTGTTTCTGCGGCACCGCTCCCTCATCGCGCGGACGGGACCAGCCGCCGCAAGGCGGGGGCGATCTCCCCGAGGCCGAGCACGTGGTCGGCCCCGCCGGCCTGGATGGCGGCCCTCGGCATGCCGAACACGACCGAGCTCGCCTCGTCCTGGGCGAGGGTGGTGCCGCCGGCCTGGCGGATGGCGCAGAGCCCCCGGGCGCCGTCGCGCCCCATGCCGGTGAGCAGCACGCCGAGCGTCCCGGCGCCGTAGGTCTCGAGCGCCGACTCGAAGAGCACGTCGACCGAGGGGCGGTGCCCGCCCACGGCCGGGCGGCGGTCGAGCTCGACGAAGGCCACGCCATCCTCGCGGCGCACGACCATGTGGCTGTGGCCGGGCGCGAGCAGCGCCCGGCCCGGGCGCACGAGATCACGGTGCGCCGCCTCCTTCACCTCGAGCGCCGACAGCTCGTCGAGGCGTCGCGCGAAGGCGGCGGTGAAGCCCGCCGGCATGTGCTGCACGAGCACGAGGCCCGCGGGGAAGTCGCCGGGCAGCCCGGTGAGGATGGTGCGCAGGGCCTCGGTGCCGCCGGTCGAGGCGCCGATCGCCACGACACCCACCTGGCCCGCGCGCGGCAACGCCAGCCGCGCGACGCTGCCCCGCGGCGGCGTGGGTGTGGCGCGGCGCCGTCGCGCGAGCGCCTTCACCTTCGCGACGAGCACGGGCGCCACCTTGGCGATCGACTCCGAGGTGAGCCCGCCCGGCTTCTGAAGGAAGTCGAGCGCACCTTCCTCGAGCGCCTCGAGGGTGCGGGCGGCGCCGGCCGCGGAGTGGGCGCTCAGCAGGATGACGGGGCGCGGGGCGCGCCGCATGAGCTCGCGCAGCGTCGCGAGGCCGTCGAGGCCGGGCATCTCGAGGTCGAGCGTCACCACGTCCGGGTCGAAGCGCTCGAGCTTGCGCAGCGCGATGCCGCCGCTCGCGGCCGTGTCCACCTGCCCGATCGCCGGGTCCTCGCCGAGGATGCGCTCGAGGCTGCGGCGCACCACGGCGGAGTCGTCCACGACGAGCACGCGGATCCGGTCGTCGGGGGCGCCGCTCACGTCGGCCTCGGCAGCATGGTGACGGTGAGCTCGAGCGAGGCGAGATCGAGGCACACCTTGCGGGCCACGCGTCCGCCCGTGTCCTCGCTCGCGAGCTCGATGCCCGCGGCCCCGAGCGCGCTCCGCGCCACGCGGGCGTTGTCGGCGGGGATGCGCCACAGGCCCTCCTCGTTCGCGAACAGCGTGTTGCAGCCGCCCGCGAGGCGCGCCTCGAGGCGCTGCAGGCGTGCGCCGGCACGCCCGAGGTCGGCGCATAGCGCGGCGACCG
This sequence comes from Myxococcales bacterium, assembly GCA_016212965.1. GTDB lineage: Bacteria > Myxococcota_A > Polyangia > Polyangiales > Polyangiaceae > JACRDA01. The sequence goes on from JACRDA010000309.1 coordinate 3,819, forward strand.
CCGTGTCGGCGTACTTGGCGGGCTCGTTCGCGCCCTCCGGGCTGCGCGGCAGCATCACGTGCGCCAGCCCGCCGATGCGCAGCGCCCGGTCGAACACGCACACCGCCACGCACGAGCCGAGGACGGCGACCAGGCGCGTGGGCGCCTCGGCCACGTGGAGCCGACCCATCTCGACGAACACGCTCGGGCCCGTCTCCGGCGCCGGGGCCGGCAGACCGGGCGCCACGGCGCGCGCCGCGGGCAGGCTCGGCGCCGTCCCGAGCGGGCTCGGGCCGGCAGCGCCCGGGACCTCGCCCGCGCGCCGCGTCCGACCGCGTCCGCGCACGCCCGTCTCGACGCGCACGGTGCCGGCCACGGTGTCGACGCGCACGGTGCGCAGGACGTCCCCTCCGACGTCGCTGCGGGCCAGGCGCGCGCCGTGCCGCTCGAGGAGCGACGCGACGGTGGCGACCGCGCGGTCGGCGAGCAGCCGGCGCTGCGCCGCAGTGAGCGTGCCGAGCACGTGTGCGCCGCCCACGAGCTCGAAGCGCAGGTGGCGCGGCTCGCCGCCGAGCGCCGCGAGGGCCGCGAGGAACTTGGCGAGCGGCGCCGGCACCGCGTCGCGCCGCCCCGGACCGCCCTCGGCCGGGTCGAGCTCGAAGTGCACGAGCCCGCCGACGTGCCGGCCCGAGACCGACACCGCCAGGGCGTAGCCCGTCGCGACGACCGTGTAGAGCTCGGCGGGCACCGCCACGACCTTCATCATGCCGAGCGCGAGCGCGTGCCGCGCCACGGCCGGGCGCTCGTCCGCCGGCGGCGCACGCGGGGGCCCCGTCATCGCCCGACCTCGCCGGGCGCGAGCAGGGCTCGCAAGGACGCGGTGTCGAGCGCGAGCACGACGCCGCCCTCGTCGCTCGTGGTGGCCCCGACGAGGCCCGGCAGCCGCCGCAGTCGCCGGCCGAGGGCCCGCAGCACGATCTTGCGGCGCTCGAGCACCGCGTCGACCGCGATGGCCCACGGCCCGTCCTCGTGAGCCAGGACGACGAGGTAACGGGCCTCGGCGCCCCCGGCGTCGCGCGCCGCGCCGCCGCCCACGAGCGCCGCGAGCGAGGCGACCGCGAGGGACCTGCCGCGCCACGCGAAGCGCGCCTCGGTCCCGGCGGCCACCGGGGCGCAGGGCCCCGGGCACAGCACCTCCTCGACGTGCTCGAGCGGCAGGGCGTAGCTCTCGTCGCCGACGCGCACCAGGAGGGCGTCGACCACGACGGTCGTCAGCGGCAGGACGATGCGTCCCAGGCACCCGCGCCCCGCCGCCGAGCGGAGCTCGACCCGGCCGCCGAGCGCCGCCACGCGGTCGCGCGCCGCGTCGAGGCCGACGCCGCGCCCGGACACGTCGCCCACGGTGTCGCGCGTCGAGAACCCCGGGTGGAACACGAGCTCGAGCGTCGCGTGGTCGTCGAGCGCCGCCGCTTCGGCCGCGCCGAGGAGCCCGAGCGCGACCGCCTTCTGGCGCACGCGCTCGAGGTCGACGCCCGCGCCGTCGTCCTCGACCTCGACCACGAGGCGGGTGCCCTCGCGCCGCGCCACGAGCGCGAGCCGGCCGGCCTCGGGCTTGCCCGCGCGCCGGCGCACTTCCGGGGTCTCGATGCCGTGATCGAGCGCGTTGCGCACCAGGTGCACGAGCGGCTCGGCGAGCTCGTCGATGGTGCGCTTGTCCACCTCCGTGTGCTCGCCCGCGAGCTCGAGCACGACGCGCTTGCCCATGCTCCGGGACAGGTCCTCGACCAGCCGCGCGAAGCGCCCGAAGAGCGACGCCACGGCGACGAGGCGCGCGCGGCTCACCCGCGTCTGCAGCTCGTCGCACAGCCGGCCGAGCTCCTCGGCGGCCTCCACGAGCGCGTTCACCTGCTTTCTGTGGCCGTGGCGCCGGCGCGCCGCGTGGGCCACCGCCGCGAGCGCCGCACGCGTGCCCGCGAGCTCGCTCGTCAGGTGCAGCAGCCGGTCGAGGTGCGCCCCGTCGATGCGCACGAAGCCGCCGTCCCGGCTACGCATGGGTCTCCGCGACCCTGCGGTGGAGCAGGGCCTTGCCCACGCGCTGCGGGGCAAAGCGGCGCGGCAGGCCGTGCAGGCTCTCGGCCGCGCCGACGACGAGCACGCCCTCGGGCGCGAGCGACTCCCAGAACACCTGGAGCAGGCGCACGCGCACCTCGCGCTCGAGGTACATCATCGCGTTGCGGCAGAAGACGACGTCGCAGGCCGGGCGCAGCGGGCGCGCCTCGGCGAAGTTCTGCCACTCGAAGGTGACGTGCTGCCGCAGCGACGCCCGGATCTGCAGCGTCTGCGGCCCGAGCTCCGCGTAGCGCACCAGGTAGCGCACCGGCACCTCGCGCTTGCTCGCCACGGGGTAGATCCCCACGCGGCCCGTGGCGAGCGCGTCCTCGTCGATGTCGGTCGCCAGGACGTGGAAGCCGAAGCCGGGGCGGCGCTCGACGAAGCTGTCGACGACCATCGCCAGGCTGTACGCCTCCTGGCCGGTCGAGCAGCCCGCGCTCCACAGACGCAGGGCGCGCGGCCGCCGGCCGGCGTCGGTGAGCGCCGGAAGGACGGCCTGTTCGAGCGCCGCGAAGTGCTGCTCCTCGCGGAAGAAGTGCGTCTCGTGCGTCGTCACCACCGACCAGAAGTGCCGCAGCTCGTGCGCCTCGCCCTCGGGGCTGCGGAGGTAGCGGTAGTAGGCCTGGAAGCTCGGCAGCCCGAGCGCCTGCAGCCGGCGCCCGAGGCGATTCTGGAGCAGGAGCTGCTTCGAGTCGGCGAGCCGGACGCCGGAGCGCCCGGAGATGAGCTCCCGGAACAGCGCGAACTCGCCCGCGCCGAGCACGGGCGCGCCCGCGCTAGCGCCGCGGCCCGGGGTCGGTCGCTTGGTCGGGTCCATCGAAGGCCAAGATCCTGTCGAGGTTGGGGAAGTGCAGGACGCGCCCCTCGACGACGGCGACGCCGTCGAGGCTCGCCGCCGCGGCGCCCGCCGCGACCGGCGGCGGCGGTCGCACGTCGTCGCGGCAGAGGTGCGTGAGCTTGCCCACGCTCGCGGCCAGGAGCCCCACCCGTTCGCCGTGGCGGTCGACCACGAGCACGCGCGCCTCCGGGCCGAGCTCGGTGCTGCCGAGCCCGAGGCGCGTCGCGAGGTCGAGCACGGCCGTGACCTCGCCGTGCAGGTTGATGACCCCCCTCACGTAGGCCGGCGCGTGCGGCACGCGCGTGAGGCGCGTGGCGCGCACGAGCTCGCACAGCTCCCGTGCCGGCAGGGCGTACTCCTCGGCACCCACGCGGAACGTGATGACCTCGAGCTCGTCCGCCCGCCCGCTCATGGCGCACCCGCCGGCGCGCCGACGCGCGCGGGCTCCGCCGGCCGCGCGCCCTGCGCCAGGCCGATGGCCTGCTCGACGAGGGCCGCGGCGCGGAGCACGAACGCCACCGAGCCGTCACCGAGGATCGCGGCGCCGGCGAGCACCGGATGACAGAGGACGCGCGCGCCGAGCGGCCGCGCCACGACATCGCGCACGCCCACGAGCTCGTCGACGAGCACGCCGAGCGCGCTCGGCGCGGCGTGGAGCACGACGACGTGGCGCGCCGCTCGGCCGTCCGCGCCCGCGGCGCCGCCGAGCAGCTCGGAGAGCGGCACCAGGCCGAGCAGCTCGCCGCCGAGCACCAGGCCGGGGCGCCCCTCGATGGACTGGAGGCTCGCCGGGCGCACGACCAGCGTCTCCTTCACGGCCTCGACCGGCCAGGCGTAGAGCTCCGCCCCCACCCGCGCGAGCAGCACGCGCGTGATGGCGGTCGTGAGCGGCAGCGACAGCTCCGCGACGAGCCCGGCCGCGTGCGGCGCGAGCTCGAGCCGACCGCCGATCTGCGCGAGTGTCTGCTGCCACGCGCGCACGAACTCGGGCGCGGGCTCGTGCGCCGGGCCGCTCACGTGGACCCGGAGCTCGCGGTCGTGTCGCCGGGCCTCGAGGGTCAGCGTCGCCGCGCTCGTCTCGGCGTCGCGCCCCGCGTCGCTCGCGGCGGCGCTGGCTGCGAAGGCGCGCACCAGAGCGGTGAGCGCCCGCTCGAGCGGCTCCGCGAGCGCGCGGTCGATCGCCGTCTGCCCACCGCGGACCTCGAGCCGCACGGTGCGGGCGCCTCCGCGGGCCGCGTCGCGGGCCGCACGCTGGGCGCCGCGCAGCGCGCGCGCCACCGGCACGCGCCGCGCGCCGAGCACGGCCTCTTCGAGCTCCACCGCGAGCTCGCCGAGCCGCGTGGCCGGGACCTCGAGCTCCGCGGCCGTCTCGCGATCGCCGAGCTCGCGCGCGAGGCGCTCGCCGAGCAGCCCGAAGCGATCGCGCGCCAGGCGCAGCTCGCCGACCAGGCGCAAGAGCTCGCCGAGCGTACCGAGCTCGACGCGCACGCCCTGCTCGGACCCCTCGAGCGACTGCAGGGCGACCTGTCGGGCGCTCGCGCTCGCCGACTGCTTCTCCACGAAGGGCGTCACCGCGGCGCCGGCGATGCCGCTCTGCTCGAGCTCGGCGGCGAGCTTGGTCGCGTCGGCGGCGCTCGCGACGAGGGCGACGAGCTCGCCCTCTGCCACCACGCGCTCGAGCTCGGAGGCGCCCGGTGTCGTCGCGACGACCGTCCCCACCTTGCGCAGCCGGGCGATCTGCCGCGTGGCCCACGCGACGGGCTCGTCGGCGGCCGTCGCGGGCAGGGCCACGCGATGAAAGACCTGCCCGCGCGCCCGCAGCACGTTCATGCGTACGCGGTCGTACTCGCCGAGCACGAGCTCGGCCCGCGGCGCGGCGCGGGTCGTGGTCTCGGGGCCCGTCGGCACGGCCTGCGCCAGCTCCGCCGCGAGCTCCGTGAGCTCGGGCGGAACGTGGTCGCAGCGCGCCACGCGTCCGAGCGCGTCGCGCAGGCGCTCGAGCGTGCGGCCCACGCGGTCGCACAGCTCCGGCTCCGCCACGTCCGTCCGCTCGCAGAGCGGCGCCACCATCTGCTCGACGGCGTGGGCCACCTCGGACACGAGGCCGAGGCCCGCGATGCCGGCCGCGCCCTTCAGGGTGTGCGCGGCGCGCATGAACTCGTCGACCGGGCCGCGCGCTCCCGGCTGCTCCTCGACGTCGAGCAGCGCGGCGTCGAGCCGCAGGAACAGCTCGCTCGCCTCGTGCTTGAAGATCTGCAGGAGCTCGTCGTTCTCGTCGGGCACGTGTCCTCCCTCGGAAGCCTAGTCGAGTCCCGGCCCGGCGGCCGCCGACTCAGTCGCCGCGCGCGCCAGCCTCCGGCGCGGCTGCGCCCGGCGGCGCGGCACCGAGCCGCGGTCGTAGCTCCGCGAGCGACTGCCGCAGCGTGGCGTCGAAGAGCGCGGTCACCTCGAGGTGCAGCAACAGCCGCCCGTCGGGCAGCTCGGACGCGGCCCGCACGAAGTCCGACTGCGCGCCGCGTCCGAGCTCGGGCAGCGGGTGCAGGCTCGTGGCCGGCACCTCCACCACGCGGCGCACCTCGTCCACCTCGAGGCCCACGAGCGCGCCGTCCACGCACAGCAGCAGGGCGCGCGTCGTCGGCCCGCGCGGGCCGGCCTCGTAGCCGAGGAGGCGACCGAGCGCCACGAGCGGCACGACCTCGTCCCGCACCGTGGCGACCCCGCTCCACGGCGCGGGCAGGTGGGGCAGCTCCGCCACCGAGTACCCAGCGACGACCTCGCGCAGGCTCGCGAGCGGCAGGGCGCAGAGCTCGCCCGCCACCGCGAACGTGAGGTGCCGGTCGTTCGTCACGACGTCCCGGCGGGGTCGGCCGGCTGCCGGCCCGGGGGTACGGCGGCGTCCGGGCCGCGCAGGCGCGCGCAGTCGAGCGCGCGCGCCGCCTGCGCCCCGAGCAGCTCGAGGATCTCCCGGTCGACCTCCTCGAGCCCGCGCTTCTGCGGCAGGAGCTCGTAGAGCGCGAGCAGGCCGGTCGCGCGGCCACCGAGCTCGAGGGGCACGCACGCCACGAGCCCGTCGCCACCCGCGTGCGGGGCCCCCTCGCGCGCCCCGCTCGGCGCGAGGTAGAGGCGTCCGGTGCGCAGCACCTCGGCGGCCACGCCCGCGCGCGGCGACAGCGCCGTGTCGCTGCGGCCCTCGAGCCCCATGCCGTCGACGAGCTCGAGACGGGAGCCGTCGGCACTGAGCTCGTACACGCCGAAGCGCTCGCAACCCACGAGGTTCGAGACGATCTCGCGCATCGCGGCACGCACCGCGTCGAGGCTCGTGGCGCCGTGCAGCTGGTAGCTCGCCACGTACAGGTGCGCGAGGCTGGCGCTCTGGCGCTCCACTTCGAGGTAGCGCTCGAGGAAGTGCTGGTTGTCCCGCTCCGTGTCGGCGAGCGCACCCGAGAGCCGCTCGGCCTCGCGTCGCCGGTTCGTGAGCTCGTCGGAGAGGCTGTGGATCTCGGCGCGCAGCTCGGCGTTCTCGCTCTCGAGCAGGACCAGGCGATGGCGCAGTCGCTCGTTCTCGTCGAGCAGCTCGCGCGAGTACTGGCGCGCGGCCTCGGTGACGCGCAGCACGTAGGCCTCGGGCTTCTTGCCTTCGTCGCTCATGCGCAGCTCCTCACTCGGCGAGGAAGCTCCGGATCTTCGACAGGAGCTCGACCGTGTTGATGGGCTTGGTCACGTAGTCGTTGCAGCCCGCCTCGAAGCCGCGCCGCACGTTGTCCTCCTCGCCGCGCGTCGTGACCATGATGATCGGCGTGTCGCGCGTCGCGTCCTCGGCGCGCAGGCGCGCCACGGCCTCGAAGCCGTTGAGCTCCGGCATCACGACGTCCATGAGGATGAGATCCGGCCGCTCGCTCAAGGCCTTCGTGACGGCCTCGGCCCCGTTGCGCGCCAGGACCAGCTGGTAGCCGCCGCGCCCCAGGATGAGCCTGCCCATGTGGAGCGCGGTCTCCGAGTCGTCCACCAGCAGCACCTTCTTGCCTGCCATCGTCTCCTCCGCGCTCCTCGGCTGGGCTCGGTGCGGGCGGCCGCGTCAGGCGACGCGGCCCTCACCGCGCCGCAACAGCTCGTTCTCGTACGCCATGCCCATCTGCGACACCGCGAGCTCGAGGAAGTCGATCTCCTCGATCGGCTGCTCCTTGTCGCCGTTGTCGGCGTAGACGAGCGCGATGACGCGGTCGCCGCTGATGACGGGAAAGAGCGCACAGCGGCGCGCCCGCGGCATGCCGAGCCGTTCGGCCAGCGCGGCGGGCAGCGCGGCGTCGTCCCAGTCGAGCGCGCGCGCCTGTCCGTCGAGGACGCACTCGTAGAGGGCGCCCGCGCGGCCCAGGGGCACGCGCAGCCCGCGCATGCGCTCCGCGAGCCGCGCGCCGTTGTCCGCCTGGCCGAAGCCGCCGTGCACCCACAGCTCCGGCGGGCGGTGCACGAGGAACAGGGCGCGCTCGACGGTGTCCGAGATGAGGTTCAGCATGCTGAGCGACACCGTGGCCGACATGAGCCCCGTCCGGATCTCGCGGGTCATGCGGCGCAGCTTCGCGAAGCCGGCGGCCAGCCCCTCGGCGTACAGCTGGCCGGCGGCGCACGCGGTCTGGTGGCGCGTGACCGCGGCCAGGCACGCCGCCACCGCGTCGGGCTCGGGCCCGAGCACGGCGGTCGCGCCGGCGTCGTAGCTCGCCGCGAAGTCGGCGGCGCCGTCCACGACCGCCACGAGCGGCGTCGTCGGGTGAGCGGCCCGCAGGCTCTCGAGCATCGCCCGCGCCACCACGCCGGCGCGCAGATCGACGAGCGTCGCCGTCGGGAGCGCGCCCGGCGCGCCCGCGTCGGCCTCCGCGGGGTCCGCCTGGTAGACGTGAATCCCCTGGGCGGCGGCCCGGCCGACCAGCACCCCGACGAAGGCGCGGTCCGTGGACAGCGCCCGGACGGTCGGGCGGTCCCGAACGCCGGAGTCGGCGCGCAGCTTCGGGCCGGCCTCGGGGGCGCTCGCGGGCGCGCTCCGCGCGTGCCGCTCGGTGGGTCGGTGGCCGCGCGAGCGCGCCGGCGCGTCGGCGCCGGGACGGCTGCTGCTCGTGGCCGGCGGCGTGGGTCGCGGCGCGGCCTTGGGCGTCGCGCGTGGCGCGCCGGGTACAGCGCTCTTCGGCTCCGGAGCCGGCGGCGCCGGCAGGTCCGCGCTCGTGGGGCCGCGGCGCGGGATGCCCGCCTCGTCGTCGCGGTTGCGCTCGTCGAACAGGCGCGCCGCCTCGAGCAAGAGGTGCTGGGTGTGGACGCCGAGCTCGGCCAGCGCCGACGGGCTCACCGCGAGGTCGTCGGGGGGCACGTGGTCGGCGAGCGCGAAATGGAAGTCGCCGCGGCGCCACTCGAGCAGCTCGTAGATCGTGTGGGCGACCTGCTCGGCGAAGGCGGCGAGGACGTCGTCCTTCTTCGCGAGCCCGAGGCGCACGAGGACAGCACCGATGGGCTCGTGCCGCCCCTCGGTGCGCTGCACCGCCAGGGCACGCTCGAGACCGGCGACCTCGGCCCCGCCGCGCTGGATGAGGTGCTGGCCGAGCGGCAGCGTGCGCGGCGCGCGGGCACCCACGATCTTGCCGAGGTGCAGCAAGAGCTCGCCCCGGTCGCCGTCGCGCTCGAGCCTGAGGGTGCCGGTGCGCCCCGAGAGCTGGATGAACTGCAGGATGTCGACGAGCGGCACGTCCTCGAGGCGCCCGGACAGGCCCGCGTGGCTCGGTGCGCTCTCGACGGTCATGGCTTCGGGTCTCGCATCATGTGCGGCCGCGCATCAGGTCGACCAGGCCCTGCAGGGTGCGCAGCTTGCGGTCCGTGCTGGCGTGGATGCGCGCGGCGCACAGGGCCGTCGCCGCGTGCGAGGCCAGGAGCTCGAGCAGCTCGAGGTCGTCGGCGTGGAGGGCCGCCTTGTGACCGAGCAGCTTCGTGATGGCGAGGACGCCCACCACGGTCTCCTCCACGCGCAGCGGCACCGCCGCGAGCACCGCCGACCCCTCCTTCGGACCGAGCGCCAGGGTGCCGTCCCTGAGCGCTCCCTCGACGAGCGGATCGTCCACGAGCGCGTCGGCGCCCTCGAGCGTCGCGCCGCGCACGTCGTCCCACGCGCGCACGCACACGAGCGCACCGGTGTCGTCGGCCTCGTCGCGCCAGAACAGCGCGAACCGCTCGGCGCCGAGCAGGTTGAGCGCGATGTCCGCGATGGCGCGCTCGACGCGCTCCGGATCGAGGCTCGCGTGGAGCTGGTAGGTGGCGACGTAGAGGCTGAGCAGGCGCCCCACCTGGGACTCCGCGCGGGTGAGGCACTCCGACAGGAGCGCCACGCGCTCGTTGGCGGCCGCGTTCTTCTGCTCCAGGTCGGCGATCGCCCCGTCCGCGGCGAGCGTGTAGCGACCGACGAGCTCGAAGCGCGTCGTGAGCGCGTCCATGAAGCTCCGGGCGCCGTCGGCCGCCTCCGTGAGCATGTCGCGCATGTGGCCGGCGTTCTCGAGCGCCTTGTCGGTGATCGCCTTGCGGTCGCGCAGGGTCGGGCTCGTGCCGTCGCTGCGGCGCGTCTGCGATCTCGCAGCCGGCGTGATGTCGATGGCCGTGGGGGGGATGCGACGCGAGGACACGAAGATGCCCAGTGTTCTGCGGCGGTTCCGACGCCGCCGCAGGCCCCCCGGGTGCGGGTGCGGAAGATGCTCGAGACAAAGATACGAACCGCCGGCGCGTGCGCCAGGGGCAACGCGCGATTGGATCTCGAAATCGGAGCCCGGTGAGCGACGACAGCGAAGCACATGCGTTGCGTCAAGTCCAAGCCTGGATCCGACCCGATCCGGGCCACCCGAGCAGCTCACGGCGGAGATCGCCGCAAAGTTGCCGCTCGGGCGCTGCAAAGCTGCGTTCCCCCACCGTTCGCGCTATGGACCCGGCATGCACGGGCACGGGGACTCGCAGGGCTCGGGCCGCGGTGCGCCCGTGGCCGCGCCGCGCGCGCCCGCCGCTCCGGCCGACCCCGCCGACGAGGCGCCGGATCTCGGCCTCTTCTGCCTGCTCGACGACGAGGGCGGGCTCGCCGACGTCGCCGACGTGCCGCTCGAGCCGGCACTCAAGCTGCGTGCCTACCGGGAGATGAAGCGCATCCGGCTCGTCGACGCGCGGATGATGCTGCTGCAGCGGCAGGGGCGCGTCGGCTTCTACGGCACCTGCACCGGGCAGGAGGCCACGCCGATCGCCACGGGCCTCGCGCTCCGCCCGGAGGACTGGGTGTTTCCCGCCCTGCGCGAGAGCGCCGTCATGCTGGTGCGGGGTCTGTCGCTCACGACCTACCTCTGTCAGGTCTTCGGCAATCGCGGCGACCTGCTGAAGGGTCGGCAGATGCCGTCGCACATGAGCGCCCGCTCGGTGCGCCAGGTCTCGTGGGGCAGCTGCATCGGCACGCAGTTCCCGCAGGCCGTCGGCGCCGCCTGGGCGGCGAAGCTCCGGCGCGAGCCCGTCGTCACCGTGGGCTTCATCGGCGACGGCGGCACGAGCGAGCCGGACTTCCACGCGGCGATGAACTTCGCGGGTGTGTATCGCGTGCCGTGCGTGCTCGTCTGCCAGAACAACCAGTTCGCGATCAGCGTGCGCCAGGAGCACCAGACGGCCTCGTCGACCTTCGCCGTCAAGGGCCGCGGCTACGGCATCCCGTCGGTGCGCGTCGACGGCAACGACGTGCTCGCCCTCTACGTCGCGCTGTCGCGGGCGGCTGCGCGCGCCCGCGCCGGGCAGGGGCCCACGTTCATCGAGGCGCTCACCTATCGCATCGGCGCGCACTCCTCGAGCGACGACCCGAGCCGCTACCGCTCGGACGCGGAGGTCGAGACCTGGCTCCAGCGCGACCCCCTGCAGCGGCTCAGGCGCCACCTCGTGCGCGAGCGCCTGCTCGACGACGGCGCCGAGCAGCGCCTCGAGGACGAGCTCAACGCCGCGATCGCCGAGGCCGTGGCCGAGGCCGAGCCACTCGAGCCGCCGGCGCGCGAGAGCCTGTTCGACGACGTCTACGCCGAGCTGCCGTGGCACCTCCGCGAGCAGCGCGCCCTCATGCTCGCCGAGCCTGCGGCGGCCGCACACGGAGGACGACCGGCGTGAAGCTCGAGGCCTACGCTCTGGTCGCGGCCGCCGTGCTGCACCTGGCCATCCCCGTGGCCGCGAAGATCGCGCCGGCCCACGCGCTCGGCTGGCTCGAGCTGCCCACCCTCTGGACGCCACCCTCGGAGATCGACCTCGAAGCGGAGGTCGAGAGCGCGCGTCCGCTCGACGAGCGCGCGCCCGAGCCCGAGTGGCGCGGCGATCCGCGCGAGGCACCGCCGCCCGGCACCGAGTCGCAGCGCCCGCCGGGCATGGCCGCCCGCACCGGCGCGCCGCTCGCCCTCGTCCCCACCGCACCGGGCGTGACGGCGCCCGGTCCGGAGGGCCCCGCCCCCGATCCGAACGGCGTGCTCACGGCGCCGGGGGCCGGGGACTCCGAGTTCTCGATGCCGCCCGGCATGGTGGGTTACCCCGGTGGCGGCGGCGCGGGGCTCGGTGCCTACCCCGGGGGCGTGTGGTCGCTGCTCGGCGACGGCCCGGGGCAGCGCGGCCCCGCGGCGCCGACCGCCGCGCCGCGGCGCGGCGAGATCCCCGGCAACATCGGCGGGCGCGTGCTCGACGACCGGCTCGCCGATCGCGATCGCGAGCTCGGCATGGAGCTGCCGTCGGCGGGGCGCGTGCAGGGCATCGTCGAGAGCGCCGCCCGCATGGTGAGCGATCTGCCCGAGGAGTTCGTCGGCGCGTTCGCGGTGAGCCTCGGACCGCAGGGCGAGTTCCAGGGCATCCAGCTGCTCTCGTCTTCGGGCGGCAGCTCCGGCCAGTGGGCCGAGGTCGTCAAGATCGCCAAGGGCCAGCTCGGCGCGCAGAAGTTCGCGATGCGCTCGGCCTACGAGAAGGGCGCCATCATCACGGTGAGCGTGCGCGCGCAGATCCGCGACGTGTCGGGCGCGAAGTCGACCTTCTCGAATTTCGACATCTCCTCCGCGGTCGCCGGCCCGGTGCGCGTCGTGTCGTCGAGCTCGAGCGTGCAGGCGATCCGCTGACGGCGTGCGGCGCGGCCGCCGCTCGCAGCGGGTGCCGCGTCAGGGGCGGGGCGCGAGCAGCGCGGCGAAGGCGCCGAGCGCGCGCGCGACGTCGCGGGGCTCGAGCTCGGCGTGCAGGCCGATGCGCAGGCGTGCCGTGCCCTCGGGCACGGTCGGGGGCCGGATGGCCTGCACGAAGACGCCGCGCGCCTCGAGCGCGCGCGCGAGTCGCACCGCGTCGCCGGCCGCGCCGACGAGCCAGGGAAGGATCGGTCCGAAGGAGGGCGCGATGGGCGCACCGAGCTCGGCCAGCCCGGCCCGCAGCTCGCGCGTGACGGCGACGAGCCGTGCGCGCGCCGCGTCGTCGCGCGCGACCTCCTGCACGCGGCTCGCGGCCAGCTCGCACAGCGCCGGGCTCATGCCGGTCGAGAACACGAAGCTGCGCGCGCGGTTCCAGAGCCAGTCCCGGAGCTCGCGCCGCCCGGACACGAAGGCGCCCTGCAGGCCGAGCGCCTTGCCGAGCGTGCCCACGAGCACGTCGGGCGTCACGCCGGCCTCGGCCGCGCGCCCCCGGCCCGCCGGACCGAGGATGCCGAGCGCGTGCGCCTCGTCGACGTAGAGCACGGCGTCGTGCGCGTCGCACAGCCGGCGGAGCGCGCCGAGGTCGGGCCCGTCACCGTCCATGCTGAAGTAGCTCTCGGTCACGACGAAGCGGCGCCGGGCGCTCCCGGCGCCGGCGAGCGCCCGCTCGACCGCGCCGAGATCGCAGTGGGGCACCACCTCCACCGTGGCGCGCGACAGGCGGCAGCCGTCGACGATGGACGCGTGGTTGAGCTCGTCCGAGACCACGAGGTCGCCGCGTCCGGCCAGGCACGCGAGCGTCCCCACGTTCGCGGCGTAGCCCGACGAGAACGCGAGACAGGCGTCGCATCCGACCCAGCGCGCGAGCGCCTGCTCCAGGGCCGCGTGGGCCGGCCGCTCCCCGCTCACGAGGCGCGAGGCCCCCGCGCCGAAGTCGCCCGCCGGCACCCGCCGCGGCGCGCGGCGCGCGTAGCCCAGGTAGTCGTTCGAGCACAGCGTGAGCGCCCCCGCAGGCGGCGTGTGGGGTGCGCGCAGAAGCCCGGCGTCGCGGAGCCGCTCGAGCTCCGCCGTGAGAAAGGCGAGGGCGCTCATTCGCGCGTCGAGTCGAGGCCGCCGCGCGGGACGCGCGCGACCGGTACGCCGCTCGGCCGCTCGTGCGCGGCGCCCGGCTGACGACGCGGCACGCCGACCGTGGCGCCGCCGTCCCCGTCGCCGTCGCCGCGCGCGAACGCGCCGCGCGCGACCGGCAGGGCACGCGCGGCG
>JACRDA010000302.1 GCA_016212965.1 Myxococcales bacterium
CAGCGCGACGAGCACGTCGGCGAGCGCCGCGTCGGCCGCGGCGCCGCTCGCGGCGCGCTCGAAGCCCGCGAACTCGAGCGTGCCGAGCAGCGAGCCCACCGCCTGTGCGTCGGCGTCGAGGTGCTCGTCGCCGCGCGCGAGCACCCACGACCGCGCGCCGTCGTCGCCCGCGGGCTCGGCCACGAGCGCGAGCGTCTCGTCGCCGAGGCGCAGCTCGACGCGCCGGATGTCGCCCTCGCGCCACGCCGGGAAGAGGTTGCGCTTGCGCGCTGCGCCCTCGTCCGTCGAGACGGCGGCGCGGTCGACCAGCACCACGATGCCGGTCACCGCCGCCGCGAGGCAGAGGGTGAGGGTCGTCGCGTAGGGCCGCAGGCGCCGGAGCCGGCTCATGGCTTGCCTCCGGCGTCGTCGTCCGGGGGCTCGTCGCGCGGCGGGTCGGCGCGCTCGGTCCCGGGGTGGCGCTCTCGGGCCGCGCGCGTGCTCCGGGTGCGGCGCTCCGCGTCCGCGCCCCAGCCGAGCCGCCCGGCGCGGCTGCGGCGTCGCCCCTCGGTGGCGCGGCGGCGGAGCGCGATGCCGAGGCCGAGCAGCGCGGCGCCGAGCGGGATGTAGAGCACCGTCCAGCGGAGCACGGTGCCGAGCATCTCCGGGCCCATCTTGAGCCCGGAGGCCTGCGCCGGCTTCGGCGGGATGTCGAGCGTCACCGGGGCGAAGGAGAGCCACTCGATCGCACCCTGCACGAAGGCCGCGGTGCCGCGCAGGCCGGGCACCTCCCAGTTCGGCGTGGCGAGCACGCGCCGCGACCCGATGACGACCACCCGCGGGCCGTGTCCGCTCGTGTCGCCGACCTTCGGCAGCTCCGTGGCGTAGGCGATCGTGAGGGGCCCGGCGTGATCCTCGCTGCGCTTGTCGGGCGCGCCCGCGGTCCCGAGCCCGCCGAAGTCGACGACCCCGATCGCGTCCTCGCTCGTCGTCAAGAGCGGGGTGGCCGTGGGCCCGCCCGCTGCCGGGACGAAGGAGGTCGCGGTGTTGATGATGATCTCGATGCCCCTGGCGTCGAGCAGGGCGGCGTTGATGTCGTGGGGCTCGGGCTTCGCGGCGAAGGTCTCGCCGAGGCCGCCGCGCACCGCCCCGGGATCGAGCTCGAACACGAAGTCGACCTGATGCGCGAGCCCGACCCGGGCGAAGAAGGCGTCGAGACCCGTGCGCAGCAGGCGCTCCTTGCGCGCATCGGGCACCGCCTCCACCGCCGCGAGCACGCTGCCGCCCTTGTCGAGGTAGCGCAGGATGCGCTCCTCCTCCTCGCGCGGGAACGCCCGGTCGGGCCCCGCGATGACGAGCAGGTGGCAGTCGGGCAGGGGGTCGCGCGCGCGCAGCTCGCGCACCGTGGGCAAGGCCTGCGACGCGAAGTTGCTCTTCTCGAGCCACTGCTCGAGCGCGACGAGGCCACCGCCCGACTCGAGGCCGAGCTCGCCGTGGCCCTGCGTGAAGCACACCCGGCGCTCCTCGCCGCGCAGCACCTGCCGGAGGGCGCCGGTCAGGGCCTCCTCGAGCCGCGGCCGCGCCTTGCCCTCCTCGACGTCCTCGATCTCGACGAGGTCGCTCTCCGAGATGAAGTGGTGCCGCTCACCGCGCGCGACGATGAGCGCGGCGTCCGCCACCACGCGGCCACCCTGGATGCGTGCCGCAGCGACGTGGTAGCGGTTCTGCAGGGCGATGAAGGCGGCGGCGTCCTTGTCGGGGTCGACGTGCTCGACGCTGAGCCGGCTCGACTCGGCGCGGTAGGCCTCGAGCAGGTGGCGCACGCTGAGCGACAGCGGGTCGGCCGCCGACAGGAGCACGTAGACCGAAACGGGCTCCTCGAGGGCGTGCAGGGTCTGCACCGTGAGCGGGCTCAGGGTGTAGAGGCCGCTCGTCGTCCAGTCCCAGCGCTGGTAGTGGCGCGCCGACCAGACGTTGGCGAGCACGGCCACCGCCACGGCCGCGAACAGTCCCAGGGCCGCGGACCAGCGCGCGTGGCGCGCGCCGCTCGCCGCGTCGTCGGGGCGGCGGTCGCTCGCGGGCCCCTTTGGCTCGGCGCGCCGGCTCACTCGTACCTCCAGCTGTCCACGGCCTTGACCGTCACGTAGAGCGGCAGAGCCACGAGCGTGAGGTCGTACAGCAGGCGGCGCGAGTCGATGATCCCGCGCGAGAAGTCGTTCATCTGGCCCCACACCGAGACGTAGGCGCAGAGATCGTGCGCGGGGCCGTCGGGCAGGATGAACTCGCCGATCCCGAGCACGAACAGGCCGATGCACGCCATCGCGGACAGCACGGCCGCCGACACCTGGCTACGGGACAGCGCGCTCGTCATCGTGCCGATCGCGAGGTAGCCGGCGCCCACCGCGAGCACGGCGAGGTAGCCCGCGGCCACCACGCGCCAGTCGACCGAGCCGTGCTCGGAGGCGAGCAGCACGTAGCGCAGCGTCGGCGCCCACATGAGTGCGTAGGTGAAGAGCGCCGCGCAGTACTTGCCGAGGACCACCCCGGCGGCGCTCACGGGCGCGGTCATCAGCGGCTCGATGGTGCCGCTGCGGCGCTCCTCCGCGAAGAGGCGCATGGTGAGCACCGGGCAGATGATGAGCAGGGGAGGGTACAGGAGGATCGTGCCGCCGAAGAAGGCCTGCACCGGCCCGGAGTCGGCCGACAGCTCGGGCTGCGCGGCGAAGTGCGAGGCGACGAGGTAGAAGTGCAGGCCCTGGATGAGCAGGAACCCGGTCATGGTGAACCAGGCGACCGGGGTCACGAACAGCGCGAAGAGCTCGCGCTTGAACACCGCCTGAAAGCCCCTCACGCGGCGTCCTCCGCGGCGTCCGCCGCGGCCAGGGTGAGCTCGTGGAACACCTCCTCGAGCGAGGCGACGACGGGGGCGAGGCGGCGCAGCGGTACCCCCGCCTCGTGGAGCGCCCGCGCGATGTGCTCCGCGGCCGCGACGAGCGCCTCGGGGTCGGCCGAGCGCGCGTGGACCTCGAGACAGGCGCCGCCGAGCTCGGGGGGCGGCGCGTCGCGCACCTCGCGCACGCAGTCGAGCGCCGCGAGCGCGCGGCGCGCGCGCTCCACGCCGTCGCCCAGCCACACCTCCACGACCGGCCGGCCGCCCCGGGCGCGGATTTCCGCCAGCGTGCCCGCCGCCACCAGCTCGCCGCGCGCCAGGATGAGCACGCGCGAGCAGCTCGCCTCGATCTCGCTCAGGATGTGGCTCGAGATGAGCACGGTGTGCTTCGCGCCGAGCTGCTTGATGAGCGCGCGCACCTCGCGGATCTGGTTCGGATCGAGGCCGCTCGTGGGCTCGTCGAGGATGAGCAGCGGCGGGGCGCCGAGCAGGGCGTCGGCGAGCCCGACGCGCTGCCGGTAGCCCTTCGAGAGCAGCCCGATGCGGAGGTCGGCGACGTCGGCGATCTGCGTCGCCTCCATGGCGGAGCCGACCTCGCCGCGCCGGCGCCCGCGCGGCACGCGCTTGAGCTCGGCCCGGTAGCGCAGGTACTCCGCGACGCGCATCTCGGGGTAGAGCGGACACGACTCGGGCATGTAGCCGACGGCCGTCCGGGCCGCGTCGCGCGCGCTCGCCACGTCGTGACCGGCGATGCGCACGCGTCCGCTCGTCGCGCCGATGAAGCCCGCCAGGATGCGCAGCGTGGTCGTCTTGCCGGCGCCGTTCGGCCCGAGAAAGCCCATGACCTCGGCCGGCTCGACCGTGAAGGACAGATCGCGGACGGCGTCGAAATCACCGTAGCGCTTGCACAGCCGCTCGACCTCGATCATCGCCATCGGCAGCGGCGCTCCTGTGCGGCGGCTCGGCGGGACACCCGGCCGGAGTTAGCCCAGGCGCCGGGGCGTCGCAACCGCACCCCTCGGCGCCGCGCGCGGACGGGCCGCGAAACCGGCGCGCGCGAGCCACCCGGGCTCGCGCGCCTGCGGCATGGTCCCGCCGCGGCCGGTCTGCTACTTGTGGGCCGCGCCGTGTCGCCAAGTTGGCCGCCCCGGGCGCGCACACCGGACAATAGCCCGCCATGGACCAGCCGCTCCTGCGCTCCTACTTCGCCACGCTCTACGAGCTGCCCACGCCGAACGGCGTGGTGCGCGTCTCGCTCGACGGCGATAGCAACCAGGACAAGACGCAATACCCTCCGGTGTTGCTCACCACGTTCGCGCTGCTCACGGCGTACAACCCGCGCTCGATGCTGCTGCCGCGGCGCGTGAACGAGCAGCGCCACGTCGTCATGCGCGACCTCTTGATCCTCGGCTGCTACCGCGTCGAGCCGTGCATCGGCTACGAGGCCGACAAGCAGGACAGCGTGTGGCGCGAGCCCGCGTGGCTGGTGCACGGCATGCCCCGCGACGAGGCGACGGCCTTCGGCCGCGTCTTCCGGCAGAACACCGTGATCTGCGCCGTGGGCGGGCGGCCGGACGTCATCGTGACCGATCCCACCGCCGACGACATCGGCACGAGCTTCCAGGGCCAGTGGCGGGTGCGCTCGTGACGCCGGCGCGGGCGCTCGTGGCGGCGGCGACGCTCGCGCTCGCGGCGTCGGCCGGATGCTCCGAGCACAAGAAGGTCACGGAGTGCAACGCGCTCGTCGCCGCCATCAACAGCGGGGTCGACAAGATCCAGAAGGCGACGAGCACCGGGGCAGACGCCGGCACCGTGTCGGCCGATCTGCGCAGCGTGGCCGAGACCATGGACGAGGTCGCGGCCGAGGCCGGCAAGATCGAGCTCTCCATCCGCGATCTGCAGGACTACGCGCGCGAGTACCTCGGCCTCGTGAAGGAGGTCGGTGCGGCGGCACGCGAGGTGGCCGAGGCTCGCGACAAGGCCGACGAGGGGCAGATGCAGAAGGCGCAGGCCCGCATGGACGCGGCGGTCAAGCGCGAGGACCCGCTGGTCGACGCCATCAACGGCTATTGCCGGAGCCCGTGACGCGCTGCGGGTGGCGGGGCTGCGGGGCGACCCGGGCGCCGTGAGCGCGCGCCGCGCACGGCAACCGCGTGCGCGCGGCGTGCTCGACGCGTACCGCGCCGGGCGCGCCGTGCTCGCTCACCGACGGCGACCGCGGCTCGGGCGGGTGCGCCGGCCACGGACCGGAAGGAAGCGCTGAGACCGAAGAAAGCGCCGGAGGATACCCCGCCCTCGGACGCCGGACCCGGAGGTCGGCATCGCAGGTCACTGCGGACGGTCACCGGCTCGTCCGCTCGTCGCAACGGTACGGCGCGCCGGGCTCGAGAGCACGGCGCGCCCGCCTCGAGACCTCAGGGCGTCGCGGACGCGCTGGGGGCCGCGGTCGCCTCGGCCGTCGGGGCCGCGGTCGCCTCGGCCGTCGGGGCCGCGGTCGCCTCGGCCGTCGCCTTGGCCGTCGTCTCGGGGTTCGCGGCGTCCTTCTTCTTGCCGCAAGCGGCGAGCGCCATGGCGGCAACACAGGTCACGATGATCATGGATCGCATCAGATACCCTCTCTAATCGGTTCGGCCTGTCTCCCGCGGGAGGCCGGCACTTGTCCTAGGACGCTCGGCACGGGCCGAGCGGCTCACGCCGGGGGCAAGTTCTCGTTTTTCCTTCCGGGAGTCACCCAGAAGCTTGCCGGCGCCACCGCGCCTCGCGGAAACTGCCCCCATGCCAAGCCTGGTCGAGCTCATAACCCGCAAACGCGATGGGGGCGAATTGTCGTCGGACGAGATCGGCGAGCTCATCTCGGCGCTCGGGGAGGGGCGGCTCGCCGACTACCAGATGAGCGCCTTCTGCATGGCGGTGTTCTTCCGGGGGATGACCGCGGCCGAGACGGTGGCGCTCACGCACGCGATGCTGCGCTCCGGGGCCGTCATCGACCTCGGCGACGTCTCGCGGCCCAAGGTCGACAAGCACTCGACCGGCGGCGTGGGGGACAAGGTGTCCATCTGCCTGGCGCCGCTCGCCGCGGCGTGCGGCCTCGCGGTGCCGATGATCTCGGGTCGCGGGCTCGGCCACACCGGCGGCACCCTCGACAAGCTCGAGGCGATCCCCGGCTTCTCGGTCGACCTCGACATCGAGCGCTTCCGCCGGATCGTGCGCGAGGTGGGCTGCTGCATGATCGGGCAGACGTCCGACCTCGCCCCGGCCGACAAGCGCATCTACGCCCTGCGCGACGTGACGGGCACGGTCGAGAGCATCCCGCTCATCGTGGCGAGCATCCTGTCGAAGAAGCTGGCGGCGGGCATCGAAGGCCTGGTGCTCGACGTCAAGGTCGGCCGCGGCGCCTTCATGAAGACCACCGAGACCGCGCGCGAGCTCGCCCTGGCGCTCGTGCGGGTGGGCAGCGGCGCCGGCAAGCGCGTCAGCGCGCTCATCACCGACATGAGCGCCCCGCTCGGGCTCACCGTGGGCAACGCCATCGAGACCGAGGAGGCGCTCGCCGTCCTGGGCGGGGCCGGGCCGCCCGACCTCGTCGAGTGCACCCTCGAGCTCGCGGCCGAGATGCTGGTCGTGGGCGGGCTCGTGCCCGAGCCCGCGGCCGCTCGGCCGCTGCTCGCGCGGGCCATCGCGTCCGGCGCCGCCGCCGAGGTGGCCGAGCGCATGATCGCCGCCCAGGGCGGGGACCCGCGGGTGGTCGCCGACCCGAGTCGGCTGCCGCACGCGCCCGTGCGCGTGCCGGTCGCGGCGAGCTCCGAGGGGGTCGTGACGGGCATCGACGCCCTCGAGATCGGGCTGGCCGCCGTCGCGCTCGGGGCGGGCCGTACGCGCGCCGATCAGGCCGTCGACCCGCGGGTCGGCATCGAGCTCGCCGTGCGGCGCGGCGACCGTGTGACGGTCGGTGCGCCGCTAGGCTGGCTCCACGTCGCGAGCGAGGACGCGGCTCCGCGCGCGCTCGAGCGCGTGCGCAGCGCCTTCACGCTCGGTCCCGGGCCGGTCCCGGCGCCGCCGCTCGTGCTCGACCGGGTGCGCTGAAGCGGCCGACTACTTCAGGTTCTCGATCTTCCAGAGCCCGGCCTCGCGCACGAACAGGACCGTGCCCCCGGCGCCGTAGGCCATGGCGGCGCGGTCCTCGGTCTGCTCGATCTTGGCCGTGGGCAGGGCGCTCCGGATGGCCTGCACCGTCTTGTGCATGAGCTCCTTCTGCGGGCCTTCCCAGCTCTTCTTGAGGCCTGCGGCGGCGCGGCGCAGATCTTCCTCGGCGCCCGTCGGGCCGCTCTTCTCGGCCGGCGCGGCGGGGGCCGGCGCTGCGCCCGACGCCGCCGCGGACGCGG
>JACRDA010000303.1 GCA_016212965.1 Myxococcales bacterium
CCGGCGCCGCCCGCGCCCGCCGCGCCGCCCGCGCCGCCCTGGCAGCTGCCCCTCACTGCCGTGAGGTTGGTCTCGCCGCTGCAGCCGTGGCACGCCGGATCGGCCGCGCGCACGCCGCCGCTCACGAGCCAGCCGGTCTCGTAGCGCGCGAGCCCGAGCGCCGTATCGGCCGCGCTGCCGAAGGTCGACACGCCCTCGAGCGCGCCGTTCTCGTCGTAGCGCGCGACGAAGGCGCCGCCCGTCGCGTCGGTCGTCGCGGGGCCGTCCTCGAAGTGCCCGACCGCGCCGTCGAGCGCGCCGGCGAGCGCGACCGGTCCGGACGCCGCGCCGTCGAGCGCGCCGACCACGATCCTGGCGCCGGGCGCCGTCGTGTACACGCGCCGTACCCAGCGCGTGCAGAGCTCGGTGCCCGTGACGGTGACGCGCGCCACGAAGAGGCCATCGCTCGCACCGGGCGCCTCGTCGACCACCGTCGGCGTGCTGTCGGCGCAGCTCGGGGGCAGGGTGACGGCCCCGCCGCGATAGCGCGCCGCGACGAGGAACGCGGACGCCGGCCCGGCGCTCACGCGCGCGAGCGCCTCGAGGCTCCCGCCCGCCGGGCGCGCGATGTCGGTGCGCGCGAGGCAGGCGCCGTCGTCGGGACCGAGCGCCACGAGCGCGAGCCCGCCGCCGGGCGCGCTGGCGGAGGGTGTGGCGCACGCGTCGCCCGCGGGATCGCCGCTGCCGGGGGCGAGCGGGTAGGTCGCGAAGAGCATCGTGGTCGCGGGCGTGGGGCAGCTCGGCGTCGAGCCACCCGTGCCGCTCGTGCTGCTCGTGCTGGCGGACGGCACGAGCTCGTACTTGTCGAGCCCGAAGCACCCGTCGCAGCCGAGCGCGGGCAGACCGAGCGCCGCGCCGAGCGCGAGCCAGTGGAGCCTTCCGATGGGCGTCATGTCAGAAGCTCGCCTCCACGACGAGCTCGCCGCCGGTCGCGCCGACGGATGGCGTCACCCGGAGCGTGCCCGCGCTCGCCACGGCGTCGGGGGTGGTGTTCGCGCCCGCGACCGGTGGCGGCGCAGCCGTGCTGCCGAGCACGATGAGGAGCAGGCCGCCGGTGAGCACGGGCATCCCGACGCCGACGAGGATGTCGGCCGCGCGGGCGCCGTCGCGCACGCGGCGATACGTGCGTGCGCCCGTCGTGCCCTCGACGCACTTGTGGTCCGGGCATTCGCGCTCGAGGCCGAGGGCCGAGGCGCCCGCCACGGTCCAGGCGAGCGAGGCCGCGACGAGCGCCCCCGCCCCGAGGCCCGCGAGCACGGTGCCGACCGCCTGGAACGGGCCCTCGGGCGCGCCGTCGCCGCCACTCGGCAGCAGATCGCCGAGGCCGGCCACGACCCCGCGCACCTTGCCGACCGAACCGTCGAGATCCTCCGGCAGTGGGGTCGTCGCGGGTGGTGGCGCAGGCGCTCGGGGCGTCGTCGGCGCGGGCGGCGGTGCGGCGACCGGCGCGGGCGGTTGTGCGGCGGCGCGGCCGGCACCGTCGGCTCGGGCCGTGAAGGGCGCGCTCGCCAGGCCGAGCGCCGCGAGGGTGAGGATGGTGCGAAGACGCGAGCTCGCCATGGTTCGCGCCCCCGGTCAGAACGCGCCCTCGACGGACACGCCGCTCGCGCCCACCGTCACGAGGGGCCGCACCTCGACCGTGGTGCCGCCCGAGGCGTAGCGGACGAGCATGTGCTCCTGATCGATGAAGCCCGCGATGAGCGCGGCCGTGCCGGCCACCTGCAAGAGGCCGTCGGACAGGAGCAGCCCGATGCCCGAGGGGCGCGCGCGCACCGTCTGCATCGCGGCGAACGGGCCGGCGATCGGGACGTAGAGGATGGCCCAGTCCTCGGGGTCGACGCCGTTGTCCTCGTCGATCGGCCGATCTTCCTCGACCTTGGCGCCGATGATGCCGCCGAGCGAGGCGAGCAGCCACCCGGTCGCGAGCAGCGTCGCGCCCGAGGTGATGAGCGAGGTGTTGAAGGACCAGTCGGTGACGTAGCCCTCCGGGGTCGGTCGGTCGGGGTCCCAGTTGGGGATCACCGTCGGCTTGGCGGGGCAGGGCTGCGCGACCACCACCGCGGGTGGCGCGGCCGGGGCGGGCGCGGGCGCGTACGCCGTCGGCGGGGCCGCGGGCGGAGGGTAGTACGGCGGTGGGGGGTAGGCCGGCGGTGCGTAGGGCTGGGGTGGTGGCGGCGGTTGCGGTGCGGTCGCGGTCGGCGGTGGAGCCGTGGGCGCGGTCGCGGTCGCGGGCGGCGGCGGTGCCGGCTGCGCCTCGGCGCCTTGCGCCCATGCGAGCGCGGCGAGGCCGAGCGCGACCGGCGCCATGCGTCGAGCTCGGCCCGGGGTGCGCGTGCCCTCACCCCGTGCCCCGTGACGCGCCGTGTGCGGAGTCCCGTACACGAGAAGCATGCTCCGAGCATACCGCGCGGCGAGTGCGCCGTCAGCCGCGGCGCCGGGCGCCCCAAGTGCGACGGGCCCGGAGGAGCCCCGCGAGCCCGAGGAGCCCGAGCGCGGCCGCGTCCTCGCTGCCCACGCCCCGAGCGCTCGCGGGCGCGAGGCGACACGCGCAGCCGCCCGAGGCGGAGGGGGGCAGCGCACCTCCGGCGTGGAGCGGCGCGGGCGCGCACTCGCCGCCCACGCAGGCCGCGCCGATCCCGCACGCGACGCCGCAGCTCCCGCAGTGCTCTCGGTCGGTCGCGGGATCGACGCAGCCCGCGCCGCAGTCGAGCTCGCCCGCGGTCGCGCAGACGCAGGCGCCCGCGAGGCAGGCGAGGTACGGCGCGCAGCCGACCGAGCCCGGCTCCGGCGTGAAGTCGACGTCGAGCTCGTACGCGCCCTCGAGCTCGATGGGCATCTGCACGTAGGTGTCGACGACGAGCAGGTACTGCCCGGGCGTCACCGAGGCGCTGAGCTCGGTGTCGTCGCGCGCCAAGCAGGCGTCCTGATCGGGCGCGGAGAGCAGGTGCAGATCGGGATCGCGATCGGCGTAGCTCGGCACCTTGGCGACGAGCGTGCCCGGCTGGCAGACGTCGAGTCGGTACACCCACTCGCGGCCGTACTCCGGCGTGCTCGGCGCGCACGAGTAGTAGTTGAAGTACTGCGACGGGCCGACGGTCGTGTCGCGCGCGTCCTGGAACGGGAAGGACGGGATCGCGATGGGATGGCTGCGGTGCCCCTCGGCCGGCGCGGGCAGGTTCGTGAAGCTCGTCTCGAGCAAATCCCAGAGCTCGGTGTGGGGCGCGTCGTAGTTGAGCGCCCACATGCCGACGCCACCGAGGTCCTCGGCGAGCGCCAGGCCGTACTTGGCGGCGAGGCTTTCGGCGTCGTCGTAGTAGACCTCGTGCCAGGCCCCGGCCGACTGCCACCGGTACCAGGGGTTCTTGATGCCGTCGTCCCAGAGCTTCTCGACGTTGCCCGAGGCGAGGTCGCCGACCGACGCCGAGTACGTGACGGCGCCCAGGCTGTCGACGGTGGCCGCTCCGAGCTCGCCCGTCGCCGTCACCCACTCGCGGCCATAGTACGGCACGCCCCAGACGAGCTGGCGGCGCTTCGCGGCCGGAATGAGCTTCGAGTAGCTCGCGATGCTCCGCACCATCGAGAGGCTCGAGTACGGAGCCCAGTCCGGCGTCACCCGCAACAGGCCCGCCGGGCCGGCGTGCGAGGAGCCACCCCAGAAGTAGCCGTAGCCCATGAGGAAGAACCAGTCGGCCTGATCGAGCAGGGCCGGCACGTCGAGCGCGTTGCCGTAGTTCTCGGTCGGGGCGGCGATGCTGATCTCGGCGTCCGCGTGGCCGCCCGCGTCGAGCGCGGCGCGGAGCTCCGTCACGAACGTCGTGAAGTCGTCGCGCGTGGCGGAGTTGACGAACTCGAAGTCGACCGAGATGCCGTCGGCGCCGCCCGCCTCGAGCTCGGCGAGCATGTTGGCGATCGTGGTCGCGCGATTCGCGGGCGAAGAGCACAGGGCCTGGATGCCGCTGCCGCTGAAGAGCGTGAAGGTGAGATCCACGCGCACCCCGGCGTCGTGCGCGGCCGTGACGGTCGCCGTGTCGGGCCAGCCGTGGTGCGCCGTCACGTTGCCGCTCGCGTCGAGGTCGAGCGAGAACCACGCGAGGTGCGTCAGCGCCGACCAGCGGATGGTCGACAGGTCGGTCACCCAGTAGGGGTAGTAGCCGTAGACGACGCGCTCGAGGTTGCTCGCAAGGGTCGTTGGCAAGGAGCGCGGCGGGATGCGGGGCCGCAACGGCTCCGCTGCGTGGCGCGCGCTCTCCGCGGCGTGCCACGACGGCGGCGGTGCGCTCGCGGTCGCCGGCTCGGGCGCCGTGGGCTCGCCCGCGAGTGCGGTGCCCGCGCCGAGCGTGAGCGCGAGCCCGAGCGCGAGCGGGCGGATGCCGGTGCGGCCGGGCGGTGTCGGCTTCACGGGGTCGCCTGCCGCACGACGTCGCTCGTCGCTCCCCGCAGCCCCATGGGCGGCGCATTGCCCGGGTCCGCGAAGTGATGCAGAATGCCCTCGGCAGCGGCGGCGTCGCTTCGCATGTCGACATTGTACCTCTGCGCTGACCCCGAGAGCACGGGCGTCGACCTTCGTTTTCGCCCACGGCCGGGCGCCGAGGGCGCAGCGCCGGAGACAGACGAGCGGTACCTCGCGGTCCCGGCCGGCACGTTCCTCACGGTCGGCAAGCCGTACCGCGGTGCGGACATCGAGCTCCACGGCGCGCCGTACGTATCCGGGCAGCACGCCGAGCTCGGGAACGTGAACGGCTGCTGGACCGTGCGCGACCTCGGCTCGCGCGAGGGCACGTACGTGAATCGGGCTCGCGTCGACGGCGTGATTCCGACCGTGCTGTACCCCGGTGACAGGGTGCGCTTCGCGAGGGCCGAGTGCATCGTGCGCGAGGCGCCCTGCGCCGCTGCCGTGGAGCCCGCATCGCGGCCCGGGGCCGCCTGACGCGCTACCTGGAGCGCAGCGCCGTGTGGAAAGGCAAAGCAGACCTCGGCGCCATCGCCGCGCTCGGATGCGCGGCGCTGCTCGCCTGTGCGTGTCGCGAGCGCCAGCGGACCGAGCCGCCGCAGGTGCGTGTGGAGGCCGCGTCCGGCACGCGGGACGAGACCGGGCCCGAGCTCGTGGCCGACGCGCCCCTGCCGGCGGGAACAGCGCTGCGCGACAAGATCCTCGGCGTGAACGCGCACGTGATCGTGCTGAAGTACTCGGTCGACTTTTCCGAGTACCGCTCCGTGATCGACCAGGTGCGCGGCGTCGCCGGCGTCGCGGCCGTCGCCCCGTTCACGCTCGGGCCGATGACGCTCGCGGCGCGGCGTGGGACTGCCGAGGTCATCGTGAAGGGCGTCGACCCCGAGCTCATGCCGGCGGTCCTCGATCTGCCGAAGCACATCGTCGAGGGCTCGCTCGCCGGGCTGCGCCTGCCGGGCGCGCAGCCGCCGCACACCCTGGCGCTCGGCGACGCGGGCACCGGCGCCCACCCGTGCGACGGCGCCACCGCGGCGACCCAGGTGCCGGGCGTCGTCCTCGGGCGGACGCTCGCCCGGCGCCTCGGGCTCGGCATCGGCGCCTGCGCCGAGCTGACCGACCACGACGAGCAGTTCCGCCTGGGGCCCGCGACGACCCTGCCCTTCCGCGTGATCGCCCTCTTCGACGTCGGCTTCGACGAGTACGACTCGAAGCTCGCCTACGTGGACCTCCGCGCGTGGCAGGCGCTCGCAGGTCGGGGTGACAGCGTCACGGGCGTCGAGCTGCGCGTCGAGTACGTCGAGCGCGCCGGCGAGATCGCGCAGCGGATCCGGACCGCCCTCGGCGACGGCCCCTACAAGACCCTCGACTGGCGCGAGCTGAACCCAGGCCTGTTCGGCCCGGACCCGGCCGCGAGCGCGCCCCCACCGGGCGCCGTGTCGGCTGCGCCGTAGCGGGCGCGGGGTCGTGCTCGCGCCCGACCCCGGCATGAAGCCGCGGCGGCGCGACCGAACCTCCCGCTCGCCTCGGGCGGCGCGCGAGCGTAGAAGCCCGAGCACGGAGGCCTCCGATGAAGAGCCGTTCGCTCAAGCTCCTGGTCTTGGTCGCCGCGCTCCTCGCCTGCGCCGCGTCGGCCTGGTTCGTCCTCGCGCGCGCCAAGGTCGAGACGCTCCGCTTCGCGGCCGGACCGAGGGGCGGGGAAGGGTTCGTCTTCGCCGAGGCGCTGTCGCGGCTCCTGACCGACCTCGAGGTCGACCTCCGCCTCGACATCCTCGAGACCGAGGGGGCGGTCGAGAACCTCGAGATGCTCGAGGGCGGGCGCGCCGAGCTCGCCGCGGTGCAGAACGACGTGCCCATCCCGCCGCGGGCCCGCACGATTGCCTACCTCTATCCTCAGATGTTCCATCTGATCGTCCGCGCCGATTCCGACATCCGGACGCCTGCGGATCTAGCGGGCAAGCGCGTCGGCACGACGCAGGTCGCCGGCGCGTCGTCCCGCTCGCTGTCCGAGCTGCTCGCGCACTACGGGCTGACGGAGGCCCACCTGACGGTGTCCCATCACACGTCGAAGGAGCTCGTCGCCGGCTTCCTGGCGTCCGAGCTCGACGCGGTGTTCCGCACCGATCGTGTGGGCGAGCCGGGCTCGACGAACATCCTCACGACCGGGCTCGCCCGCCTCGTGCCGGTCGACCAAGGGGCCGCCATGCGCCTCTCGCGGCCGTACCTCGAGTCGCACTTCATCCCGAAGGGCGCCTATCGCGCCGCCGGCCCCGTCGTGCCGGAGGCGGACCTGCCGACGGTGGGCGTGCAGACCGTCTTTCTCGCGCGCGTGGGCGTGGACGACGCTGCGATCCACGCGCTCGCGGAGCTCCTGCTCGAGCACCGGCGCGAGCTCAGCGCGCTCTTCCCTGCCGGTGCCGCGACGATCGAGCCGGCGGCGGCCGCCTTCCACCCGGCCGTTCACCCGGGCGCCGCCGCTTACTTCGCGCGCAACGAGCCCGGCTTCCTCGTCGTGTACTCGGACGTCATCGCCCTCCTCATCACCCTCGCGGGCATCGCCGGCTCGGTCCTCCTCGCGCTGCGCTCGCGGCTGCGCCAGGGACGCAAGGACCGCTCGGACCGGCACAGCCTCGTGGTCGCAGCGCTCATCACGGAGGCGCTGCGCGCGACGACGCGCGCAGAGCTCGACGGTCTGCGCGCGCGGCTCTACGAGCTCTTCCCGGCGATCGTCGCGGAGCTCGATCGGGAGCTCGTGACGCCCGAGGCCTTCCAGACCTTCTCGATCGCCTGGCAGGCCGCCAGGACGGCGATCGAGGACCGCGGCCGGCAGCTCGGCGCATGACCGCCAACGCCGCCGCCGACGCGGGGGCCCGCGCGGCCCGTCAGGCGCTGCGCCAGCGCGCGTAGAGGGCGTCGCGCCAGGCCACGAGATCGGCGTAGCGCGCGCGGAGCTCGGGGTCCGAGAACGCGCGCCGGCTCGCGCGGCCGAGGCGCAGGCCCGTCGACGGCGGCTCCACGAAGGCGAGCGCCTGCGCCATCGTGATGTCGGCGTACGAGAAGGCCGGCAGCAGCGTGCGCGGCTCGTCCTGCGACGCCGAGCGCGCGAGCGCGGCGCGGAGCGCCTCGAGGACCGACTCGAGCTCCGCGCGATGCTCGGCGAGCGGGCGCGCGTCGCAGCCGTACTTGCGGAAGGTGCGGCGCACGCCCGCCTTGCCGATGCCGACCGCGAGCGGCCCGAGGACCTTGCGCAGGGCGCGCGGCACCATCTCGGCCAAGGCCGCGTCGTCGTCGAGCATGCGCGCGAGCGACAGCGCGCGGCCGGCGGCGAGCCCGCGATCGGCGAGCGCCTCGAAGGGCGCGACCTCGCCGCCGGGCCCCGGGAAGAGGCGCGGACCGTCGCCGTGCTCGTCCGCGTGGCGCGCGATGGCGCCCGAGTCCGAGAGCACGAGCTTGCCATCGCGGAGGACCGGCACGGTCACGTGGCCGCGCCATTTTCCGGTGAGGAGGCGCAGGCGCGGCTCGCCGAGCAGGGGCTGGTAGCTCCGGAAAGTGTACGCGACGTGCCGCACGTCGAGCGCGAAGCGCGCGCGCTCGCTCCAGGGCGAATAGGGCAGACCGATGAGCTGCATGGCGGTGGTCGAGGGCTCATCGCGCCGCGGCCCCCGCGCCACAAGGGTCCTCATCAGCGGTACTTGAACGCCGCGGCGTCGAACTTCAACGTTCGCTCGCGGCGCTGCAGAATGTTCGTGATCGGAACGGCCTCGGTGACGAGCAGCTCGGCGGGCGGCGGGCCGGTGATCTCGACCGCCTTCGGCACCGCGTCGTCGGGCAGCGCCTGCCACTCGTCCTGGTAGAGGGTGTCGACCTTGCCGCGCTCCGCCGTGAGCACGAGCCAATGCGCCCGCACCTTGTTCGGCGCGAAGCAGCCGAGCCCGCAGGTGCCGCCGGTCTGGTACTGCACCACCACGTCGTGAAAGGCGGCCGAGTGGATCGGCTTCGTCTCCACCTCGACCGGTCCGATGACGTTCGGGTCGAAGCTGCGGTAGCCGAGGCCCCGGACGCCGCCCGCGGCCGCATCGAGCACGACCACGAAGGTCGTGGTGGTGAAGTTGCCGTCGAGCCCGACCGTGGTCGTGTCCTCGATGGCGATGGTGGCCACGCCCTCGTCGTCCGAGTCGCCGTCGAGGTTGGCCAGCACGACGGCGTGGGTCTGACCGAGGGCGGCCGCGAGCTCTTCGGCCGAATGGCCGACCGTGCGGCCGTAGGCCTGGCCACGGCGTGCGTGCGCGAGGTCTCTGGGCGTCACGCCCCAGCGGCGGAGCGCGCCCTCCGCGTCCTCGAAGGACTGGATGGCGCCGAGCTCTGCCGCGATGGGCGATGCGGCGACGGG
Organism: Myxococcales bacterium; assembly: GCA_016212965.1. GTDB lineage: Bacteria > Myxococcota_A > Polyangia > Polyangiales > Polyangiaceae > JACRDA01. Next base: position 8,877 of record JACRDA010000303.1, read on the forward strand.
GGGAGTCGCCGGAGCGGAGCTCGTCGCCGCGGGCGGCGCGCTCGGCTCGCCGACGGGCGCGCTCGGCTCGCCCGGTGCTGCGGCGCTTGCGGATCCGGTGGCGATCGCGGTGCGGGTCGCCACGGACGACGTCGGCGCCGCGGGTGGCTGCGCCGGGGCGGTCGCCTCGCGGGCGCACGCGGCACCCGCGGCGAGCGCACTCGCCAGTGCGACCTGGAGGGTCCGGACGTTGTTTCGCATGATCTCCTCGGCCCGCTGAGTTGCGGACGGCTCATCGCGCCGCGGCGCCCGCGCCACAAGAGCTGCGTCCGCGCCTCGCGCCGGGCTGCCGGCGCGCCGGGGCGCGAGGGGGCGGGCCGTGGTACCTTCGGTCTCCCATGCGGCGCGCGCTCTTTCTCGCAGGCGTGACCTTCTCGGCGGTGCTCCTCGGCGCGGCCTCGAGCGGTGGCGACGAGGAGGCGCCGGGCACGGGCGGAGCCCTAGCCGCCGGGTACGAGGACGCGTGAAGTACCGCATCGAGCACGAGTTTCGCGGGATCGATCGGCCCGGCTACGAGCAGCTCTACTTCGACGAGCGCTTCCAGAGCGCGCTCGCCGTCGCGGTGAAGCTCGGGCGCACGGTGGTGCGCCTCGAGCGCGGCCCGGAGCGCATCGTGCGCCACGTACGGCTCGAGCCCGAGCGCGAGATCCCGGCGCCCATGGCGAAGCTGCTCGGCGGCAAGAAGCTCACCCTCGACGAGGAGCTCGAGTACGAGGTGGGCCGCTACCGCGGGCGTTTCCGCACGACGCCCGGCGTGCTGCCCGGCAAGGTCTCCATCGCGGGGACGCTCGCCTTCGAGGCGGCGCCCGGTGGCGTGCGGCGCATCGTCGAGGGGGAGATCGTGGTCTCGGTGTTCGCCATCGGCGGCATGGTCGAGAAGCACGTCGTCGGCAACCTGGAGAAGAGCTATGGCGACGCCGCGGCGTTCACCGAGAAGTGGCTCGAGGGCGCGCGCTGAGCTCGCACGCGGAGGCAGGGAACATGGCGCTCTTTCTGGTACAGCATGGCAGGACTCCCGAGTCCGACGATCCGGAGCGCGGGCTCAGCGACGAGGGCCGCGCGGACGTGACGCGCATCGGCACGGTGGCGAAGGGCTACGGCGTGGCCCCCGCGCGCATCTTCCACGGCGGCAAGCCGCGGGCGAAGGAGACGGCGAAGCTCCTCGCCGAGCTGCTCGCGCCCGCGGGCGGTGTCGTGGCGCGGCAGGGCCTCGCTCCCGGCGACGACCCCGGCGCGCTCCGCGCCTACCTCGACCCCGCCGAGAACCTCATGCTCGTCGGGCACGTGCCGTTCCTCGAGCAGCTCACGGGGCTGCTCGTGACCGGCACGGCCGAGCGGCGCGTGGTGCGCTTCCAGCCGGGCGGCATCGTGTGCCTCGACCGCGAGCCCGAGCGGCGCTCGTGGTTCGTGAAGTGGATGCTGCAGCCGCACATCGACTGACGCGCGCCCCCGCGCCGGCGTCCTCAGCCCTCGTCGCTCCCGGCGGGCTCGGCGGCGGGCGTCGGAGCCGCGGGCGGCGCGCGCCACACGTCGCCGTCGACGAGGCGCGTCACCATCATGGCCGCGACGTTGTCGCCGGTTGCGTTGAGCAGCGTCGCCACCGGGTCGATGAGGATGCTGATGGCCGCCAGGAGCGGCAGCGTCTCGGGCGGAAAGCCGAACACCGACAGGATGAGCAGCTCGCCGAGCATGCCGCCGCTCGGGATGGCGCCCATCACGACGCCGACGAGCACGGCGACCCCCACGGTCGCGAAGAGCTCGCCGGCGCCGAGCGGCTGGCCGAAGAGGCTCAGCGCGAAGAGGATCTTGGCGACGCCGCCGATGACCGAGCCGTCCTTGTGGAGGGCCGCGCCGACCGGGATCACGACCTCGCACACGTCCTCGGGCACGCCCATCTTCGGCGCTGCCTCGAGGTTCACCGGCATGGTGGCCATGCTCGAGCAGGTGCCGAGGGCCGTGAGCGAGGGCTTCAGCATGTGGGCCCAGAAGCGCGCGAGCCCGCGCGTGCGGCCCGCGGCGTAGGCGTAGGCCGAGAAGCCGAAGACGAAGTACAGGCCCGCGAAGGCGTAGTAGGCGACGAAGACCGCGAGGTAGCTCGTGGCGAGCTCGGCGCCGGTGTCGACGAAGGTCGCGCCGAACCACGCGAAGAGCCCCACGGGCGCGAGGTAGAGCACGTAGTCGACGAGGCGCAGGAAGACGGCCGCGCCGCCCGAGAGCATGCGCCCGAAGTCCGCGGCCTTGTCCTTCTGCTGCAGGGTCGCGAGCCCGACCGCCACGGCGAAGAGGATGAGCGGCAGCATGGACTTTCGCGAGATGAGCTCGGGAAAGTCCGACACGCTGACGGCGCGCACGAGCTGCTCGGCGAGCGACGGCGGCGCGGCGAGCTCGGGGGCGCGGAGCTCGAGACCGGCGCCCGGGGCGGGCTCGACCACCAGCATGAAGACGAGGGCACCCGCGGCGGCGACGAGGCTCGTGAACAGGAACACGCCGAGCATGCTCCCCGAGATGCGGCCGAGCTTCTTCGTGCTGCGGGTCGAAGCGATGGCCGCGCTCACCGTGAAGAAGGTGAGCGGCACGACGAGCATGAAGATGAGGTTGAGGAACAGATCGCCGAGCGGTCGCAGCGCCTTGGCCGTCGCGGGCGAGGTCTGACCGAGCGCCATCCCCGCCGCGATCGACAGGATGAGCAGGAGCGAGAAGCCGTGCGCGCGCAAGAGCCGCATGCGCCGGGCATCCTAGAGGGGTGCGAGCCGCGCGGCCACCGGGGAGCGCGCGTGCGTCAGTGCACCTCGCCGCCGCCGCAGTCCACGAAGGCGAGCGTCGTGTCGATGCGGAAGTTCGACTCGGTCGTGTGTCGCTCGGCGAAGAACACGTCGAGCGTGTAGATCTCGCCCGGGGTGAGACCGAGGGCCGCGGCCGAGGCGTCGAGATCGACCTCGCTCGACATGGCGCCGTGCACGCCGCCGAGGTCGATGGCGAGCCGGCCATGGATGAACGTGAAGAGGTCGTCGTCGCCCGTGAAGCGGAAGATCTCCCCGCCCTGGTAGAGGAACTTCGTGTGGAGCTCGAAGGTGAAGTGGTAGTTGTGCGCGTTGCCCTCGGCGCCGAAGCCCTGACCGTCGAGCGGGAAGAAGGCCGAGTTGTCGTAGGTGCGCACGTCGCCCGCGCCCTCGGCCAGCGTCAGCGTGAACGGCACCGCGACGTTCACGCCCGGCACGTCGTGGAACCACTCGGCGAAGTAGCCCGGTCCGTGGGTGGTGATCGTGCCGCCGGGCCCGCCGGCGTAAGTGGGCCGGCCGTCGGCGCCGAGCGTCGGGGCGACGAGCCCGGGGTCGACCGCGATCGCGTACTCGAAGTCGGGGTGCGCGGTCGTGAAGTCGCGCAGCGTGCCGGTGAGATCGGAGCCGCAGAAGCCGTTGCCGCTCGGGATGCCGCCACCCTGGCCCTGGCCGCCGACCGCGAGGCCGAGATCGCCGCCCGTGCCGCCGTGCGCGGCGCCGGTACCGCTCGCGGCGGTGCCGTCGCCGCCGGTGCCGGCGCCACTCGGATCGAGGAGCGAGCCGTCCCCCTGCCCGCACGCCACCGCGAGGCCGGTGCACAAAAAGCCCATCGCTCCGAGCGCCCATGCACGCTTCATGACGGCCTCCATCGCTCCCCGCGCCGCGTCGTGCGAACGCGCCAACCGGATGCCGTTGCAATGGTGGGGCCAGGGGCCGGTGCGCGCGGCCGCGGATGGAAAATGGACGCTGTGCGCGCCAAATCGCGGCCCGCTCTGGCGCGCGGCCGCAAGCGCGGCCGTCGCGTGCGGGGCGCGCGCGATCCACCTGGTCGCGTGGTGATCCGGCGCGGGCGATGCGCGCGGCACGGGCCCATGGCCGCGAGCGCCGTCGCGCAACCCGCGTCGCGCACGCGGCGTGTACCGCGAGAACACGGCGAGCCACGCGCGCGCTGAACCGGGCAGCGCGGCGCGTCATCTCACCTGCCGAACACGCCGCGACGACGCGGCGCCGGACGGATACAGGAGCAAGACAATCATGAAGCGAGCCGTGCAGGCATCGATGTGGACGCTGGGGATGTGGTTGGTGGGTTGCCAGGGCGCGCCGGGCGGCGTGGGCACCGCGGCGCAGGCGCTGACGGCGCCGGAGCTCGCGGCGACGCTCGCGGGCGGGGCGCAGCGCATCGAGATCAAGCTCGATGCGTCGATGAACGCGCTCGAGGTGGAGCTCGAGCCCGGACACGGCGAGGAGCACGTGCAGGGGCGCGTCCTCGCGGTCGACGCCACGGGCAGCGTGACCCTCGACGTCGGCGGGCTCGTGGTTGCCTTCGACGCCGCGACACGCCTGCGCGACGCGAGCGGCGCGGATGCGATGGCCGCCGCCTGGGTCGCGACCCTCGAGACCGCGCTCGCGTCGGGGACGCCCGTCTTCGCGCGCGCCTCGCGCCCGCTGCCGGCCGTGCCCGCGGCGCCCGGCGACGCGAGCTTCGTCGCGAGCGATCTGCGCCTCGAGGGCGCGCTCGACGAGGCGAAGATCGAGCTCCTGGTGGACGCGGACAACTTCACGCTGTCCGCGGACGGCGGCACCTTCGAGGTGCTCGGCGAGATCGTCCACGTGTCGGCCGAGACCGAGCTCTGGTCGGACGACGTCGACGGCGAGGGCAGCGACGACGCGGCCGACGACGGCCCCGACTCGGCCGACGACCACGGCGGCGGCTCCGGCGGCAGCGACGACCCGGCCGGGAGCGAGACGCCGGGCTGACGGAACGGCGCTCGCGCGAGCGCGTGGCGGCGCAGGCCCCGGGAGCGTCCCCTCAGGGAGTGCTCGCGGGGCCGCGCTCGGCGTAGATCTCGAGGCGCCGCGCGATGCGCTGCTCCATGACGACGGCGTCGATGCCCATCGCGGCCGCCGCGACGAGCAGGTACACGCGCTCGCGCGCGTCGACGACGCCGTCGGCGACCGCGGCCTCGACGAGCAGGGCGGCGACCTTCACGCGGGCGTCCTCGGGCAGGGCGCGGAGCGCGGCCGAGGCCTCGCCGACCGGGATGGGCTCGAGGGTCGCCCACTCGTCCGTCGGCAGGCCGCAGCGCGCGTAGACGCGCTGCAGAAAGGACTGCTCGGCCTCGGAGAAATGCTCGTCCGACACGAGGATGCCGGCCACGAGCTGGCAGATCTTGATGCGGTCTGCGGCGGTCACCAGGCCCAGGTTACACGCCGCGCGCGGCGAGGCAATGCGCCGCGCGCCGGCCCGCGCGCCCGCGCGCCCGCGTGGTCAAAGCGGCGTGTAGGTGGTCGGCACGCCCGGACCGGAGAGATCGAACTCGAAGTAGTGGGCGTAGTTCCGGTCGTAGCCGTCCACGTAGGAGTTGGACGGCACGGCCGCGTAGCTCGCCTCGACGCCGTTCGCGCGGTTGATCATGCCGAGGTGCAGATCGACCACGCTCGGGCTGCCGATGTCGGCGAGCGGGATGCGCAGCTCGAGGTAGGTGCCGCTCTTGTACACGTCGCCGGCGAAGACCCACGCGGCGTCGAGCCAGGTCGCGCCGTTCCACTGGTAGGCGACGGTGTCGTTGTTGGCAGCGCTCCAGTGCAGGTGCCAGCGCGCCCCGAAGGGAAGCGTCGGCTGCTGGGTGTTGTACGTGTAGCCCGCCGTCGTGCCGGAGGGCCCGCCGATGTAGAGCACCACGAGCTTGTTCGCGTCGTTGCTCGCGATGTCGGGCCCCTGCATGCCCACGTAGAGGTAGGTCGAGTCCCAGGCGAAGAAGCCGTAGTAGGACTCGTCGGGCGGATTCGGGTTGCCGTCCATCGACGACGAGTTGAAGCGCTCGTCGGCGACGACGAAGTCGTTCACGCCGTTGTCGGCGAGGTTCACGGTGTGCTGGTAGATCACGCCGCCTCCGCCCGCGCCGCCGCTGCCCCCGGCGCCGCCGCTGCCCCCGGCGCCCCCGGCCCCGCCCGAGCCGGTGCTCGAGGTGGTGCTCGACGAGGTGGTCGACGAGCTCGTCGTGGTCGACGAGGTGGTGGTCGTGCCGCCCGCGCCGCCGCCGCCCTGGCTCGTGCCGCCGGTCGCGCCCGACGACGAGGTCGTCCAGCTCGTCGTCGCGCCGCCGCTGCCCCCGGTGCCGCTCTTCTCGCCCTTGGCGCACGCGGCGGCGGACAGGAGCGCGAGCGGCACGGTGAGCAGCGCGGCGCCGACGAGGAGCGCGGCGGGGGGCGGTTGGGTCGCGCGAGGTCGACGAGAAGGCATGCGCCAGTTTTACGCCCGGAGTCGGCCGTTGGAAAGGCGCGGGCAGGATCGGGGGGGCCGCTCCCGGCGGGCTTGCGGCGGCGCGCCAGTCGCACGATACGGCGCCTCACCTTGGACCCGATCATCACCGCCACCTTCCTCGTGTCGGCACCGGACCAGCGCGGCCTCGTCGCGCGCCTCTCCGGCTTCTTCTACGAGCTCGGCCTCAACATCCTCGACGCCTCGAACCACACCGACGTGCACGCCGAGGCGGGCCCCCGCTTCTTCATGCGCCTCGTGGTCGATCTCGGCGGGCTCGCGGCGCCCGAGGCGGCCCGGAAGCTCGGCGGCTCGGCCGGGCGCAAGGCGCTCGAGGCGAGCTTCGAGCTGTGCGCCCAGCTGCTCGGCGCGAGCTGGAGCGTCGGCTACTCCGACGTATTGCCGCGGATGGCCTTGCTCGTCACCAAGGACCCGACGTGCCTGTACGATCTCGTCCTCCGGCAGCGCTCGGGTGAGCTCCGCTGCGAGATCCCGGTCGTCATCTCGAACCACGCCGCGCTCGAGCCCGTGGCCGAGAGCTTCCGGATCCCGTTCGTCGCGCTGCCGGTCACGCCCGAGACCAAGCGCGAGCAGGAGCGACAGGTGGTCGCGGAGCTGCGCCGCCACCACGTCGACCTCGTGGTGCTCGCCCGCTACATGCAGATCCTGAGCGACGAGCTGCTGCGCGAGGCGCCGACCGTGATCAACATCCACCACGGGTTCCTGCCGGCGTTCCAGGGCGCCAAGCCCTACCACCAGGCGCACGCGCGCGGGGTGAAGCTCATCGGCGCCACGGCCCACTACGCCACGAAGGACCTCGATCAGGGGCCGATCATCGAGCAGGACGTGGCGCGCGTGAGCCACGAGATGGGGCCGGACGATCTCGTGCGCGTCGGGCGCGACGTGGAGCGCGTCGTGCTCGCGCGCGCCGTCCGCGCGCACCTCGAGCGGCGTGTCATCGTCGAGGGGCGCCGGACGATGGTGCTGTGAGCGCGCGCTCCTGCGGCGCGCCTCAGGGGTACGGCGGCGCGAAGGTCTGGCCGGCCGCCGGCCCCGTCGTGCGCACCGGCGTGCGCAGCAAGGGGTCCGCGAAGAGCGGCTTGACCTCGCAGCGCAGGCCGAGGCACGGGTCGGCGACGAAGCGCACGTCCGCCACGAGCCACAGGACGCTCGAGTTGGGATCGAGGCCCTCGGAGGGCGCGAAGGTCACCGGCGCGTCGTAGCCCTGCGGTCCCAGCTCCGCCCCGAGGGCTCCGCCGCAGTGCACGCGCACGCGCGGGTGTGCGTCACTCGGCGTCTGGTGCCCGGAGTAGTAGTGGACGCCGATGCGCGTCCACGCGCCCACGGGCGGGTAGTCCACGCTGACGACCTCGGGCAGACAGTAGTCGTTCTGCTCGAGGTCGGTCTGCGCGCCGCTGCAGGTGATGGTGTCGATGTCGAGCCGCGGGTTGTGGCAGCCCTGGCCGAACTGCTGCCACGTCTGCCCCTCGTTGCGCAGGGCGAAGTAGCAGGCGTTCGCCTCGAAGAGCGGCTCGAGCCACCAGTCGACGGCCTCGGGCGGCGCCACGCCCGCGAACCAGTTCGGTGAGCTCGCCATGGGCTGGGTGAAGTGCTGTGCCTTGCAGTTGGCCCAGCCGCAGTCGGCCTGGTTCTGACCCTGCATCGACCACGGCGTCGTCGTTTGCGGCTCGTGGACGTGCAGATCGATGTCCACCCCCGGCAGATCCCAGTCGAGCTCGACGCGCAGGCCCGGCGCCCGCACGATGAGCGGGAAGTCGCAGCTGCCCGGAGGCGACTGCTTCGTGTAGTGGACCATGTACTGGCCGGCGCGCACGGCGCGGTAGGCATCCGGTGGCGTCGAGCCGCCGACCGGCGAGCAGCTCGCCACCCCTGGCGGGCACGTCACGGTGAAGGACTCGCCCGTCGCGCCGTTGCTGAAGGCGCCGGTGCCGGACCAGAGGTCGACGGGCACGAAGGGCAGGGTCTCGATGGCGTGGCAGTCCGGCGCGGGCAGCGCGCAGCCGTCGATGGCGTGCACGCCGCCGACGCACGGTCCCCAGCTGCCGTTCTGACAGATCTGCGTGCCGGTGAAGCAGCCCGGCTCCCAGATGAGGCTAGGATCACCCCGGAAGCAGGCCTGAGCCGTGCCGGGGACGCAGGGACAGCCCTCGTCCACGGTGCCGTCGCAGTCGTCGTCGAGCCCGGTGTGTCCGACGCCGCAGCTCTCGCTCCCGCCGCAAGCGACCGGGCACACGGGGCTGCCACCGCTGCCGCCCTGACCGGTCGTGGTCGAGGTCGTCGTGGTGGTAGTGGTGCTCGAGGTCGTGCTCGTCGTCGTGGTCGCGCCGCCGCCACCGGAGCCGCCCGGGCTGGTGGTGCCGCCGGCACCGACCGCACCGGAGCCGCCCTGGCTCGAGCTCGTCGAGCTGCCGCCGGTGCCCGTCTGCGAGGTCGTTCCGTGGCTGAACAGGTCCTCGGCCGAGGACGTGCAGCCGGCGGCGAGCGCGAGAGCGGTGGTCACTGCGAGCGCCAAGGCGGCGCGCGAGCGCGGACTTCGAAGCATGTGGCACCTTCCCCCGGCCCGGCGACATCGGACCGAAAGGCCAAACTACCACGCTTCGCCGGCGCGGGCGCGCCCGCGCGACGTCACTCGACGAGCGCGACGAACCTCAGATCGTCGCGGTCGAGCAGGCGCAGGGCGCGCTTGCTGCCGTCGGTCACGAGCAGGTGCGGGGCGCCCTCGTGGAACTCGGCCTCGAAGACGATGCGGCCGTTGACCGTCACCGCCTCGAAGTCCTGATCGGAGAGCGGCGTCGTGAAGGCCGAGCCGTCCGGGCTCACGACGTCGTTGCCGAGCGGCTCGAGCCCGGTGCCGTCGAGCTTGACCGAGTAGAGCCGGCCGCCCTCGAGCTGCCCCACGAGCGCGCGGTAGAAGATGGCGCGGCCGTCGGGCGTGACGGTCGCGAAGAAGGGACGCCAGGTGGGCTCCGCGCAGAGCGTCGTCGCGCCGCTGCCGTCGAGCCGTGCCGTCCGCAGGGTCGAGCCGCCCTCGCCGCCGAGGTAGAAGACGCGCTCGCCGAGGACCTTGACGGCGCTCACCTTCGCGCCGGCCGCGGGGTCGAGCGTGCGGGGCGCGGCGCTCGCGGCGGTCGCGGCGCTCGCGCTGCGCAGCGCGCCCGCGCCGTCCGAGAACACGACGTCGCCGGTGGGTGCGATCGCGTGGGCCGCGATCGAGCCCTCGGCGAGCGTGCGCGCGTCTTGGCCGTCGACGCCCACGGTCTGGATCGCGCGGGCTTCGCCCGCGGCGCGCGTCACGACCACGCGCGTGTCGCCGGCGAAGCCGACCGGGCGGTCGTCTGCCTCGGGGGTGCCGATGTCGACGCGCGCGCTGCCGTCGATCTTCACGACCCGCACGTCGCCGAGCGCGCTCGCGTGGGTCGTCAGGAGCAACCGGTCGCCGCGCACCTCGACCACGCGGTCCTCGGCGTCGTCCGCGCCGAGCGTGCGTGCGTCGCTGCCGTCGAGCGCCGTGCTCCGCAGGGACCCGCCCGTCAGGAAGGCCACCCGGCCCGCGGCGAGCGCCACGAGCGTCGCGTTCTCGGCGGCGAGCGTGGGGGCTACGCCGGGCCGCACCACGACGACGTCGCTCTTGCCGAGGTCCACCGCGCGCCCCAGCTCGAGCGCGAGCACCTCGCCGTCCGCCTTGGCCTGCACGACGCGCGCGAACCGCCCGGGCTCGAGCGCGCCGAGCTCGCGGCGCTCCGAGCCGTCGAGTGCCACGACCTCGAGCGAGGCGACCGCGTGGTCGGCGCCGTGGACGGCGAGCACGACCCGCCGCCCGGGGAGCGTACCGGCGTAGGTCGTGTCGGCGCCGGGGCGCGAGAGCCGTGCCGCGCGCGCGCCGTGCTCGTCGACGGCGTAGATCTCGTGACTGCCGCCGTTGGCGGCCCGCAGGATGATGGTCGAGGCGGGCTTGTGCGCCGCGACGGAGGCGGGTGCCGCGCTCGTGGGCGGGGCCTTGTCCTGTCGAGCGCCGCCGGCGTCGTTGCAGCCAGCGCAGAGAGCGAGAACCACACCGAGGCCTGCCAGAGCGCGCATCTTCGAACTCCTGTCGAGGGGACGCCCGGAGCCTACCACGCCCGACGAGGCCGCGCGGCTCAGCGGGTCGAGCCGCAGCTCGTGAAGCCGCCGTCGTCCGGCGCGAAGTAGTCGGAGCACACCGGCGGGCAGTCGAGGCCGCCGTCCGTCTCGCAGCCCGCGGTGAGCGCGGGCGGAGGCTTGGCCGACTTCGGCATCGGGGCCGGCGAGTCGACCTCGCGGCAGGCCCCGACGAGGGAGCTCGCGGCGAGCGCGGCGAGCACGAGCCACGCGCGCGCGGCCCGGGCTCGGCCCGTCGTGCGCCCCGGCACGCGTGCGGATGCGGCGCCTCGGGCCATGCGGTGCGCGCTCTTCACCGCGTCGCTCTCCTGCTGCATGGTGCTCGTGTCAATGTGCGCGAAGCGGGCGAGGTTTTCAACTGCCGAGACGCCCGAGGAGCTCCCATGCGTGCCGTCTTCTTCGAGGTGTCCGTGCCGCGCGTGCTCGTCACGCAGGCGCTCGGGCGGGTGTGGTCGGGGGCCTACTTCGCGCGCACGGCACCGGTGCGGCTCGGCGAGGTCGAGCCCGTGCTCGCGGGCCCGCGCTTCGTCGAGGTCGCGAACCAGGCGTGCGGCGTGTGCGCCAGCGACCTGCACCTCGTCCACGGCGACGTCGACCCGCGCACGCACGCGGCGGCTCTGCCGCGCGCGGGGCGCGTGTACCTCGGCCACGAGGTGCTCGGCACGGTCCGCCGCGTGGGCCCGGGGGTGACGAGCCTCCGTCCCGGTGACCGCGTGGTCATGAAGTCGCGCTTCATGGGTCCGACCTGCCACAGCCAGGAGCTCGAGCCCGCGTGCGCGACCTGCGCGCGCGGCGACTACTGCGTGTGCGAGCGCCGCGGCGCGCGTCGCGCCCCGGAGGGGATCGGCGGCGGCTGGTCGGACGGCTACGCCTGCCACGAGTCCGAGGTGTGGCGCGCCCCCGACGACCTGCCGGACGACGCGGCCGTGCTGCTCGAGCCGCTCGCCTGCGGCGTGCGGGCGGCCCTGCGCGCGCTGCCGCCGCCGGGCGGGCGCGCCCTCGTCATCGGCTGCGGCATCATCGGCCTCGCGACCCTGCAGGCCCTGCGCGCCCTCGCTCCCGAGGCGCGGGCCTTCGCCGTGGCGCGCCACCCCCAGCAGCAGCGCGCGGCCGAGCGCTTCGGCGCCGAGCTCGTCCACGGCGACTGGCTCGAGGCGACGGCGCGCGTGACGGGCGCCGAGCTCTTCCACGGCTACTTCGGCAACCGCACGCTCGTCGGCGGCTTCGACGTCGTCTACGACTGCGTGGCCACGGCCGACACGCTCGGGCGCGCGCTCCGGCTCGTCCGGCCGGGCGGCACGCTCGTCGTCGTGGGCGTGCACCTCGCGCGCCTCGCGCTCGATCTGTCGCCTTTGCTGTTCGAGGAGCTCGACGTGCGGGGCGCGCTCGCGCACGGCGGCGAGACCTGGCAGGGCGAGCGGCTCTCGACCTTCGATCTCACGGCGCGACTGCTCCGCGCGGGCCAGCTCGACACCGAGGGCCTCATCACCCACCGCTTTCCGCTCGGGCGCTGGCAGGACGCAATTCGTACGGCCTCCGACAAGCGCAGTGGCGCCATCAAGGTCGTGCTCGAGTGCGGGCGCGGCCAGGACTAGAAGGGAACTCGGCTCCAGTGTGGCGGTGGCTACAGGCCACGGGCTTCAGGCTTCAGGCCCAGAGGCCGCGGTGTGGATCGCTGTGGCCTCCGGCTCTCCCTCCCAAAACCTGGAGCCTGGAGCCTGGAGCCTGGAGGCTGTAGCCGGTGGCCCTCGTCGGCCTACGGTTTCGTGCGACGTCGGGCGCAGCCCGGTGCCGGAACTGACTCGCCGCGCTCTCGCCCTCGGCGGCGTTCAGGGGCGCTCGGCGACGAAGGTGCGCCCGCTCATGGCGAGCTCGGCGCGGACGACGCGCTCCTCGCCTGCCGGGAACAGGAGCCAGCCGCCGGGCAGGTGGTCGTAGGCGAAGTAGTGCGCCCCGACCTCGACCTCGCTCCCGCCGGCACGGCGGAGCTTCGCGCGCACGGTCGGGCCTGCGAGCGGCGCGAGCTCGGCGGGCTCGGCGAAGGCCGCGCTCTCGGCGCCCACCGCGACGAGCTCGTAGCGCACGCGCGCGACGGGCTCGTGGTAGCGCGGCAGGTTCACGTTCTTGCCGCGCGCGAGCAAGGCGGCGAAGTTGTAGTCGCTGATCCACTGCGTGTCGCAGTAGCCCATGATGTCGCTGTACACGGCCGGGTCGACGAGCGCGTGGTTCACGATGTCGAAGCCCCACACGCCGATGGTCTGCCCGCTGTAGGGGTAGTTCGCGTCGATGCTCTGCGGATCGAGCCCCTGTCCACAGTTCACGTGCTCGCGCCCGTGTGCGTGACCGAGCTCGTGGGCCATCGTGTCCCGGGCGTACTCGGGGAAGCCCACGCCGAGCGCGAGCCGGAGCTGCGGATTGCCGACGTCGGCAGGGGTGTCGTTGAGGAGCGTGACGCCGAGCAGGCAGCCCATGCTGCAGAACTGGAAAAACGAGGCCGCCGGGTCGAACATGCCGAAGTAGTAGTAGTCCTGGCTCGGCGCCTCGTTGTTGCGGATGCCGAACAGGCGGATGCCGACCTCCTGCCAGCCGGTGCCGTCCGGCTGGATCGCCTGGTTCCACGGCTCCGGCGCGCGCACCGTCACCTCCACGTTCGAGACCGGGTAGAGCTGCAGGAGCCGCTGCCGGAAGGCCTCGACCGCCGCGGGCGAGGTGTCGGGCACGCGGCCCGAGCCGTCGGCGTTGTACTGGAACGGCGCGATGACGACGCGAAAGACGTTGCGCGGGCCCTCGACGGGCACGATCTCCGGGGCGCCCGCCGGGTAATGCGCCGCGGGGTTGTCGGCCATGCCGAGCGAGAGGATCGAGACGCGGTAGCCGAGCGGATCGGTCATCCACTCGGCGGGTACGTCGAAGTTGAGTGTGGTCGCGAGGTCGTGCTCGAGCGAGGCCGCCGCCGCGGTGAAGGGTACGTCGAGCGGCGCGCGCCCCGTGAGCTCGAGCCGGCCGACGAGGCTCTGGCCCACGGCCTCCGGCGCGGCGCCGTAGAACACGCGCACGAGCGCCGTCCGCTCGGCCACGAGCGGCACGTTCCCCGCCACGGGCTGGCCGTTCTGCGCGAGCGTGCGCTTCACGCCCTGGTAGATCGAGACCTCGTTGATCGTGACCCCAGCAGCGCCGGTGAGCGTCGGCTGGGGCGTCTCGACCGTCTCCTCGCTCGACTCGCAGGCCGCGAGCGCGAGGGCGGCCGGGGCCGCGAGGAGCAGACAGAGCGAGGCGGACGAGAGCGGGGAGCGCAGGGAATGCATGGGGTCGCCCGAATATAGCGGTTCGCGGCCGTTCTTGGGGACCGAAGAGCCTGATAGGCTGCAGGTGAGGAGCGCGGCGATGCGGATCGGCAGCTGGATCGTGTGCGTGGGTGGCCTCGCGGTCGCGGCCTGTGGGTCGTCCGGTGGGTCGAACGGCGGCGCGGGCGCCGGCCAGGGCACGGGCGCTGGCGCGGGCCAGGGGACGGGCGCCGGGCCCGCCACCGGGGGCTTCGGCGGCGGCGATCTGTACGGCGAGCTCCACGCGGGGGACTACCACCTCGGTCCGGTCGACTTCGCCGAGACCGTGTGGACGAACTCCTGCGGGCCGTACGCGCCCGAGATCCAGGCGCTCGAGGGGGTCTACCTCGCAGGCGTCGATCTCGCCTGGAACGGCGACGGCTCGCTCTGCGACGCCTGCGCGCTCGTGACGACGCGGCTAGGCCGGACGGCCGTCGTGCGCATCGTGACGACGGGCGTCTCGAACGCCGAGGGCGACATGGACGTCAGCCCGGAGACCCACGACGGCATCTACGAGCTCGACCCCCTCGGTACCCCCGAGCACCCGCGGCCGATGACGTGGCAGCTCGCCCGGTGTCCCGACACCGGCACCCTCCGGTACCAGTGGCAGACGGGCGCGAACGAGTGGTGGACGAGCTTCTGGCTGCGCAACGCGCGCGTCCCGCTCGTCTCGGTCGAGGTGCGGAGCGCGAACCACGCCGACTGGTTCGCTCTCCGGCGCGAGGTCGACGGCACGCTCAACGACGACGGCGGCTTCGGCGCCGGCGCCTTCGAGCTCCGCATCACGGGGCTCGACGGGCAGCAGCTCGTCGACTCCTTCCCGGGCTTCACGCCCGGCAGCGTCGTCGCCTCGACGCAGCAATTCCCGTGAGCCCCGCGGGTCGGGCGCCCGTGCCGCCGCGCCGGACCGCGCGGGCTACGGCCCGCTCACGCGCGCGCGCACTCGTTCGATCGTGCCGTCGCTACGCTCGGCGGTGATCACCACCTCCTGGTTCGCGAGCGCCGGATCGGTGGACGTGACGGCGAGAGAGCCGTCCGGCGCCTGAGTCACCGACACGACCGAGCTCGGCGGCGTCAGGCGCACGTAGCGCGGATGCGCGGTGGGCGGCGGCTCCGCCGTCGGCGCCGCCGAACCTTCGCCGTCGGCCTGCGTCTCCGGGGCAGGCGGTTGCGCGCCGCCGACCCGCGCCTCGAGCGCGTCGAGGCGCCGGGCGAGCGACTCCGGGCCCGGCTGTCGCCACGAGCCGCTCGCCGCCGCGACGCGGCGTTCGAGCTCGGCGAGCCGATGCTCGAACGCCCCCTCGTCGCTCGTGTGCGCGCCGCTCTCGGAGCTGGCAGAGGAGGGGCCCGGCGCTCGCGCCTCGCGCCACGTGACGAAGCTCAGCAGGAGGGCGCCCGCTGCCAGCCCGAGCGCCAGGTACCCGAGCAGCGCGGCTCTGGGCGCCGCGCCGTCACGGAGGTCTCTCTCGTGGGTCTTGCGCATTCCCCAGGGCTCGGTCGCGGAGCCCCGCGCGGTCGAGCCGCGCGAGCGAGCGCCCACGCGGTCGCCCTGGCTCCCTCGGGTCAGTTGAGCGTGTACGACACTCGGAAACCGAAGAACCACACGTTGGTTTCGCGGATGCCGAACGTCAGCGTGTAGCGGCTGTTCGTCGGGTCGATCGCCATCGGCGCGGAGAGGACCGTCAGCGTGACGTTGCCGGGCGCCGGCGCGACGCCGCTCGTCGGCCAGACGGCCGGGAAGAAAATCGTCCCGAACGAGTTGTTGGCCTGGTAGAAGCCCGCGGCCTCGATGTAGCCCGTGGCGCTGGGGTCGTAGCCGAAGCCCAGGATCTCGTTGATGGTCGAGCCGGATGGCAGCACCAAGGGGCACACGTAGGTGTCCCGGATGCCCGCGCGCCCCGACACGAAGCAGGGGTGGTTGCCGGTGCCGTCGGTGCGGGTCGTGCCGCTCGAGCAGCTCGTGACGCCCTGGTCGCCCTGCGGGACGCCGGTCCCCTGGTTGACGCAGGTGAGGGCGCTGATCGTGATGTAGCGCTGCCCGCCGCCGCCGATCGGACCCGTCGGTCCGATGGCACCAGCCGGGCCCTGGATGCCCTGGATGCCCTGGATGCCCTGGGTGCCCTGGGGACCGGTGGGCCCGACTGCGCCGACGGCGCCCTGGGGACCGGTGGGCCCGACCGCGCCGGCAGCTCCCTGCGCGCCCGTCGGACCGACTGCGCCGACGGCGCCCTGGGGACCCGTGGGACCGACAGCGCCGACGGCCCCCTGCGGACCGGTCGGCCCGACTGCACCTGCGGTCCCCTGGGGACCGGTGGGCCCGATCGCGCCGGCAGCTCCCTGCGCGCCCGTAGCGCCGGTGGCGCCCTTGGCACCCGCGGGACCGGTAGCCCCGATCGCGCCATCGGCGCCGGCGGGGCCGGTGGGCCCGAGCGCCCCGTTGGCACCGTCCGCGCCGGCCGGGCCCGTCGGGCCGATGAGGCCGCTCGAGCCGCCCACCCAGGCACCGGTGTCGTCGATGACGGTGGTGCCGTTGACGATGACCGAGTTCGGGTGGATGTCGCCGGTGACGTCGCCCGCGAGGATCGCGTAGGGAACGCTGTGCACGGCGGCGCGCGGCGTCATCTCGGGGTCGGTGCCGACCTTGATGCCGAGGTGGCGCTCCGAGCCGTCGAACACGGTCGTGTCGAGCGGATCGGTCGTGCCGAGCGTCACCGAGAAGTAGCCGTCGTCGAACGTGATGGTGTGGGTCTCGCTCCAGATCGGTGTCGCCGCTCCGGCGCTCGTGTAGAGCGAGAACGCCACGTCGAGCGGGCCCGTGATCGGCTGCCCGTTGGCGTCGTACAGGCGCCCCTGCTGCGTGATGCTCTGTGGCACCTGCGCGAGCGCCTGACTCCCGTAGGCGGAAGCAGCGATGGCCAACCCAGATCCCAGCAAGCGTCGCAGCGTGGTCTTCGTCATCGGATACTCCCCGGCGGCGGCAGGAATCTCGTACGTTAGGTCCTGCTTCGCTCGTTGGCAATCTCGTTCCTTGCGGTCGCCGCGCCGAGTCCGCGCCCGTGCCGTCGCGCGTACTCTGCGAGCTTCTCGTCCGCCTCGGCGCCGAACAGGATGCGGCAGGCCTCCCGCAAGCCCGGGGCGGCCATCACGTCCTCGTGGCGGATGACGAGCGCGATCTTCGAGCGGCGGCGCAGGAAGTCCTCGAGCTTGCTCACCATCTCGCGTCGCGCCGCGAGCTCGATCTCGCAGCGCAGGTACTCGGCTCCCTCGATGAGCAGCTCGGCGGCGTGCGGATCGGTGCGGATGCTCTCGAGCAGCGCCAGCGCATCGGCGCCGTAGCGGCGCCACAGGCGCACCGAGAGCACCTCCGAGGAGTGCGGCGAGGTGAGGGCGTCGAGCTCCATGCGCGCCGCCTGGTCGAGGAACTCGTCCCGCAGCTCGGGCCCGGGCTCGCCGTACCAGCGGCGCCGGGGATGCGCGAGCACGACCCCGAGCCGGCGCGCGAGACGGCACAGCTCCTCGCCCACGTTGATGCAGTCGGTGAGCTTGCCGCCGAAGACCGACAGGTGCCGCTCGGCCTCGTTCACCTCGACGACGTGCTTGCGCGACAGCTTCATCCAGTCGACCGGGCCCCCGCGGTCGCCCTGGATCGCGAGCGGGCGCACCCCGCAGCGCTCCGCGATGACGTCCGCCTCGGTGAGCGGCCGCGGCAGGCGCAGGCGCTTGTTGATGTTCGCGAGCACGAAACGCCGGTCCTCGGCGGTGACCTCGGTCTCGGGGTCCTCGACCTTCGTGTCGGTCGTGCCGATGCAGGTGCGCGGGCCCATCGGGATGACGAAGAAGAGCCGGCCGTCGTCCGCGAAGAAGGTGAGCACGCGCTGGCTCGGCGTGAGCCGGTCGACCAGCAGGTGGATGCCCTTCGAGAAGGCGTGGTGCGTGCGGGTCGTCTGGCCCGAGAGCGCGTTGTGGGCGTCCACGTAGGGGCCGGCCGCGTTCACGAGCACGCGCGCCCGCACAAGGAGCTCGCGCCCCGCGAGGCCGTCGCGCACCCGCACGTGCCAGAGATCGTCTTGCCGCCGGGCGCCGAGCGACTCGACGTAGTTGGCCGCGACGCAGCCGTGGTCGAGCGCGCGGCGCACGAAGCCCCACACGAAGCGCGCGTCGTTGTCGTGCAGGTAGGCGTCGGAGTACTCGAAGCCCCCGTCGCAGCGCGCCGGATCGACGATCGGCTCCTCGCGCGCGATCGTCGCGAGCGACAGCCGGCGCGGGGCGCGCGTGTAGAAGCCGCCGATGAGCCAGTAGAGCCAGACGCCGAGCACGAGCAGCCAGAGTGGGTGGCGGAAGCCGCGCTCGTGGGCGACGTAGAAGCGGATCTCCCGCACCGTCGAGGGGTAGCTCGCGATGAGGTGGTTGCGCGACTTGCAGAGCTTGCGGACGAGGCCGAGCTCGAAGCTCTCCATGTACTTGATGCCGCCCCACGCGAGGTTCGAGGAGCTCTGACTCGTGAGCCCCGCGAAGTCGCCGCGGTCCACGAGCGCGACGCGCGCTCCGCGCACCGCGAGGCAGGCGGCCGCGACGGCGCCGTTGATCCCGCCGCCGACGACGAGGACGTCGAAGGGCTCGCGCCCGAGCTTGTCGAGGTTCCTGGCTCGGAGGGTCGTCATGCCGCACGGGTGGGCCGCCCCCGGGGTCGCCACCGCGTTCTAGGGCCTCGGGCGCTCGCGGGCAATCTCGTGGGCCCGGCGCGGTCCGGCGCCTCTCGCCGAAGGGTCAGGGCTCGGGCGGCGTCTTCGGCGCGCGGCTGCGCCCCCACTGCAACCCCTGCACGAGCACGACGAGCGCGACCGAGACGACGGTGAAGAGCGGGACGCGCTCGGCCACGAAGCCGAGCACGCTCCGCACCTCGTCGTCGAAGTATGCCGCGACGAGCCGCACGACGACGAGCTGGGCGGCGTTGCCGAGCAGGTTCAGGGGCAGGTAGAGCCGCGGGCGCATGCCGCTCGCGCCGGCGAGCGCGCTCACGGTGCCGATGGGCGCGACGAGGACGACCAAGGGGCCGAAGCGGACGAACAGCCGCTCCACGCGGCGCAGCACGCGGCCACTGCGGCCCGAGCGCTCCTCGACCCAGTGGATCGCGCGCGGACCGTGGTCGCGGCCGAGCTGGTAGTAGAGCGGGTTCGGCAGGAACATCCGCGCGAGACCGAGCGCGAAGTACGTCACGGCGTCGAGCTCGAGCGCCACGAGCAAGAGGTGCCGCCACGCCGGGCACAAGAGCAGCAGGGCGAGCGGGGCGTGCACGGCGAGCGCCGGGGCGAACGCCGTCCCGATCCACACCGCGGCCGTGACGAGCACGATGGGGACCGCGAGCCACCACAGGCGCCGTCGGACGCCCGCCCGCTCTGCGTCGGGCCGCGCGTCCGGCTCGTGCGGCGCCTCGGGCGCGGGCTCCTCCACGCGCGAAGCGTACTACGAACGATGCGCTCGCGCGGGCTCGCGCGGGCGGCCCCTTGTCAAGCGGCCCCCCACCGGCGGATCCTGGCAGCGCTCCTCCGGAGGCCACCCGTGCGCCGCGCCGACCCGTCCCGCTCGTGTCTCGTCCCCGCGCTCCTCGTCGCGGTAGCCGCACTGCTCGGCGGCGCGGGCTGCCCGTCCGAGAGTTCCGACCCGACCGTCACGGGCGGCACGGGCGGCGCGGCCGGGGCGGCCGGGCATGCGGGGGCGGGCGGGAGCGGCGGCGCGTGCGAGCCCATCGGCATCTGCCCGACCCCGTGCGTGCTCGCGGGCGGCTACTGCGACGGCTGCGGCGCGTGCGTGCTCGACTGCGCGCTGCCGGGGGCGTGCCTCGGCGCCGTGTGCCCCGACCTCATGCGCTGCCGCGTCCTGTGCTCGGACGGGGCCTGCGACAGCGTGAGCTGCGGCACGGCCAAGCGCTGCGAGGTCGTCTGCGCGGGGACGAGCTGCGCGAGCGTGAGCTGCGCCGCGACCGAGCGCTGCCAGGTGGCGTGCGAGGGGCCGGGCTCGTGCGCCGTGGTCGAGCTCGGGGCGCCCGACAACGCGCTCGTCTGCAGCGGGTCGGGGAGCTGTGCGTCGGTGGCATGCTCCGGGGGCGCCTGCGCGCTCGGCTGTCCCGGCGATGGCTCGTGCGGCTCGATCGAGTGCGCGCTCGGCTGTCCCTGCGACACGGACTGCAGCGGGCCGGCGAGCTGTGCGAGCCCACCCGCGTGCCCGCCCGGGTGCACGAGCGGCCTCGACTGCAGTGGCGCCGGCTGCAGCTGCCCCTGAGGCTCGGGCCGCCCCCGCCTCACGCGTCTTGCCAGCGCTCGTCGATCTCGATCCCGCGGGCTCGCACCGCGGCGACGAAGGCCGCGAGCGGCACCGCGAGCTCCCCCGGCAACACGCCGCGCTTCTCGACCACGCCGGTCGCGAGCATGTGGGCGATGGCCGCCGCCGGATAGGCCGTCGTGCGCGCCATCGCCGAGTGCCCGGTCTCGTCCGAGTGCCGGTCCACGATCTCGAAGACGAGTCGGCCGCGCCGTCCGTCGCGCCGGCCCGTGACGGTCACGCGCACGAGCGCGACGTCGGTGTCGTCGTCCGAGAGGTGGCGCAGGATGAGCTTCTCGGTCAACGCTCGCGGCGAGATGCCGTCGACCGGCGTGTCGGACAGCAGACCGAGGGCGTGCATCGCGGCGAACGCGGCGCAGTGTCCCGGGTAGCGGATCGTCTTGTAGTCGAGGTCCCGCACCTTGCCGGCGAGCGTACGCGGCAGGGTCGAGGCACCGCCCGAGGTGTTGAAGGCCTCGAGCGTGCCGAAGGGCGCGGGAAACTCGAGCGTCTCGACGTCCGTCAGCGACGGCAGGCGCACGATCTGGCCGTCGCGAAGCGCCTCGGAGGGCTCGAGGTACTCGTTGACGAGGCCGCGCGCGCTGAACACGAGCTTGTAGTTGAGCGGCGGCTTCGGGTGTGCGGGCAGGCCCCCCACGCGCATCGCCACGGTCTCGGCCGACCCGAGGCGCTCGACGCCCCAGGCGGCGAGCAGCCCGGCCAGACCGGGGGCGAGCCCGCAGTCGGGCACGACGGTCACGCCGCGCGCTGCCGCGGCCTCGTGGAGCGCGAGCTGCTTTTCGACCACGAACACGTTGCCGCCGAGGTCGCACATGTGGCAACCGGCCTCGATGGCGGCACGCGTCACGGCCTCGTGGAAGCGGTAGTCCGCCGCCGAGAGCACGACGTCGAAGCCCCGGAGCAGCCCCGGGAGCGAGGCGGTATCGGCGAGATCCTGCACGCGCGCCTCGATCCGCGCGTGGCCTCTCGGGTCGGTGCGCGCGAGCAGCGCCCCGAGCTCGCGCTCCGCAACGCGCAAAGCCTCGGCGTCGCGATCGACGATGCACACGCGCTCGGCGCGCGGTTGCCGCGCCAGATCCCACGCCGCAGCCCGTCCCATCCGACCGGTGCCCAACACGATGGCTCGCATGGTCGGGCTCCGTAGCGCTCCGCCGAGCGGCGTTCCAGCGCGACCGGTCGAGCCGTCGTGACGCACCGCGTCACGGCGTCCTCCAAGGCCCTTTCGGCGCCGCTTCCGATGCGCAAACGTCGCGCCGTGGCCTCCACCGATCCCCTCGCTGCCCTCCTCGCCGACCTCCCGATCGATCCGAGCTCGCCCCTGCCGGCGACCGTGCAGAAGGCGCTCGCCCTCGCGCGCAAGCTGCAGGAGCGCGGCGGCGAGCTCCAGACTGCGGCCGAGCGCAAGCAGCAGAGCGAGTTCGAGCGCATGATGCAGAGCCCCGCCGACAAGGTGACGCTCATGCAGCTCACCGATCAGGCATTTCGCTCGAAGACGCCGGCGCGCGCCGCCGAGCAGCTCACGCACATCCTCGACGTGCAGGGCGTGCCGCGCTTCTTCAGCACCCTCGAGCGCGCCATGCTGCGCGGCTTTCAGTCCTTCGGCAGCTACCTGCCCGGCGTGTCGATCCCGATGGTCAAGAGCCGCATGCGCGCCGAGACCGCCAACGTGATCCTGCCGGCCGAGGACGAGGTCCTCGTGGGGCACCTCGACGAGCGCAAGCAGAACGGCGTGCGCATGAACGTGAACTACCTCGGCGAGGCCCTGCTCGGCGAGAGGGACGCGCAGCGCCGGCTCGAGAAGTACCTCGCCGCCCTCCAGCGGCCGGAGATCGAGGTCATCTCGGTGAAGATCTCGACCATCTACTCGCAGATCTCGCCCATCGCGCGCCGGCAGGCGGTGCGCGTGCTCGCCGAGCGGCTCGAGCTGCTCTACCGCGCGGCGGCGCGGGCGCGCTTCGAGCGGGCCGACGGCTCGAAGGTGCCGAAGTTCGTCTATCTCGACATGGAGGAGTACCGCGACCTCGGCGTGACGCTCGAGGCGTTCACGAGCGCGCTCGACCGGCCGGGGCTCGAGGACGCGGGGGCGGGCATCGCGCTCCAGGCGTACATCCCCGACAGCTACCTCGCGCAGCAGGAGCTCTACGCCTGGGCGCGCGGGCGCGTGAAGCAGGGCGGCGCGCCCGCCACGATGCGCCTCGTCAAGGGCGCCAACATGGAGACCGAGCGCGTCGAGGCCTCGGTGCGCGGCTGGCCGCAGGCGCCCTACAAGTCGAAGCACGAGACCGACGCGAACTACAAGCGCATGCTCCACCTGGCGCTCGAGCCCGAGAACATCGCGGCCGTGCACCTCGGGGTCGCGTCCCACAACCTCTTCGAGGTGGCCTACGCGCTCGTGCTCGCCGCCGAGCGCGGGGCGATGGACAAGGTGCAGTTCGAGATGCTCGAGGGCATGGCGAACCACCAGCGGCGCGCCTTGCACGAGCTCGCCTCGAACGTGCTGCTGTACGCGCCCGCCACGCGCCGCGAGGACTTCGTCAACGCCATCGGCTACCTCGTGCGGCGGCTCGACGAGAACACCGGCGAGGACAACTTCCTGCGCCACGCCTTCAAGGTGTCGGTCGGCAGCGAGGCGTGGGCGCGCCTCGAGACGGGCTTCGTCGCGAGCTGCGAGGCGCAGGCGACGCTCTCGTCGGCGCCGCGTCGCACCCAGGACCGGAACGCGCCGCCGCCGCCGGTACGCAAGGAGCTGCTGGCGACGGCGGACTTCGAGAACGAGCCCGACACCGACTTCTCGTTCGAGCAGAACCTGCGCTGGGCCGAGGAGCTCGTCGCGAGCTTTCGCCATCGCTCGGGCGAGCACGCGACCGAGATCGCGCTCGTCGTCGGCGGCGAAGCGATCCTCGAGGACCGCCAGGTGGGCGTGTGCCTCGACCCGTCGCGGCCCGGCGTGGTCGTCGGGCGCTACCGCCAGGCGACGCTCGAGGACGTGGACCGCGCGCTCGCCTGCGCGAAGAGCGACCCCGCGGGCTGGCGCAAGCTCTCCGAGCGGGCGCGCGGCGACATCCTGGCGCGCGTGGCCCACGAGCTCCGCAAGGGGCGTGGCGACCTCATGGGCGCGGCGCTCGCCGACGGCGGCAAGCTCCTCACCGAGAGCGACCCCGAGGTGTCCGAGGCCGTCGACTTCGTCGAGTACTACGCCGCCACGGCGCGCGACTTCCGCGCGCTCCCGACGGTCGAGGCAAAGCCCAAGGGCGTCGTCGTGGTGGTGCCGCCGTGGAACTTCCCGCTCGCCATCCCGTGCGGCGGCGTCGCGGCCGGGCTCGCGGCGGGCAACACCGTCATCCTGAAGCCGGCGAGCGACGCCGTGCTCTGCGCCTGGGAGCTGTGCCAGTGCTTCTGGCGCGCGGGCGTGCCGCGCGAGGCGCTGCAGTTCGTCCCGTGCTCGGGCCGCGGCGGCGGAGCGCGGCTCGTGGCCTCGCACGACGTCGACGCGGTCATCCTGACCGGCGGCACGGACACGGCTCTGCGCATGCTCGCGGCGCGACCGGACATGAACCTCCTGGCCGAGACCGGCGGCAAGAACGCCACCATCGTCACGGCGATGAGCGACCGCGACCAGGCGATCAAGCACGTGCTCCACTCGGCCTTCAGCCACAGCGGCCAGAAGTGCTCGGCGACCTCGCTGCTCGTGCTCGAGGGCGAGGTGTACGACGACCCGCAGTTCCGCGCCGTCCTGTGCGATGCCATCGAGAGCATGAAGGTCGGCTCGGCGTGGGAGCTCGACACGCGCATGGGGCCCGTCATCCGGCCGCCGAGCGACGACCTCGAGCGCGGTCTGAAGGAGCTCGAGCCGGGCGAGTCGTGGGCGGTCATGCCGCACGCGCGCGGCGACAACCCGTGCCTCTGGTCGCCGGCGCTCAAGTGGGGCGTCAAGCCGGGCAGCTACACCCACATGACCGAGTTCTTCGGCCCGGTCTTGGCGGTGCTGCGCGCCGACAACCTCGCCCACGCCATCGAGCTCGTGAACCAGACGGGCTACGGGCTGACGAGCGGGCTCGAGAGCCTCGACGAGCGGGAGCAGGCCGTGTGGCGCGACGCCATCCGCGCCGGCAACCTCTACGTGAACCGCGTGACCACCGGCGCCGTCGTGCAGCGGCAGCCCTTCGGCGGCATGGGCAAGAGCGCCTTCGGACCGGGCATCAAGGCCGGCGGCCCGAACTACGTGGCGCAGCTCATGGACTTCCGCGACCGGGCCCCGACCGCGACCGCGGGCGAGCCGGTGGCCCAGCCCGACGTCGAGGCCCTGCGCCAGGGGCTCGCGGAGCTCGGCAACGACGGCAAGAAGGTCCTCGACGACGCGACGCTCGCGTGCCTGCGGGGCGCCATCGCGAGCTACGACGCCGCGTGGCGGGACGAGTTCGGCAAGATGCACGACGACGTCGAGCTCGTGGGGCAGGACAACTTCCGGCGCTACCTGCCCGTTCAGGAGCTGCGCCTGCGCGTGCACGAGGACGACACGGCCTTCGAGATCTTCGCGCGCGTCGCGGCCGCGCGCACGGCGGGCTGCCACATCGTGCTCAGCGTGCCGACCGGGCTCGACAGCCCGGCGCTCCGGCTCTGCGACGAGCTGACGCGAGGTTGGGGCGCGGCGATCGAGGTGCTCGAGGAGACCGACGCGGAGCTCGCGGAGGCGCTCCGCACGCGCCAGACCGATCGGGTGCGCTACGCCGCGCCCGAGCGCGTGCCGGCCGACGTGCTCGCGGCCGTCGGGGACACGGGCATCTACATCGCCCGGGCGCCGGTGCTCGCCGAGGGGCGCGTGGAGCTCCTGTGGTACGTGCTCGAGCAGAGCATCAGCAACGACTACCACCGCTACGGCAACGTCGGCGTGCGCGCGGGCGAGAAGCGCCGCGAGGTGCTGTGACGCCGGCGTCCGCACGATGAACGCCTGGTACCTGCGCAACGGGGACTCCGAGCCCGTCGGACCGGTCGCGACCGAGCTCGTCGTGCGCGGCATCCAGGCGGGCAAGGTGCCGCCCGACGCCGAGGTCGCGCTCGAGTTCCCCGACGGCATGTCGCCGTGGCGCCCCCTCGAGAGCGTGCCCGAGTTCGCCGCGGCGCTCTACGGGGGCGATCCGGGCGGGCTGCCGCGCGGGCGCCTGTCGCGACCGCCGCCCGCGGTCCAGCTGCCGAAGCCCTCGGTGCCACCGGTGCGCGGGTCCGGGTCCGCGGGGCCGGCGCACCGGGGTGCCGAGGCGCCGGTTGCCCGCGACCCGGGCGCCATCGCGACGTCCCCGCCGACCGCGGAGCCCGAGGCGCCGGCGCGCATCGCCGGCTACGTGCACGCCGAGTGGTACGTGCAAGAGCAGGGAGCGAACCCGGGCTCGCCGGTGGGGCCGCTCTCGACGGCGGAGATCATGCGGCGCATCTCGGCCTGGACGATCTCGCCGGGCGCGCTCGTGGCGCTCGTGTCGCCCTACGGCTCGGCCGACTGGCGCCCGCTCGACGCGGTCGAGGAGTTCGCCGCAGCGTGCCGGCTCGCGCAGGAGCTCGGCCACCCGCCCGCCCCGCCGCCCGCGGCGCCGTCCGGGTCCACGCTTCCGGCGGTGCCGCCGCCGGTGCCCCTGCCGCAGCCCCTGCCGCCGTCGGCCCCGGGGCTGCCCCCACCGCAGCCGCTGCCGCCGCCGTCCCGCTTGCCGCGCCAGCCTGCGGCCGTCGTGCCGACGCCGCTGCCGC
>JACRDA010000304.1 GCA_016212965.1 Myxococcales bacterium
ACACGGCCGGGCCGCGGGCGGCGGCCGCCGGCGGGGTCGGGGCCTCGTCGAAGCCGTCGAGCGCGTCGTGGTCGGCGCTCGCCTCGGCCTCGGCGGGCTCGAGGCCACGCTCGGGCTCGCCGCCGTCGGGCGTCCCGCGGCGCCGCTCCTGGCGCGCCAGCTGCTTCTCGGCCAGGCGCTGGAACATCTTCGCGCGCCGCCGGCCGACGATCGTCGCCGCCTCGGTCGCGCCGATGCGCTTGGCGGTCTTCAGCACGTCGCGCATGTACGTGCCCGACTCGATCTCGCGCGTGATGCGGGACCAGTACTGCTGGTAGGTGTTGTAGCGCTGGATCAGCATCTGCAGCTTGAAGCGCAGGCTGGTGTTCTGGATGCGCGTGCGCCGCAGGACCCAGAGCTTCCGATCGAGATCGCGCCGCAGCGTCCCGGGCTCGGTCTTCTCGAAGCCCATGAAGTACTGCTCGTAGAGCGAGCGCAGCCGCTCGATGCGCGGCTCGAGATCGTCGATCTCCTGCGTGAGGTCCGGCGGTTCCATCAGCCGCGGGGGCCCCTCACAGCGGCGTGACCTTGACGTTGTCGAAGCACACCTGGGCGGTCCAGTCGTTGAGCCCGAAGTGATCGTGGCCCTCGCCCAGGAGGGGCTCGCGGTCGGCCAGCTCGAAGTAGAGCAGGTCGTCCACGTACACGAACAGGCTGCCGGCGTCGAAGCGCTCGATGCGGAAGTGGTAGCGCTGTCCGGGCGCGACGCGGCGCGCGCGCGGGTCCTGCGCGTCGTCCTCGATCTCGACGACCACGCGGTCCTTGCCGTGCTCGTCGAGGCGGGCGAGCACGTGCTTCGTGTTCTTCCAGCCGCCCAGGATGACGAGGTAGCTCGTGGCGTCGGTGTAGCTCGCCTCGGTGGCGCCGCTCTTGCCGTCGCCCCACACCTCGGCCTTGAGGTCGCCCTCCGGCGACTCGCTGCGCGCGTCGAACTCGATGCGCGCGCTCGCGGGCAGCACGCGCCGCAGCCACACGCCGCGGTTGCGCGCCGCCTCGGCGCAGAGCTCGCCCTGCTCGATGCGCCAGACCGACGAGAGCGCGCGCCACTCCGGCCCGAGATCGGCGCGCTCGAAGTCGTCGCTGAAGCCCGCGCCGAGCGGCGGATCGACCCGGCCTCGCCCCGCGTCGGGCGCCGTCGCGGCCGGCGCGCTCGAGCGCGTCGGGTTGCCGCGCTCCGTCGCGCCTCCCTCGGGCACGCAGCCGACGCACGGCGCCGCGAGGGCGAGCGCCAGCACCGCGGCGCGCACCCGGGCGGTCGAGGCGGTCGAGGCGGCCGAGGCGGCCGAGAAGAGGGGCGAGGTCGGGCGCAGCACTCGCGCGATGATAGCAAACGCGCGCTCTTGCGTGGCGAGCGGCTCGCGCGTACGACCCCGCCATGCATCCCATCTTGTTCCGGATCCCCATGCCGGGATGGGACTTGCCGATCTTCGGCAAGGTCGACAGCATCCCCATCTACAGCTACGGCGTGATGCTCGGCCTGTCGCTCGTGGTCGGCTGGTACCTGACGCTCGGGCTCGCGAAACGCGACGGGCTGCCGCGCGACACGATGGCGAACAACTACGTCATCACCGCCGTCTCGGCCGTCCTCGGCTCGCGCGTGCTCTACGTCATCACCGATCCGGGCAAATTCCAGAGCTTCGGCGACTTCTTCTCGTTCCGCACGGGCGGCCTCGTCGCGTACGGCGGCTTTCTCGGGGGCTACCTCGCCTCGTGGGCCTACCTGCGCTGGAAGAAGCTGCGCCTGCTGCCCTGGGCCGACGTCGCCGTCCCGAGCCTCGCGTCGGGTCTGCTCGTGACGCGCATCGGCTGCTACCTCTACGGCTGCGACTTCGGCCGGCCGCTCGGCGAGGGCGCGCCGGGCTGGCTCAAGACCGCGGGCACGTTCCCCCACTGGCCCGCGGGCTTCGTGCCCGAGGGCGAGGGCTCGCCCGCCTGGATCCAGCACGTCAACGACGGGCTCGTGGACGCCGGGGCGGACAGCTCGCTGCCCGTGCACCCGACCCAGATCTACGAGTCCCTGGTCGGGCTCGGCCTGCTCGTGATCCTGCTCCTCGCCCGTCGCCGCCAGCGCTTCCGCGGGCAGATCTTCCTCTACTTCCCCTTCGGCTACGCGGTCTGCCGCTTCCTGCTCGAGCTCGTCCGCGCCGACAAGGAGCGCGGGGTCGTGCCCATCCACGGCTCGGGGCAGTGGCTCGTGACGGGGGCGCTCGCGCTCTTCGCGCTCGGGCTCACGCGCATCCTCGCCGTGATCGAGCGTGTCCACCTGCGCCGCGCCCTCTCGGTGCTCGCCTTCGCGCCGGCGGTCGCGGCGTTCTTTCTCTACCGGCCGGGCGCGTTCGTAGAGGCCGAGGTCGTGTCGCTGTCGACCTCGCAGTTCATCGCGCTCCTGACGGGGCTCGCCGCCGCCGCGGCCTTCGCCGTGTTCCACAAGGCCGCGCTCGCGCACCCCGAGAGCGCGATGGCGCTCGCGCTCCCCGGCGGTCCGGCGAGCGAGGCCGCCGTCCCCGAGCCCGGGCGGCCGCCGCGCGGCTCGGGTCGCGACGCCCGCGCCGAGGCCCGCACGCGCGCGCGCATCGAGGCGGCGCGCGAGCTGCCGCCCCCCGAGGAGGATGCGGCTCCCGCCGACGCTCCCGCCGACGCCGGGCCGCCGCCCGGGCAGCCGGAGCTGGCCCAGGAGGTGGACGTCGAGCCGCCCCAGGTCGCGCCGAACGAAGTGGACGAGGGCGGTGCCGCGCCGGACGACGAGCGGCCGCCGCCGGCTCCAGCGCCGAAGCGCAAGCGCCGGCACAAGCGGCGGGGCTGAGGGTGCTCGAGAGGTAGCTCGCGGGCGGGAGCGGAGCGCGTGGGCTCAGCGCCCGGGGCGCCCGCGCCCGCCCCGCAGCCGCGACAGCTCGCCCCGCAAGCCCTCGAGCTCGGCCTCGAGGGCCAGCCTGGCGGCGGGGGGGGGGGGGGG
>JACRDA010000305.1 GCA_016212965.1 Myxococcales bacterium
AGGCCGCGCTCATCGGCGGCGGCTCCGACGCGAGCTCGACCGCGGGCATCGGCATCCCGTCGATCGACGGCCTCGGGCCGCGCGGCACGGGCTTCCACACCCGCGAGGAGCGGGTGGAGCTCGACAGCTTCGTGCCGCGCGCCGAGGCGCTCGCGCGCTTTTTGCTCGCGCGCGCGAGCCGGCTCAGTGGAACGTGAGCCCGGTGTAGGTCGTGGGTGTGCCCGACCCGTTGGCGTCGACCGACGTCGTGCCGGCCGGGAAGAGGTCGTACGCCTCGGTCATGCTGCCGATGTTCCAGTACACGCCCTGGTAGGGGACGTCCCACACGAACGGTAGGCCCAGCTCGATCGCGGTCTCGAGGGCGAAGTCGCGCCGCGTGTCGAGCGCCTCGTCGGCGATGTCGGCGAAGCTCAGGTTCATCTCGGCCCAGCCGTACCAGTGCGCGTAGTCCGGGTTCATGTGGTACGCGCCGTGCCAGGTCTTGACGAAGTCGTACTTGTACATCTTGAAGTAGTACCGCTCGATCGCCGTCAGATCGCGGTAGAGCATCGGGCCGCCGAGCACGAGCGAGCCGAGCGCCGCGTCGGGGTTGTTCGGTCGGCCCGGTGAATTCGGCGTCGGAGGCAGGAGCAGGCCGTCGAAGTAGAGCGCCCGCAGGATGTCGCCCGCCTCGTCGACGATGATGTGCGCGTTGTCGTGCATCCCGTCGGCGATGTCGAGGCGATCGGCGGCGTAGCTCTGCGCGTGGCATGCCGTGCACACCGACAGCATCTCGGCGCGCCGCGCCGTCAGGACCTCCACGGTGTCGACGACCTGCACGAGCGTGCCGTCGCGGTCGTCGGGGTACAGGACCGAGTCGGGGGTGCCGTCGGCGCCCGTCATGTCGGCCAGGGCGTCGGGGTCGAAGGCCGGGTTGTCGGAGAGCACGCCACCGCTCACGACGTACGGCAGCTGACCGCCGCGCCGCAGGCTGCGGTGCGAGGGCATCCCGCCCACCGGTCCGTACGCGATGCCGAACGACAGATCGTGATCCGTGTAGGGGACGTTGTTCGCGTCGACGCGCTTGCGCGGCATGTGGCAGGTCGCGCAGGTCGGCGCGGAGCCCTCGCCCTCGGCCGCGTAGACGACGCCGTGCTTCGAGGTCTGGTAGATCTCCCACTGCGAGTGGTCGGGGCCCATGTGGCACGTGGCGCACGCGAGCGGATTGCGCGCCTGTTCCGGGCCGAAGAGGTGCCGGGTGTGACAGCTGTCGCACTTCTGTTCGACCTTGTGGCAGTTCTGGCACGTGGCCGTGCCGCCCGAGTCGGGATTCTGATCGGTCGCGCAGGGCGGCAGATCGTCGAGCCGGCCGGCCTCGAAGGTGCGCTGGTAGCCGATCGAGTGGCGATTCGCCTGGTGGCCGCGGTACTGGTTCGGGTGGCACGCCGCGCAGGTCTGCGCCGTCGGCATCGGGTTGTGCCCGGGTGCGCCCACGACGTTCGAGCCGTGGCAGTCCTGGCACGAGACGTACGGCGCCATGCGGCCCGTCTTGTAGTCCTCGACGATGCCGGGATCGGCCGCGGCGTGGCAGAGCAGGCAGGTGTCGCTCTCGGCCTTCCAGCTGCGGAGCTCGAGATCGAGCGTCTCGTTTGCGGCGGCGACGATGCTCACCGTGCCGGTGGCCGCGGGCCAGTCGCCGTGCGTGGCCGTCACCACGTACACGCCGATGGGCAGGGTCACCGTGTAGCTGCCGTCGAGCGCGGTCGTGACGGCCGCGACCGCGGGCGGGTCGAACACGAGCTCGGCACCGGCGACGACCGTCCCGCCGGACAGCTCGGTCACGACCCCGGTGAGCTCGCCGGTCGAGATGCCCGGATCGCCGGGCAGGCCATCCTGGCCCGGCTGACCGTCCGCGCCCGGCAGGCCGTCCTGACCGTTCTGGCCGGGCGACCCGTCCTGCCCGGGCAGGCCCTGGGGTCCGATGGGGCCTTCGGCCCCTTCGCAGGCCGCAAGCGCGGCCGCAAACACGAGAGACAGCAATCGCGACGTCGTACGCATGGCCGACCTCCGGCGCGTACCAGCATCTCCAGCGGTGTCTGCTGTACCGCCTTTCGACCGGCTTCTCTTGACGGCGCTCAGGCGCCGACGTGGCGCGCGGCATGCCTCATGGCAAGAATCATGGGCCGGGTCAGCGCGGCTCGGCCTTCGCGACTCCGGCCTTGCGGAGCTCCGCGGGCAGCAGGCGCGAGGCGCCCGCGAGGAGCACGACGCCCATCACGGCGTTGACGAGGATGATCGCCACGGCGGTCGTCGTCGTCGAGGCCGCGACGATCGCGAGCTGTTCCTCGGAGCCCGCGGCACCGACGACGAAGCCCGCGAAGAACTGCTGCGCGAGCGCGTCGCGCGTGCCGATGCCGAGCGGCGTCACGGGCAGCGTGACCGCCACCATGAGGATCGGCACGTAGGTGAGCGCGGGGCCGAGCGGCACCTCGACATGGAAGAACCAGAACGGCAGCCACGTGCCGAGAAAGAGCACGCACATGTGCGGCAGCCGCAGGAGCATCGCCAAGAAATGGCCCGCGATGCCGAGCTCGAAGAGCGGCGCGAGGACGGAGATGCGCGTCAGGCGCTTCGGCCGCAGGTGCAGGAGCACGAGGTAGCCGACGCCCGCCACGAGCGGCAAGAGCACGAGCTTGATGTCGAGCCCGGCCGTGTACATCCCCGCCGCGCCGAGCAAGAGCATGCACCCGCCCCAGGTCGCGTACACGGCGAGGGTCGCGCCGGCGACGCGCCCGAGCGGCGCGCCGTAGACGCGCGAGAGGAAGTACGTGAGCCACGCCTGCCCGACGTGGTGGTTCAGCATGCTCGGCAGGTACGAGGCGCCGCGCACGAGAAAGAGCTCGTGGTAGCGCACCTTGCCGATGGTGCGACGGTAGATGTAACGCGTCGCGAGCGTGTCGGCCGCGAGCAAGGCGCAGAGGAAGAGCGCGACGAAGCCGAGGAACGCCGCGTAGTGGACGCGCCCGAGCTCCGCCCAGAAGGCCTCCCACTTGATGCGCGCGAGCACGAACGCGACGAGCCCGACCGCGATGGCGATCGGCAAGAGCCGTCTCCACAGCGGACCCGACGGGCGCGGCTTCGGGGGCGGCGCGGCCGGATCGGGCCGGGGAGCGTCTTCGTGCATGCGCGCTCGCGTATACCGCTCCGCCCCTCCGGTCGCCAGCAGCCCCGGCGCGGGGGCGGGGCGGCTCGCGCGCGGGGGCCGAAGGCGCCTCGACCGCGCGGCGGCGGTTGCGCTCGGCCCACGGGCGCCGGAAACTGCGCCCCGTGACTCCATCCGGCGCCACGCCCCTCGTCGCGGGCACCCGGCTCGGCGCGGAGCTCTGCCTCGAGCGACCGCTCGCGGAGCGCCGCCTCGAGGGCGTGTGGCTCGCGCGGCGCACCGGCCCGGAAGGCCGCGAGACCGAGGTCGCGGTGAAGCTGCTCGGCGGACGCGACGCCGACCCTGAGCTCCGCGAGCGCCTCGGGCGCGAGGCGGTGGCCCTGGCGGGCCTCGCCCACGCCCATGTCGTGCGCGTGCTCGGCCGCGGGGCGACGGGCGACGGGGTGCCGTTCCTCGTCATGGAGCTCTGCCGCGGGGAAACGCTGCGCGAGCGCATCCTTCGCTCGGCGCTGCCGCTCGACGAGGCGGCGCGCGTCGTCGGCGAGCTGTGCGCGGCGCTCGGCTCGGTCCACGCGGCCGGGCTCGTGCACCGCGACGTGCGCCCCGAGCACGTGCTGCTCGAGGCGCCGGCGGGGCGGGTGAAGCTCGTCGGCTTCGCGAGCGCTCCGCCGCTCGCCGGAGCGAGCGCCGCGCCGAGCTACCGGAGCCCCGAGCGCATTCGGGAGCCCGGCGCGGACGACGTCGACGGCGACCTCTGGTCGATCGGCGCACTGGCGTACGAGATGGTCACCGGGCGGCCCGCGTTCGCGGACACGACGGCCGACGGCGTCGCGCGCTCGGTGTGCGAGGGGCGCTTCGCGCGCCCGGGGGCGCTCGGGCTTCCGGCGGCGCTCGACGGGTTCTTCGCGCGCGCGTTCGCGCCCGAGCGCGCGGCGCGCTTCCACTCGGCGCACGACCTCGGCGTCGCGTTCGCGCACACCGTGCTCCTCGCGCTCGCCGAACAGAGCGCGCGCGCCGCGTCGCTCGCGAGCGAGATCGCCCTGTCGGTGCCGATCGTCGTCGCGCCGTCGCCGAG
>JACRDA010000307.1 GCA_016212965.1 Myxococcales bacterium
CGGCGGCGGCGGCGGCGGCACGGGCGGCGGCGGCGGCTTCTGGCCGAGCGCGCGCAGCTCGGGCGGCGCCTGCGTGACGACGGACTGCATGAGCCACGCCGGCGACCGATCGTCGGGATGCATGACCGGCAAGGCGCCCGTCTTGGCCACACGCGCGGAGTCGGGGCTCGTCGACGGCGGTGGCGGCGACGGCGGCGGCACGGCGCGGTGCATGAACGGCAGCGGCGTGGTCTGCGCGGCCGGGCGCATCGCGCCGACGGCCGTCGCCTCGCGGTCCGGCGCGGCGCGCGGAAAGCTCGGGCGCAGGCGCGCCGAGGGGTCGATGCGCTCGCCGAGCGGGTCGGTGCGCGCGACGTCTTGCCCGGCCTTCGGGGCGGTCTTCGGCCCGGCGCCGCGCGCGTCGTGCTCGGCGGCGAGCCTCTGCACCTCGGGCCAGCCGAGCGTCTTGCCGGGCTCCTCGAGGGCGACGAGCACGCGGCCGGCCTCGTGCTCGCTCTCGAGCTCCACGCGCCCGCGCCAGGTCACGCAGCACACGGCGCGATCGGTGTCGATCCACAAGGTGTCGGCGCGCAGCGGCAGCTCGCGCACGGCGCCCGCGCGCTCGATGAAGGCGCGCGGCCGCAGGCCGGGCAGCTGCGTCACGAGGTGCGGCTCGTCGGGGTGCAGGAACTCGAGCAGCATGCGCTCGTTCGGGCGGATCTCCTCGACGCGCTGGTCGGGCGGCGCCGCGTTGAAGTAGCCGCCGTCGATGTCGGTCGGCAGGACCTCTGCGTTCCACGCGCGGCGCGACCAGGCTGCCGCGTGCCGCCCGAGCAGCGCGCGCCGCAGCGGCCACTCCTGGGCGATGGGACCGAAGCACACCGGCTCGACGGCGTCGGTCGGGGTCGCCACGTTCACGCCCGGTGGTTGGAGGTTCGGCGCGAGCAGGCGCCCGTACGCGTCGCGCTCGCCGTAGCGATCGACCCCGACGGGGTTCGACGACTCGGGCCCCCCCGCCGCGCGCTCCCACCGCAGCGGCATCTGCACGAAGCGCTTGCCCTCGACGAGCTCACCGGCCTGGGTCCAGTGTCGGTCCCGCGTCACCTCGATGCTCTTGTCGACCGTGCCGACGACCATGCGCGTCATGAGCGAACGGGCCGGCTTGTCCTTCGGCGCGAAGGCGCTGCCCACGAGCAGGACGTCGGCGCGCGGCTTGAACGGCGCCAGATCGCTCGGCGAGTAGAGGCTCGCCTTCGGATCGTCGTTCCAGTGGTGGTCGTCGTCGTTCGGGTAGTCCTGCTGCTGCGCGAGGCGCGCCTCGCCGGGCAACAGATCGTAGGTCGCCTTGCACACCACGGTGAGCGCGACCGCGCCGGGCCGGGGGCGCCAGTACAGGTGCGCCACCGGCAAAGGGCACAGCGAGAGGATCTGCATCGCCGTCGCGGGAGCGTACCAGCGAACGGGCGGGCGACCCCAGAAGTTCTCGGTCTTCGCCTCCCCGCCGGTCGCCACACCCGACGCGCACGCCCGCGCGAACGAACGTGCTGGAGCGAGCGCCCTTGCCGTGGTGAGCTGCGGGCGGCGAGCGTGAGCATGGCGGGCGTCGCGACGAGGGCTGTGGTTCGAACGACCCGCTCGGTGGCGTTCGCCTGCGCGCTCGGCGGCTGCGCCCTCGCGGCACCGCCCGAGCCCCACCGCCCGACCCCCGCGGCGCCCGAAGACGCGCGCCTGGAGCTCCCGGCCGCGCGGCCGAAGCTCGCCCCCGCGACCGAGCCCGCGCGCGCGCCGACCCCGACCGAGCCCGCGCGCGCGCCGGCCCCGGCCGACGTCGTCGTGCTCCACGCGGGCGGCGACGTGACGTACCCCTTCGGCTACACGCCGGACCGCGCGTTCCTCGCGGCCGGGGCGGGCCTGTTCTCGGATCTCGCGCCGCTGCTGGCGCGGGGCGATCTCGCGTTCGCGAACCTCGAGGGCGCCTTCAGCGACCGGATGGCGAGCGACCCGGAGACGGGCATCCTCGTGACCCCCCGCGCCCGGCTGCGCTGGGTCGTCGACGCGGGCTTCGACCTCTTCTCGGTCGCGAACAACCACTCGCTCAACGCCGGTCTCGACGGCCTCGCGGACACCGTACGCGCCGTGCGCGCGCTCGCCACGCCCGCCCGGCCGCTCTACACCGCGGGCGGCGCCGCGAGCGACGACGAGGACGCGGGCGCGCCGACCTTCATCGAGCTGCCGGGCAAGCCTGGCCGCCTCGCCTTCGTCGCCTTCGCGCCCGCGCGCTTTCACCGCGTCGACTGGGCGGGCTCTCCGACCGCCCTCGCGCGCATCTCGGCCGCGGCCGCCGAGGCCGGGGCCGTCATCGTGAGCGTCCACGACGGCGAGGAGTACGCCCACGTGCCGAGCGCGGCGCTCGCCGCCCGCTACCGGGGCTTCGTCGACGCGGGCGCGCGCGTCGTCCTCGGCCACCACCCGCACGTGGCGCAAGGCATCGAGCGCTACCGCGGCGGCGTCATCTTCTACAGCCTCGGCAACCTGTCCTTCGGGACGCTGACGAGCCGCACCCAGACCCGCGACGCCATCCTCTACGGCCTCCTCGCCGAGGTGACGCTGCGCGCGGGCGCGCTCGCCGACGTGCGCGCCTACCCGCTCTACACCGGCAACTCCGAGCCGCTCGTCGCCGGTGGCGCGAAGCTCGCCCCGCGCTTCTGCCACCCGCAGCTCCTCTCCGGAGCCTTCCTCGCCGACGCCGCCGAGCACCTCGACGCCTGGTCGCGCGCCGTGCCGGGGAGCGGGCCCGTCCGGCTCGAGGTCGAGCAGGGGGCCGTGGTCGTCAGAGCACCCTAGCTCGCCAGCCGTTCACGGGGGCGGTCGGGTCCGCACGGCGGCGTTCCGGTCATGCCCGCGCCGACGCCACCAGCGCCTCGACGAAGCGCGATGCGGGACGCGCGACGAGCTCCTCCCAGGTGCCCGCCTGGGTGATCTTGCCGGCCTCGAGCACGGCGACGCGGTGGCCGAGGAGCCGCGCGTCCTCGGCGTCGTGGGTGACGACGACCGTCGGCAGGGCGAGCCGCGCGAGATGGTCGACGAGGAGCCCGCGAACCTCGCCGCGGGCGTGCACGTCGAGCGCCGCGAGCGGCTCGTCGAGCAACAGGGCCCGGGGGCGGACGGCGAGCGCCCGCCCGAGCGCCACGCGCTGCCGCTCGCCGCCGGAGAGCCTGTCCGGGCGCCGCTCGCCTTGGTCCTCGAGGCCGACGTCCCGCAGGATGGCGGCGACGCGCTCCTGCCGGCGAGCGCGGTCCAGGCGTGGCGCCGCGCTCCCGAGCGCGAACGCGACGTTCTGTCGCACGCTGAGGTGGGGAAAGAGCGCGTAGTCCTGCGGCACGTAGCCGAGCCGGCGGTGCTCGAGCGGCACGTCGATGCCCGCCGCGCGGTCGAGCAGCACCGCCGCGCCCACCGCCACGCGCCCCGCATCCGGACGCAGCACGCCGAGCACGAGGCGGAGCAGGCTCGTCTTGCCAGCGCCGTTCGGGCCCACCACGACCAGGGTCCCCGGCGCGGTGTCGAGCTCGACGTCGAGCGCCACGCGCCCCACCCGCGCCGTGACGCGCGCGTAGAGGCTCCCGGCGTCGCTCACGGCAGGACGTCCTGCCGCTCGGTCGAGCGCCGCAGGATCGCTCGCACGACCAGGAGCAGCGCGAAGGCCACGACCACGAGGACGATCGACAGGGCCTGGGCCGCACGCGTGTCCGACTCGAGCGCGGTGTAGATGGCCAGGGGAAGGGTCTGTGTTCGTCCCTCGAGGTTGCCGGCGAACATCAAGGTCGCGCCGAACTCACCGAGCGACCGAGCCCAGCTCATCGCCGCCCCCGCGGCGAGCCCCGGCGCCGCGAGGGGCAGCGCGATGCGGAGCAAGACGCGCAGCGGGGCAGCGCCGAAGGAGCGCGCCACGACGAGGAGGGTCGGATCGATCCGGCGAAACGCGCTCGTGGCCGCCTGCACGAAGAACGGCGCCGACACGAACACCTCGGCGATCACGACGGCGGTCGTCGTGAAGGTCACGCCGTAGCCTTCGGGGTACAGCCACCCGGCGAGCCAGCCCCGCCGGCCAAACGCGAGCAGCAGCGCGACGCCCGCCACCGCCGGAGGGATGACGATGGGCAGCTGCACGGCGGTCTCGACCGCCCGCGCGAGCGGCCCCTTCGCCCGGGCGAGCGACCAGGCGAGGGGCGTGCCGAGCACCACCACGACGACGAGGCTCACCGTGGTCGTCAACAGGCTCAGGCGCAGGGCCGGCCAGACCAGCGGATGCCGCAGCCCGGCCCGGAAATCGTCGGCCCCGATGCCGAGCACCAGCGCGAGCACGGGCAGCGCCAGGAACGCGACGAGCACCCCGCCGACGGCCGAGACCAGGCCCCGCTCCGCGCGCAGCCGCAGGGCACTCATGGCTCGCCGCGCCGCTCGGGCGCCAGGAATCCGGCGCGCTCGAGCGCCCGCGCGCCGTCGGCCGAGAGCACGAGGTCGAGCCAGGCGCGCGCGAGCCCGGGATGGGCCGCGCCCGTCACGACCGCGATGGGATACTCGGCGAGGACGTTGAGCTCCGCCGGGATCGCCACGAGGCTCACCCGGTCCTCGGCCGCGCGCACGTCGGTGCGGTAGACGAAGCCCGCCTCCGCCTCGCCGAGGCTCACCTTCGCGAGGACCTGGCGCACGTTGAGCTCGCGCGAGACGATCCGCGCCTCGACGCGCGCCCGGAAGTCGGCGCCGAAGCGCGCCGCGGCGCGCTCGAGGATCTGCTGGGTGTAGCGACCGATCGGAACCTCGGGGCTGCCGACGACGAGGCGCGTCGCGGACGGCAGGTCGGCGAGCCCGTGGATCTGGCCCGCCGCCTCGGTGGCCACGACGAGCACGGGCTCGTTGCGCGCGAGCACGACGGGCGCGGAGGCGCGCGACGCCGCGACGAGCTCGTCCATGTGCCGCTGGTCCGCGGAGGCGAACACGTCGGCGGCGGCACCGTGCTCGAGCTGCGTGCGGAGCCCCTGCGTGCCGGCGAAGTGGAAGGTGACCTTCACGCCGGGGTGGGCTCGCTCGAAGTCCCTCCCCATCGCGGTGAACACTTCGCGGAGCGAGGCCGCGGCGAAGACGACGAGCTCGTCCTCCTGCGGCGGCGGCGTGGCCTGGCTGCGCTCGCAGCCGGTGAGGACCGAGAGCGCCGCGAGGCAGAGAGCCAGGGCCTGCAAGGCCCACATGCGATCCTTCGTCATCGGGTCGACTCCTCCGCCCGACGCCCCGCGCGGCCAGACGTGGTAGCCATGACGCCGTGGCGCACGAACCGAGCCCCCCGTCGCAGCCCGGAGGCGAGCTCCTGAAGAGCGCCGAGGTCGCGCGCCTGCTGCGCGTCCACCCGAAGCAGATCTACCGCCTGCTCGCCCAGGGCCTGCCGGGCCGGCGCGTCGGCTCGGAGTGGCGCTTCCTCCGCGACGAGGTGCTCGCCTGGTCGCAGCGCCGCGAGAGCGGCGCCACGGCGCAGGCGCTCGGGTCGCCCGTCGTCACGAGCGCGCCCGACCCGCCGCCGCTGCTCGCCGCCAACGGCGATGTCGTCGTCGAGATCCTCCTCGACTGCCTCGCGCGGCAGCACGCGCGCCTGGTCGGCTTCGTGCAGGCCGATCGCGGCGCGGCGTTCGAGCACCTGGCCGCCGGCGCGGTCCTCTTCGCGGGCTTCCACGGCGAGCCACCGCCCTCGCACGTCGCGACCGTCCGGCTCGCGCGCGTGCACCTCGTGGAGCGCGACGTCGGCCTCGCGCACCCGGCGACCGTGCGCCTCCGGAGCGTCACCGACCTCGCCCGCAAGCGCCTCGCCGCGCGCGAGCCGAGCGCGGGCGTGCGGGCCCACCTCGACCGCGCGCTCCTCGCGGCGGGCACGCGCCTGACGACGCTGCGCACCAAGGTCGCGGTGTTCGCGAGCCACCGCGACGCCGCCTGCGCGCTCGTGCGGGGCGAAGTGGACGCGGCCCTCACGACGGCCGCCTGGGCCGAGCGCGTCGGCATGAGGTTCCTCCGGCTCGCGACCGAGCCGTACGATCTCGTGCTGCGCGCCGAGAACCTCGGCCGGCCCGAGTGCGTCGCGGTCTGCGAGGTCGCCCAGTCGCTCGCCTTCCGGCAGGCCCTCGGGCGCGTCGCCGGCTACGACCCGTCCGCGTCGGGCGCGACCCGGTACGACGCCGCAGCGCCCTGATTGCGGCGCGCGCGCCGCGCGGCGACGGTGCGAAGGCGTGAGGCGTCGAGGGGGCCCGGTGATCACTTGGTTGCCAGTTGCTACTCGTTGCACCCTCATGTTACCGGTTGTTCCATGAAGATGCACATCCTTCCCACGCTCTTGTCCCTCGTCGCGGCGCTCGGCCCTTGATGCGCGTCGCGCCATGCTCCACGAACGTGCCGCCTGCGCGTGGCTCGGGGCGATGGTCGCGCTCCTCGCGGCGTCGCGCGGCGCCGCCGCCGAGCCGGGCGCGGCGGCGAGCACCGATCCGCTCGAGGTGACCGTCGAGGGCGAGCCCAACGCCCCGGACACCGGCGCCACGGCCCGGGCCGTCACGCACCTCGACGCGGAGCAGATCCTCGACGTCGGGCCCGGGAGCCTCGCGGACGCCGTGCGCGGGCAGGCCGGGGTGTCGGTGCAGCAGACCTCGCCCGGTCAGGGCACCGTGTACGTGCGCGGCCTGTCGAGCCGCGAGGTGCTGCACCTGGTCGACGGCGTGCCGCTCAACGCGACGATCTTCCGCGCCGGCAACAACCCGTACCTCGGGCTCGTCGATCCGTACGCGCTCCACACGGTGGACGTCGTCCGGGGCGCAGCCTCGGTGGTGCACGGCAGCGACGCGCTCGGCGGCGTCGTGGCGCTCGCGACGCGTCTGGCCGACTACGCGCTCGTCGAGGGCGGGCTGACGAGCGTGCGCGCCTACCAGGGCTTCACGGTGGCGCCCTTCGGATCGACCTCGCGCGTGGCACTCGAGCACGGGGCCGAGCACTGGGCCGTGCACCTCGGGCTCTCGTACTTCCAGCGCGGCGACATCCGGCCGGGGCGCGGCCTGCCGAGCCCGGTCGAAGGCGCCTTCGTCGGCCTCGAGCGCGCGCCCGGCGGTGCGTACCTCCCGGAGCTGTCCGGCACCGAGCAGGGCACGGCCTTCCAGACCTACGCCGGCGACGCCTCGTTCCGCGCGCGGCTCGCGCCCGGCACCGAGCTCGTGCTGCGCGCGCAGCTCGCCCTGCGGCCCGAGCTCCGCCGCTACGACGAGCTCGTGCCACTCTTCAAGAGCACGCGCCCGGCCCGGGCGGAGTCCGCGCTCGAGCCGCTCTACCGTGCGATGACCTCCGCCACGCTGCGCCACCGCGCCACCGAAGCGAGCTCGGTCTACCGCGGTGCGAGCCTGCTCGTCGGCTGGCAGCGGCTCCACGAGGACGTCCGGCGCCGGGGCCTGTCCGAGGTGTGCGTCGGCGGCGGCGCGACCGTGGCGGCGGACGATTGCCCCGGCCTCTTGCGCCTCGTGGCGCGCGACACGCGCGACCTCGAGTCGAACGGCTCCGACGCCGTGAGCGTGCGCGCCGAGACGGACCTCGCCGGGCGTGCCTGGAAGCTCCGCGCGGGCGCCGACGCGGCCCACGACCGCGTGTCGAGCGCGGCCACGACGCTGGCGCTCGACACGCGCGTCGAGACGCCCGCCCCCGAGCGCTTCCCGACGGGCTCGTCGCAGACCCAGGCGGGCCTCTTCGCGCTGGCCGAGGTCGAGCCCGTCCGGGACCTCGTGCTCTACGCCGGCCTGCGCGGCGCGCTCTTCCACCTCGACATCCGCGCGCGCTCGGTCGGCGACCCCGGCTCGAGCCCTGCCTTCGCCCGCACGGTGCTCGACCTCGCGCTCAACACCGGTGCCCGGCTCGAGCTCGCGCCCGGGCTCAGCCTGGTCGCGAACGCCGGGCGCGGCGTGCGGGCGCCCAACGTGCAGGATTTTTCCGGGCTCGGGGCCCGCGCCAAGGGCCGCTTCCAGCTGCCGAATCCCGACGTCCGCCCGGAGCACACCCTGTCGCTCGACGCCGGGATCCGCGCCGCGGTCGGCCGCACGCGCGCGGAGGCGTACGTGTTCCACCTGCGCCATCTCGACGCCGTCGCGCTCGCGCCGACCACGCTGGCCGGCGCGAGCCACAACGCTGCCGGCGAGCGCTACGAGCACAGCGTCAACGCCGCGCGCGTGGACTACGTGGGCCTCGAGAGCGCGCTCGACGCAGCCCTCGCGCGCTCGGTGGGCGTCGAGGCGCGGCTGCTCGCGATGATCGGGACGCAGTACAACGACCCGCGGCTCGAGCTGCCCGCGGTCACGCCCGCCGACCGCGTGCCGCCCGTGTCGGGCTCGCTCGCGCTGTGGGTCGAGCCGGTCCGCGAGCTCCGCCTCGAGCTCGGCGCCCACGCACGCCTGCCGCAGCGCCGGCTCAACGATCCGGTGAACCTCGAGGACAACCGCATTCCCGAGGGCGGCACACCCGGCTTCGTGTCGCTGCGCGCCGAGGGTCGCTTTCGCCCCGTCGCCGAGCTCACCGTCCGCCTCGCGCTCGACAACCTCACCGACGCCGTGATCCTCGAGCACGGCAGCGGCTTCTACCGGCCCGGGATCAACGGCAGCGCCAGCGTCGAGGCGAGCTACTGAGCCGTCCGCGGTGGACGGTCGCGGTCACGGGCAGGGGAAGACGGCGTCGAGGGCGGCGACCACCGCGGCCGCGTCGACGTCCCCGGCCGCGGGCTTGGCGAGCTCGGCGCGGAGCACGGCGGCGTTCGTGGGGTCGCGCAGGGTCGCGTCGCGATCGAGCACGCCGCCGAGGATCTTCACCGACTCCCAGCCGGCCGGGCACGCGAGCCGGTCGGAGCGCTGGCGCACGATGACGGCGAGCCCCCGGAGCAGGGCGCGGTCGAGCTGCGCCCGCGCCCGATCGCGCTGCGCGAGGTCGGTCGCGACGCCGGTCGGGTTGTCGAGGTCGCGCCAGCAGCGCACGGCGAGCAGGCCGTCCCAGATGCGGTCGTGGGCCTCGAGACTGCGCGCGCGCACGTAGCGCGAGAGCCCGACGCCGCCGCTGCGCGGCTCGCCGCCCGTGTAGTAGGCCCACATCGAGTCGACGTCGACGGGTGTCGTCGCGCCCGTCGTGGCCTCCTTGTAGACCGACACGTAGAAGAACCAGAGCAGCGCCGCCTCGACGCGCGCGGCGTTCCCGACGGGGTCGTCGCCCTGGATGCCGGCCTCGAAGGCGGCGTTCACGAGCGGGGCGATCTTCACCGGGCCGACGCAGCGCTCGGGGTAGCTCTGCTGCTCGGCCGGCGTGAGATCGCGGCACGCGAGCGGCGCCGCCGGGTAGTGCTCGTCCTCGCGCCGCACGACGCGCGACTCGATGCCCTCGGCGCGCGTGTACGCCACCCGGGCGTCGAGGAAGTCCTGGGGTGTCGGCGCGTAGTCGCCGCCGAAGCCGAGCAGCGCCGCGATCTCGTCGAGCGCGGCGGCGCGCGCGATGCTCGAGATGTTCGGGTCGAACGGCACGTAGGCGTTGGCGTCGCTGACGCAGGCCGGCCAGGTGTCCGTGGCCGAGCCGTTGTCGCGCGGCGTGTAGTCGTCCGGCTCCGCCGTGCAGGCCGGACCGGACACGTCCACGATCCCGAGGTTGGCGTCGCAGAGCGGCGCGCTCGACCCACCCCCGGCCCCGCCCGGCCCGTGCGCATCCGGATCCGACGACTCGCAACCTAGTAGTGCGATCGCGACGGTGAGGACGCCTTTCAGTCGCAACATGGACCCTCCAAGCCGAGCGCGGCCGGAGCTGCCGCGGTGACCATCCTACGGCGTGTCCCAGGCGCTCACCAGCATCGAGTCGCTCGTTTCGCTCGTAGTACTTCGCTCGGATGAGCTCGCGCACCCGCGGCGCCGAGCGCGCGGGCGCGGGGCCCATCGTGCCGGTCGGCAAGATCGAATCCCGCCTCAAGTCTGGAGCCTGGAGCCCGTAGCCTGGCGCGCAGCGCGACTCACCCCGGCGCACCCCAGAGACCCGCGAGGTCCAGGGCGAAGGCCTCGAAGGGCTCGGCGCGAACGACCTCGTTCTCGCCGAACGTGCCGACGAGAAGCCGACGCAGCTCGAGCGACCCTCACCGCGGGCGATCGCGCTCGAGCCACCCGAAGGCCTGGTCGAACACGCGCTCGCCCTCGGCGATGTTGCCGTGCGTGCAGCCGGGCATCTCGAGGTAGATCGCCGGGACGGACAGCGCGGCGAGCCGCCGCACCGCGAGCTTCATGCGCGAGGTCACGTCGAGCGAGCACGCCATGGAGACGACGCCGCGCGCGGTCCGGAGGCGATAGGGCTCGGGATCGACGGGCGGCGCGATGAGGACGAGGCGCGGGAAAAGGTCGGGCCACTGTGCGTGCATGAGCTCGGCGATGGAGGCGCCCGAGGAGTAGCCCGCGAGCGTGAGGCCGTCGTCCGGCACGGGCACGCCCGCGGCCGCGAGCGCCGCGAGCACGCGCTTCTTCTGGAGCGCGGGATTCCAGCTGAACGACCGGAAGCCCGAGTCGGCGGCGCCGCACGGCGCGTCGCCGTCGAGCGCGACGACCCCGCCGTGCAACCGCGCCGTCTCCGGGAACGAGTAGAGGTAGCCGTAGGCGTTCGAGCAGAGGCCGGGCATGAACACCGTGTGCGTCTCGGCGCCGGGCCGCCCGCGCACCACGAGCGCGCGCACGTCGCCCGGGACGGCGAGCTCCTCGATGCTCGCCGGCAGCTCGAGCGCCTCCGGAGCCTCCGGCGCCGCGCTCGCGACGGGCGCGGCGCTCGACACGTGCGCCGCGCTC
Source organism: Myxococcales bacterium (assembly GCA_016212965.1). Classification (GTDB taxonomy): domain Bacteria; phylum Myxococcota_A; class Polyangia; order Polyangiales; family Polyangiaceae; genus JACRDA01. Next base: position 10,842 of record JACRDA010000307.1, read on the forward strand.
GACACGCCTGCCCCGCTCGGCCCGAGCCTGGGCCCGGGGGCCGGCACGTCCTCGGCGTGGCGCGCCTCCGCATCGCGGCAGGCCACGAGCGCGAGCATCAGCCAGAAACCATGGGCTCGCATGCCAATCTCGTCGCGCGAGGCGGCTCGAGTGTGACCTACTCCCGCGCCGGCGGCGCGGGATCGCGCGCCCCGAGCCCGACGACCGCGCGGTAGATGGCCTCGGCCCGGGCCGCGAGGATGGCGCCGTCGAGCCGGTCGGGCGTGTCCGTCGGCTCGTGGTAGTCGTCGCTCTCGCCCGAGCTGAAGAAGACGGACGGGATGCCCACGCGCTCGAAGCTCGCGTTGTCGCCCCGGCCCTTGGCCACGCGGTTGAGGGCGTCGCGGATGAAGGCGGGGAAGTCCTCGGGCGCGACCGGCCGGATGCCCGCCCCGCGGCACGCCTCGTCGACGACGGCCCGGAGCGCGGGCCGCCCCTCGGTGCCGATGACGCCGACCGCCTCGTCCGGGTCGATGCCGAACGGGACGAGCGCGAAGCTCACGCCGGCCTGGTCGGCGAGCGGCCGGCCGATCATGTCGACGTTGACCATGACGGTGGTCTCGGCGAGCGGGACGGGCGGCTCCCGCACGTAGGCCTGGCTCCCGAGCATGCCGATCTCCTCGGCGCCGAACAGCGCGACGACGACGCTCTGCTCGAGCTCCGCCGCGTGGGCCTGGAGCGCCCTTCCGACCTCGAGCACCACGGCCACGCCGGAGGCGTTGTCCTCGGCGCCCGGGTAGAGCACGCCGTCGACGAGCCCCAGGTGGTCGAGGTGCGCACCGAGGACGACGTACGCGTCCTTTCGCCGCCCGCGCACGAGCCCGTAGACGTTGCCGCTCGTGCCGGGCACGACCTCCCAGCCCCCGACCGGCGCGAGCTCGAAGCTGCGGCCGCTCGGCGGCGCGGCGATGCCCGCGCGATCGAGCTCGGCGGCGACGTAGGCGCGCGCCTGCGCCTCGCCGGCGCTGCCGGCCTTGCGCCCCGCGAGCTCCGGGCCCGCGAGCCGCCGGACGTGCGCGAGGATCGCCTCGGCCGAGAAGGCGCGCGCGCCGGCGGCCCCGCGCGCGGCCGACCCAGAGCCGCTCGGTGCGGGCGCCAGCGCGCTCGCGCTCGTCGCGAGCGTCGTCGGAGCAGTCGGGGTCGCGCTCCGCTCCGAGCCGCACCCGAGCGAAGCCGCGCCGAGCGCGAGCGCCGCCTGCGCCACGCCGCGCCACGACGACCCGCCCGCGC
>JACRDA010000312.1 GCA_016212965.1 Myxococcales bacterium
CGCGGCCCCCCGCGCGGCGCCCATCCACGGGGCCCCGCCCTTGGCGCGCGAGCCGGCCCGCGGCGGCGGCGGTCCGACCGAGTAGCTCGAGGTCTCGAGGGTGGCGCGGCGCGCCGCCCCGCTGTCGAGCGTCGCCGCGTCGAGGGTGGTCTCGACGGTGGCGCCCGAGTCGACGCGCGTGGCCCCGACGGGAGCCATGGCGAGCGCGGTCCCGCTCCGCGCCTGGTCGCCGACGGAGCTGGGCGCGCTATGCGGCCCGACGGCGCTCGGCGGTCCGCTCGCCGCGACCGAGGCGACCGGCGCGAGCGGCACGCCCGAGCGCGGCGGCCCGAGCGCGCGGAGCGCCGCGTCGAGCGCGGCGCCGCGCTCGCGGGCGCTCGGGCGCGCGGCCGGCTGCTTTTCTGCGGCCGAGGCGACGATGGGCCCGAGCGGCGAGCTCGCGACCGCCGGCGCGAAGCTGTGCGGTCGCTCGGAGGCCTGCGCGAGGCAGATGTCCATGTGGGTCGCCCCGCGCACGACCCGCTCGCCCGTGAGCGCCTCGGCGAGCACGAGCCCGAGCGCGTACGTGTCGACGCTCGTGTCGACGCGCAGGCCGTGCACCTGCTCGGGCGCCATGTAGTGCGGCGAGCCGATCATCTGCCAGGTCGCCGTGAGCTTCGTCGCGCTCTCGTCGCCGAACAGAGCCTTGGCGATGCCGAAGTCGAGCAGCTTGCCGACCTCCGTTCCGCCCGGGCCCGCGCACAGCATGATGTTCGCGGGCTTGACGTCGCGATGCACGATGCCGGCCTCGTGCGCGTACGCGAGCGCGCTCGCCGTGGCCCGGCCGAGCTCGAGCGTGCGCCACAGGCCGAGGGGGCCGCGCGTGCGCAGCTCCTCGCGCAGCGAGCGGCCGACGAGCAGCTCGCAGGCCATGTAGAGCAGGCCGTCCTCGGCCTCCGCGAGCTCGTAGACGTCGAGCACGTGGGGGTGGCGCAGCTGCTGCAGGAGCGCGGCCTCGCGCCGGAAGCGCCGCGTGTCGCGCGCGCGCAGGGCGCGGTCCCCGTGGAGGATCTTCAGGGCGACCGGGCGCCCCGTCACCGTGTCCCGGGCCTCGTAGACCGCGCCGTAGCCGCCCGCGCCCACCGCGCGACCGATCAGGTAGCGCCGGGCGACCAGGGCGCCCGGCGCGAGCTCCGCAGACATCTCCCGACTCCTCCGCGGCGAATCATGCACGACCGGGACGCCGCACGGGCAGCATTTCGTTGCTACCATCCGGGGCCGTGTCGCCGAGCTACGAGACCCTGAAAGAAGCGCTCCGCGGCGAGCCGCTGCCGCTCGCCTTCGTCGACCGCGATGCCTTCGATCGCAACCTCGACCGCGTGGTCGCGACGGTCGCCGCAGCCGGACCGGGCGCGCACGGGGCGGCGACGTTGCGGGTGCGGGTCGCGAGCAAGAGCGTGCGCTCGGCGCCGCTGCTCCGGCGCCTGCTCGAGCGCGGCGGCGCCGCGCTCCGCGGCCTGCTGTGTTACTCGGCCGCCGAGGCCGAGCACCTCGCGCGGCGGCACGGCTTCGACGATCTGCTCGTCGCCTACCCCGTCTACCAGGCGGTCGACGCCGAGCGCCTCGCACGCCTCGCCGCCGAGGGGCGGGACGTGAAGGCGGCCGTCGACTCGGACGCCGGCGCCCAGCGCCTCGCCGAGGCCGCCCGGCGCCTCGGCACGGTGCTCCCGGTCGTGCTCTGCGTCGACATGAGCTGGCGGCTCGCCGGCGGGCGCGTGCACGTGGGCGTCCGCCGCTCGCCGCTGCACGACGTCGACGAGGTGGTCGCCGCGGCGGGCCGCGTGGCCGCCACGGCGGGGCTTCGTTTCGCAGGCCTGCTCGCCTACGAGGCCCAGGTGGCCGGGCTCGGTGACGCGAACGTCCACGAGCCGTGGCTCGACCCGCTGAAGCGTCTGCTGCGCCGCGGCTCCGCACAGGAGCTCGGCGCCCGCCGCCACGCCATGGTCGAGGCGCTCCGCGCGGCGGGCCTCCCGCCCGGGCTCGTCAACGGCGGTGGGACGGGCTCGCTCGACTCGACCGTCGCCGCCACGGGCGTGACGGAGGTGGCGGTCGGCTCGGCGTTCTACAAGCCGCACCTCTTCGACCTCTACCGGACGCCGTACCTGCGCGCCCTCGAGCCGGCCTGCTTCTTCGCGCTCGAGGTGACGCGGGTGCCGGCGCCGGGCTTCGTCACGTGCGCGGGGGGTGGGTACGTGGCCTCGGGCGCCGTGGGCCGTGACAAGGCCCCCCTGCCCTGGCTTCCGGCCGGGCTCGAGCTCCTGCCGGCCGAGATGGCGGGCGAGGTACAGACCCCGCTGCGCCGCACGCGCGGGAATCGCAGAGGTGCATCGCTGCCCGAGCTCGGCAGCCCGGTCGTCTTCCGGCACGCCAAGGCGGGCGAGCTCTGCGAGCGCTTTGCCGAGCTCTGCCTCCTGTCGGAGGGCCGCATCGTCGACCGCGCGCCCACCTACCGCGGCGAGGGGCAGTGCTTCCTCTGAGGGACGGGTCAGGCGCGAGGCTCTAGTCCACGCGCTCGTCGTCGCGCCGCGGGCGCAGCGAGCCCTGGAGCACCTTCTTGCGAAGGCGCAGCGAATCGGGCGTGATCTCGACCACCTCGTCGCGGTCGATGAACTCGAGCGCCGTCTCGATGGTGAGCGGACGCGGCGGCGTCAGGATCACGTTCTCGTCGCGGTGCGCGGCGCGGATGTTGGTGAGCTTCTTCTCGCGCGTCGCATTGACGACGAGATCGTTCGGCCGGTTGTGCACGCCGATGACCATGCCCTCGTAGATCGCCGTGCCCGGACCCACGAACAGCTCGCCCCGCGGCTGCAGGTGAAAGAGCGCGTAGGGCGTGGTCGTGCCGGCGCGATCGCACACGATGGCGCCGCCCGGCCGCCGCAGCATGACGCCCGTGTACGGGGTCCAGCCGTCGAACAGCGTGTTGAGCAGGCCCGTGCCGCGCGTCTCGGTCAGGAACTGCGACCGGTAGCCGATGAGCCCACGAGCGGGCGCCCGGAACTCGAGGCGCGTGCGCCCCGAGCCGTGCTTGCCTTCTTCGCCCGTGGAGCGGCTCGCGAGCTTCTCGAGCTGGCCGCGCCGCTCGCCGAGGCTGCGGGTCACGGTGCCGACGTAGTCGTCGGGCACGTCCACCACCACGCGCTCGACTGGCTCGAGCTCGACGCCGGCCTCGCGCCGCAGCACCACCTCGGGCATGCCGAGCGCGAACTCGTAGCCCTCGCGCCGCATGGTCTCGGCGAGGATGGCGATCATGAGCTCGCCCCGGCCGTACACGATGAAGGTGTCGGGCTCGTTCGTCTCCTCGAAGCGCATCGCGAGGTTCTTGCGCGCCTCGCGCATGAGCCGCTCGCGCACCTGGCGCGAGGTCACGAAGCGTCCGCTGCGACCGGCGAAGACCGAGGTGTTGACGAGGAAGCGCACCTGGATGGTCGGCTCCTCGACGTGGATGCGGGGCAGCGCCTGCGGGGTGTCCACGGCGGTCACGGTGTCGCCGATCTGCACGTCGTCCATGCCGGCGATGGCCACGATGTCGCCGGCCGAGGCCGAGTCGATCTCGACGCGCGAGAGCGCGAGAAAGCCGTAGAGCTTCGAGACGCGCGCGTTCAGTTGCCCGTCCTCCGCGATGCGGCAGACGTTGGTGCCGGTCTTGATGCGTCCGCGGTGCACGCGCCCGATGGCCAGGCGGCCGACGTAGTCGTCGTGCTCGACGTTCGTGACGAGCAGCTGCAGCGGTGCCGTCGCGTCCCCGTTCGGCGCCGGCACGCTCCGCACGATCTCCTCGAACAGCGGCGTCAGATCGCGCCCCTCGTCGACGAGGTGGCGCTTGGCGACGCCCTCCTTGCCGATGGCGTAGATGGTCGGAAAGTCGAGCTGCTTGTCGTTGGCCTCGAGCTCGCAGAACAGATCGAAGACCTCGGACAGGACGTCGTCGGGCCGCGCGTCCGGGCGGTCGATCTTGTTGATGACGACCACGATGGGCATGCCGAGCTCGAGCGCCTTGCCGAGCACGAAGCGGGTCTGCGGCAGCGGGCCCTCGGCGGCGTCGACGAGCAGGAGCGCGCCGTCGGCCATCATGAGCGTGCGCTCGACCTCGCCGCCGAAGTCCGCGTGCCCGGGCGTGTCGATGATGTTGATGCGCGTGTCGCGCCAGCGCACCGAGGTGTGCTTGGCGAGGATGGTGATGCCGCGCTCGCGCTCGAGCTCGCCCGAGTCGAGCACGCAGTCGCGCACCTGCTCGTTGGCTCGGAACACGCCGGTCTGGCGCAGCATGGCGTCGACCAGCGTGGTCTTGCCGTGGTCGACGTGCGCGATGATCGCAACGTTGCGAAGTTCTTCGGCCATGGAAGCGCGCTCCCCTACCACGCGGAGCACGCCCGAGCAACTCGGGCTGCGCTCGGGCGACGGGCTGCGGCCAGCCCGGGACGGGCTGCGGCCCGCCGCGCTGGCCCGCCGTCAGCTCTTGCCGGCCCAGCGCGCCATGCACTCGATGTTCTCGCGCACGACCTTCGAGGCGGCGACGTCGGCGCCCGTGGTGAGGGCCTTCCACTTGAGGAAGCCGACGTCCTCGCGCCGTGGTGCCGACGACAGCGCGTAGCCGATGAGGCCCGGGGCGACGAGCCAGGCGCCGTCGCAGTACTGGCTGCGCGCGGCGGCCTTCGCCGAGAGCGCCGCCGTCTCCTTGTCGAGCAGGTGCCAGGCCGCGACCTCGAAGCCGTTCGTGACCGGCAGGCGCTCGAAGGCGAGCTCGTGGTGGACGTCGCCCAGCATCGGGATCTTGATGCGCTGGTAGAAGCGCACGACCTTCCGGGCCGCGAGCGCCGCGTCGGCGACGGTGCGGCACTCGACCACGTGGTTCAGGTTGCCCACGTAGTGGTCGACGTCGAGCACGCGCGCGATGAGCCGCTCGGCGTCGATCCCCGGCACCGGCAAGAGACCGACCCCTTCGTCGGTCGGCTTGCCCGGCACCGGCCAGTGCGCGAACTGGTAGCTCGTGACCCCGGTCGAGCGCACGTGCTGCATCACGCGCGCGAGGAAGCTCGTCTCTTGACCCATGACTCGTCCTTGTCCTGTCGGCGACGCGGCATAGCAGCGGCGCCCCGCGCCGTCATTTCGGTAGCTTGGTGCGCGCCCGAGCGAGAGCGAGGACGCGGCGAAAGTGTCCGAGCTCGACGGGCTGCACGCTGAGGCGCATGCCGCGGCGCGTGACGAGCATGCCGTCGAGCTCGGGGTCGGCCTTGAGCTCGGCGAGCGTGACGACCTTCGCGAAGCGCTCGACGAACGCGAGATCCACGCACATCCAGCGCGGGTCGGCGCGCGTGGCGCCGCGTTCGTAGTAGTCGCTCTCGGGGTCGAACTGCGTCTCGTCGGCGTGGGCGGCCGAGGCCACCTTCGCGAGGCCCACGACACCCGTGGGCTCGGCGTTCGAGTGGTAGAAGAGCACGAGCTCGCCGGGCGCCATGTCGTCCTTCATGCTGTTGCGCGCCTGGTAGTTCCGCACCCCCTCCCAGGCGGTGCGCCGGTCGCGCTCGAGGTCGCCGAGGGCGTAGAGCTCGGGCTCGCTCTTCACGAGCCAGTAGCGGCGGGGGCGTGCGGGCATGGCGCATCGTGGTCGCCGGGGCCGCGGGAGACAAGCGCGCTCGACCCCTGCCCTTCGACCCCTCACCCGCGGCCCCGGCTTCTGGCCGCGCCCGGTTCGCGATAGGGTCGGCGCCATGACGACCGAGCTCGAACGGCTGGAGGCCTTCTCTGCCATCGTCCCCGAGACGGCGGATCTCGCCGAAGTGCGGCGCTACGCGCACGGCGACGTGAACCTCAACGCCGCGCGCGTCCGTGCCGCGGCGCAGCTGCGCGAGCACGACGACGTCGTGGACGAGGCCATCGCGGGCGCGCAGAAGCAGGCCAAGAAGGGCAACCGGGCGCTCGTCGCGACCTACGCCGTCGACACGCTGTTCGTCGCCTTCGGCCGCCGCGTGCTCGACCTCGTGCCGGGGCGCGTGAGCGTCGAGGTCGACGCGCGCCTGGCCCACAACACGAAGCAGCTCGTCGACCGCGCCCGCAGCCTCGTCGACCGCTTCGAGCAGGTCGGAGCCGGACGCCACCGCGTGCTCGTGAAGATGCCCGCCACCTGGGAGGCGATCCGCGCGGTGGGTGAGCTCGCCGACGACGGTATCCGCAGTCACCTGACGCAGGTCTTCGGACTGCACCAGGCCGCCGCCGGCGCCGACGCCGGGGCCGACGTGGTCGAGGTCGCCGTGGGCCGCATCACCGACTGGCAGAAGAGCACGGGCGGTGGTGCGGACATCGCGCTCGCCGACGACCTCGGCGTCAAGCTGACGAGCGCGATCTTCTCGTACCTCAAGCACCACCACTACCCGACCAAGGCCATGGCCGGAACCTTCCGGAGCACGGCCCAGGCCGTCGCGCTCGCAGGCTGCGACGCCATCACGCTGCCCGCCAAGCTCATCGACGTGCTTGCGGAAGGCACGGGTCCGGTCGAGTGGCTGCTCCGGGCGGAGCACGTCCCCGAGCCCACCTTCCCGCGCGAGGCGTGGACCGCGTCGTCGTTCGGCACGCGCCACGCGGCGGACGCGCTCGCGCAGGCCAAGCTCGCCGAGGGCATGCGCAGCGGCCACTTCACGCTGAGCGCGCTCGAGAAGCAGATCGGCGAGTGGATCACGCGGCGCCAGGACCGCGCTGCCGCGACGAGCACGACCACGCTCTTCGGCATCTGGGACTTCAACGGCGACGGCTTCATCGACCGCGAGGAGTGGGCCGGCTCGGACGCGGTCTTCAACGCCATCGACCGCGACAACAACGGCCGCATCAGCCTGCAGGAGCTCGCGGAGGCCCTCGGCGCGCCCTACCAGCCACCGGAGTGAGCTCGGCTTCGGGCCTCGGGCGCCCTCACCAGCTCTCGCGCCGCCAGCCGCGGCGGCGCGCGAGGAGGCCGAGGCGCGCGTCGGGGTTCACGACGACGGCCTCGCCCACGTGCTCGCAGAGCGGCCGGTCGGTGATGGAGTCGGTGTAGAAGACCGCCTCGCCGAGGGTGACCCCGTGGCGCTCGGCCCAGCGCCGCGCGAGCACCGTCTTGCCCGCCCCGTAGCACATCGGTTGCTCGATCCGGCCGGTGAAGCGCCCGCGCGCCGTCTCGAGCTCGGTGCACACCACGTGCTCGATGCCGAGCTCCTCCGCGAGCGGCCCGGCCGCGTAGCGCGTGGCGCCGGTGACGATCGCCACGAGGTCGCCGCGCGCGTGGTGGGCGCGCACCGCGCGGCGGCCAGCCTCGGTCACGTGGGGCCGGAGGTAGTCGCGGTAGAAGCCACGGCAGCGCTCGCGGAACTCGGCCTCGTCCTCACCCGCCAGGTCCTCGAGCACGCGCGCGGCCACGCGCTCGGCGGCGAGGACGCCCAGGCGGTACTGCAGCACCCACCACGCGACGCGCAGCCCGTCGCGCCAGCCCGCCGCACCGATGTCGCGCTGCCAGCGCACGTACAGGCTCCCCGAGTCGCGCCGCAGGAGCGTGCGGTCCATGTCGAAGAGCGCGGCGCGGCGCCCCGCCGAGCCCGTCACCGCCGGCACCCCGGGCGTCACGCTCAGAAGCCCTCCCCGCTCTCGCGGGACTCCGGCGGACCGTCGGGGGCGTTCGAGGGCGTCGTGCCCGTCTCGTCGGCCCGCAGGAAGTCCGACAGCACCTTCTCCGCGATCTCGAGCAGGTCGTAGACCGTCACGAGACCGATGAGGCCGCCCTCGTCGTCGATGACCGGCAGGCAGCCGACGTTCTCGCGACGCATCGTCTCGAGCGCCGGGAGCGTCGGGGTGTCGGCCGTGACCGTGAGCGGGTCCTTGTACATGACGTCGCGGACCAGCACCGGCTCGCTCGCGTCGCGGAGCGCCGCCATCATGCGCAGGAGCGAGCGGAAGGTGATGAGCCCGACGAGCTTGCCGTGGTCGTCCTCCACCGGCAGGTGCCGCAGGTTGCGCCAGTCCATCACGCTCGCGGCGAGATCCACCGGGTCGCCGGGGCGCACCGTCACGAGCTCGGTCTTCATGAACTGGCCCACGGTGCGGTAGCTCGGGAACCAGTCGCGCGTGCGGTGCAGGCGCGCCAGCGGCCAGGTGTGCACCGGCGCGCCCTTCCACTCGTGCTCGTGCATCGCCGACACGAGCGAGCGCATGCGCACGTCGACGGGCGCATCGCTCATCTTGGCGAAGCTCCGCAGAGCCCAGGCGGCCCCGGTCTGGTGGCGCCCGACGCGCTCGTGGATGGTGCCGAGGTAGCGATCGATGTCGGCCGCGTCGATGCCATGGGACGCGAGCCCCTCGCGGGCGCGCGGCAGCAGGTTCTCGACGATGAGGTCGTGGGCCGTGAAGACCTCGCCGTTGATCCAGGCGAACTGCGCCGAGAGCCCGTGGCGCGCCGCGGCGAAGAAGTTGTTCTTGGCGTCGTCGAACTCCATCACCTTGTCGATGCGCGGGTGCTCGTCGGCGAGCGCCGCCATGAGGCCGAAGAAGAACGCCGCGTTCGAGACCTCGTCGAGTAGCGTCGGCCCCGCAGGCAAGATGCGGTTCTCGATGCGCAGGTGCGGCCGCCCGTCCTTGGTCCCGTAGCAGGCGCGGTTCCAGCGCCACACCGTGCTCGTGTGCATGCGCAGGGCCCGGAGCTCCGGCAGCCCGCCCTGCGCCAGCACCTTCATGGGGTTCTCGTCGAGCTCGCCCGTCGAGAAGAGCACGCGGTAGCGCGCGATGTCGTCCTTGTAGATCTCCAGGATCGAGCTCTTCACCCAGGCGTCGCCGAAGGACACGCGCGGCGGGGTCGCCCGCCGCTGGTGCGCCGCCGAGCGCACGTCGATGGAGCGCTGGAACAGGGCGACGCGCGTCTCGTTCCACAGGCGCTGACCGAAGAGCAGGGGCGAGTTGACGGCGGCGGCGAGGACCGGGCCGCTGATGGCCTGCGCCAGGTTGTAGAGGCGCGCGAACTCCTCCGGCCCCACCTGGAAGTGGATCTGGAAGCTCGTGTTGGCGCTCTCGAGCATCACGTTGTCGTGGGTGATGTCGAGCTCGTCGAGACCCTTGATGACGATGCTGAAGGCGCCGCCGCGCAGGTGCGTGGCCGCGCGGTTGAGCTCGAAGTAGCGCGGCTTCGGCGTCATGTTGTCGAGCCGGAGGTGCGACAGGCGCAGGGTCGGCAGGATGCCGGTCAGCACCACCGCCGCGCCGAGCTTGGCGGCCGAGTCGTCGACCTTCTGCAGCACCTCCTCGGCCTCGCGCTCGATGTTGCGCAGGCACGAGCCCCCGAACACCTGCGGCGTCAGGTTGGCCTCGAGGTTGAAGCGCGCGAGCTCGGTCGTGATGCGCTCGTCGTCCTTCAGCATCTCGAGCAGCTCCACCGCCACGGGCGCCGGCTGATTCGCCCGGTCGATGAGGAACATCTCCTGCTCGGCCCCGATGCGGCGAATGCCGGTCTCGAAGCGGTCCTCGAGGATGAGCTTCTCGAGCCCCTCGAGGTCGTCGAGCACCGCGCGGGTGAAGGCCCGCATCTGCTGGTCGTCCGCGCCGGTCCGTACGTCGTTGCTCCCCATCGTCGCCTCACCTCCAGGTGTAGGAGCCGTTAGTCGAAGCGGCCGAGCTACGCAAAGGCCTGGCGACGGCTCCGCGGGCGCGGCACGCGCGACCGGCTCAGGGCTGGGTCGGCCGGCAGCTGTCGGCGTCCACGAAGCGCGTCACCGCGCCGGGCGTCGCCACGAACTGGTAATACGCCGTTCCGGGCTGCGTGAAGGAGCCCGACAGGGTGACCGCGACGGTGGGCGACCTCGGCAGGCCGTCGGCGCGCGCCGCGCGCAGGGCCGCCGGTACGCCGCAGCGCGGCGCGCCGATCGCGGGCAGCGCAAGCGCCATGTTGGCGTGCTGCGCCACGAGCTGCGACTGCAGGAGCATCACCTGCAGGGACGCCTGCGAGCCGTCCGGCTTGACGATCGAGAAGGTGAGCGCCGCGGCGCGGTTCGCCGGGCGCGCGTCGAAGTAGCCGTCGACCGAGTCCTGGAGCGCGACGACCGCGAGGCTGGCGCTCGGCTCCATGCTCCGGGCGAGCGCGATGGCGTCGGGGACGACCGTCGCGACGTCGACGTGCTCCGGATCGGGCAGCCTCACCGGGACGCAACGCTCGTAGCTGCACGCTGGCGCGGCGCTCGCGGTGCCGGAGCCGACCGGCCCGGGCGTGGCGGCCGTCGTCGCGCCGCTCGCCGCCGCGCGGCCGTCGCCGGCGGTCGGTCGGGTCGCGAGCCACGTGACGACGCCCGCCGTCGCCGCCACGGCGCCGACCCCGAGCGCCGCCCAGAGGGCCGTCCGCCCCGCCCCGCGCTCGCCCGACCCGGCGTCCGCCACGATCGGCCGGGCGGTGGTCTCGAGCCCGCCGTGCCGCCACGGCGTGGCGACGGCGCCCGACGCGAAGGTCGCCTCCGCCCCGCGCACGCCGACAAGCGAGGCGCCCTCGGGGGCGTGCTGCACCTCGAAGGGCGGCGTGAGCAGGGTGGCGGCGAGGGCGTCGAGCCGCACCTGCCCGGGACCGACCGCGGTGAGGAGCGCGACACCCCGATCGAAGCCGGCCGCCGAGCTCGCGTCGCTGGCGGTCTCGGCCACGAGCACGCTGCCGATGCCCCCGGAGAGCCCGCGCAGGGCGAGCGCGGCCCGGCCGAGCCGCGCCATCTGCCGGTCGAGCGGCTCGGGCTCGAGCGGCGTCACGAGCAGGCTACCGTCCGCGAGCGCGCTCGGAGAGACGCCGTGGGCCGCGGCCGCCTGCGCGATGCCCGCCATGAGGCTTCCCCCGGCGTCCCCCGCCTTGATCTGCGCCAGCAAGAGGCAGCGCCCGGCCGCGGCGACGGGCGTGCGGTTCGAGTCCGCCAGGGCCACCGCGTGACCCTGGCGCACCTCCCAGAGCTCGCGCGCCGCGGCGAGACCGTCGGCGGGGCGCGCCGCGGGGTCGCGCGCCAGCATGCGCCCGACCAGGGCGTCGAGGGCCGGCGGCGCGTCGGCGCGCAGCGTGCGCAGGCGCGGCGGCGGCTCCATAAGCACCCGCAGGAGGATGCCGAGCGGGTTGTCGCTCTCGTAGAGGCGACGCCCGGTCAGGCACCGGAACAAGAGCGCTCCGAGCGCGTACACGTCCGCGGCCGGCCCCACGGTCTGCGCGGCCTGGACCTGCTCGGGGGCCATGTAGCCGGGCGTGCCGAGCATCACCCCCGTGTGCGTGAGCTCCTCGCGCGTGCCGCCGACGCGCGCGATGCCGAAATCCACGAGCTTGACGTGCTCGAGCGAGCGGGCCACGAGGAACACGTTGCCGGGCTTGAGGTCGCGGTGCACGACGCCGGCGCGGTGGGCGGCCCCGAGGGCCTCCCCCACGCGCTGGCCGAGCGCGAGCGCCTCGGCCACGGTGAGCGCCTCGCGCTCGACGCGCGCCGAAAGGCTCTCGCCCTCCAGCCACTCCATCACGAGGAACGGTGCCCCGTCCGGCAGCGTGCCGTGCGCCACGAAGCGCACGATGCCCGGATGGTCGAGCCCGGCGAGCAGCGCCACCTCGCGCGCGAAGCGCTCGGCACCGGCGTGCGTGTGCATCACCTTGACCGCGACGAGGCTACCGGTCGCGCGATCCCAGGCGCGGTACACGCTGCCCATCCCGCCGGACCCGGCGAGGCTATCGACGTCGAAGCGGCCCTCGATGACCGTGCGTGGCGCAAGCACGGCTCGAGTCTAGCGCACCGCCGGGGCGCCCCGCTCCAGGCGCTCGATTCGGGCGCGCGGAGCCCGCCTCCGGGCTCGGCGCACGGGCGCGCGCGGGTGTCGAAATCGGCGCCGAGCTCGGCTGCCTCCACGCGTCCGTGACACCCGCCGGCCCGCAGTGCTAAACGGACCGGCGCCGATGCCGCCTCTTCGACATGCCCGCGTCGAGCCGCTCCGCCGCGCGGTCGCGTGCGCGACGACCCTGCTCTCGCTGCTCTTGCCGGGCGCGGGCTGCAGCCCCCGTTCCGACGCGCCGGCGGCCGGCGCGGGTGGGGGCGAGGACCCCGTCGCGACCTGCACCGCGGCGTGCCGGCGCACCGGTGCCTGCGGCCTCGAGCTCGTGGACCTCGCCCTCGGCGAGCTGCCCGCCGAGGCGCGCGCGTCGGAGCGCGGCCGTGCCGAGGCCGCCGTCGCGCAGGACGTGCTGGCGTGCCAGACGGCCTGCGAGAAGCGCCTCGTGGACGCCGGGCAGGCCTCCGACGGCCACGGGATGGCGCGCTGCCTCGCCGCCTCCGACTGCTCGACCTTCCTCTCGTGCCTGGCCTCGGAGCTCGGCTGACCCATGCCTCGCTCCGGACCGGCCGGGCTCGCCGCAGTGCGCCTTGTCGCGCTGGCCTGCCTCGCCGCGGCGGCGGCCGGCTGCCGCTCGAGCGAGCCGCCGCCCGAGGCCTGCGCCCCGCTCTGCGCGCGCATCGTGGGCTGCGGCATCATCAAGCGCGAGCGCGACGCGGGTGTCGAGCTCACGCTCGCCGAGGCCGAGCCCACGGCCGCCGCCGACCGCGCGGCACGCGACGCCTGCGAGCGCGAGTGCGGCTCACTCGACATGGCACGCGACGCGGGCACGCTCGAGCGCGCGGTCGACTGCCTGGAGGGCGACTGCGACGACTTCGACGCCTGCCTGCGCGCCATCCACCACGCGAAGCCCGGCGACTCGGCCGCGCCATGAGACCGCCGGGAGCGCGGCACCGAGCGCGCCGCCCGAGGGCGCACGCGGCCGTGCTCGCGCTCGCGGCCGCGCTCCTCGGCGCAGGTGCCTGCGGCCACGACGATGTCGCCACCTGCATCCGGGTGTGCGCCAGGGAGGCGAGCTGCGCCGCCTCGACGGTGACCGGGGACTACGAGGCGGCGTGCGCCCAGATCTGCCAGGCCGCGCAGGGCTTCGAGCGCACCGCCCTCGAGCGTCGCGCGCGGTGCCTCTCCGAGCCCTGCGACTCCTTCGAGCCGTGCCTGCGCGCGGCGGACGCACGCTGACCCGGCGCGCTCGGCCGATCCGGTCCCGCCGCGTGCGAGCGCGCTTGCCGGCGCGACCCGGGCAGTGCTAAACGCCGCCCATGCTGAAGCAAATGGTGGTGGGTGTGGTGTCTCTGTCGGCAGTGGCGCTCCTCGCGGTGGCCTGTGGTGGCGGCGACGCCAAGGGCACTTGCCTGAAGATGTGCGACAAGGCCGTCGACTGCGCCGGCGACCTCGCGAAGGAAGCCGGCAAGAAGATGGGCGTCGAGGTTCCGGCCGCGGCGATCGAGGAGGCCAAGAAGCAGGCCGGCACGGCGATCGAGGCCTGCAAGAAGGGCTGCGACGAAGCCGGCAGCGCGAGCGCGGGCGACATCAAGGCCCTGGCGGAGTGCGTCGCCAAGCCCTGCGGCGAGTACATGGCGTGCATGGAGAAGGCGGCCGGCGCGCACTGAGCTCGTCACGTGCTGCGGCCGCAGGCGCGCGGCGGGAGGTCCTCATGGCGGACAAGGTCAAGGCTTCGCACATCTTGCTCATGTACCAGGGCTCGTCTCGCTCGCGCGCCACGCGCTCCAAGGCCGAGGCGCAGCAGCAGGCGGACAGCCTCCTCGCCCAGCTCCAGGCCGGCGGGGACTTCGCTGCGCTCGCGCGCGAGCACTCGGACTGCCCGAGCGGCAAGAGCGGCGGCGACCTCGGCGCCTTCGGGCGCGGTCAGATGGTCAAGGCCTTCGAGGACACGGCGTTCGGCCTGCCGGTGGGCGGCACGAGCGGCGTGGTCGAGACGGACTTCGGCTACCACATCATCCAGCGCACGGGCTGAGCTCGCCCCGTCGCGCGCGCGCTCTGCGGGATCCTTCGCGGCCGGGCGCCGTCCCGGCCGCGATCTATTTTGTCGGGGCCACGTTCGCCACGCGGGGGGCGCGAGGACCGTACCCATGTCGACGCGCGCATCGTTCGGGTTCATGCTTTCCGTCGCCGCCGCGCTCGCCGCCACGGCCTGCGGCAACAAGGACGACAAGGCAGGTGGCGCGACCGGCAGCGCCAGCAGAGAGCCGAGCCCCGCCCCCGACAAGGCACCTGCGGGCGCATCCGCGTCGGGTGTCGCGTCCTCCGCGTCGGCCGCAGCGCCCGCTGGAGCCCCCGCCAAAGACGCCAAGGGGCTGTGTCTCGAGATGTGCGATCGGGCGGTCGAGTGCGCCCCGGAGATCGCCACGCACGCCGGCGCGAAGATGGGCGTCGAGGTGCCCGCCGCCGCCATCGAGGAGGCGAAGAAGCAGGCCGCGGGCGCCATCGAGGCGTGCAAGAAGGGCTGCGGCGAGGACGCCGCCAAGGCGACCCCGAGCGCGCTCGACACCGTGGCCGGCTGCCTCGCCAGGCCATGCAGCGAGTACCTGGACTGCATGACGAAGGCCGCCGGCATGCAGTGAGGCGCCGGTCGAGGCCCGGCGCTCGGGCGAGCCGCAGGCCCGTCAGGGGTTCGGCAGCTCGCCCCAGCCGAGCCCCTGCTCGAAGTACGCCGTGAGCTGGCGCATCGTGTCGATGTTCGACACGAAACGCGCGAGCGTGGCGTCGGCGCCGGGGCTCGCCGGGTCGAGCTGGGCGGCGCCGTTGCCGTCGAGCACGAGCTGGGGTGTGCCGTCGGCGTTGAGGACCGGCACGCCGTTGCCGTCGCGCACCACGAGGTACGCGACCGTCACGAGGTGGTTCGCCCACTCGAGCATGCGCGCGCCGAGCGAGCGCTCGCGGTCGACGCCGAGCACGGTCTCCTTGCCGGTCGTGCGGGCCAGGTAGCGGTTGCCGCTGCCGGGGTCGACGAAGGCGAGGGTCTCGGCCGGCGGCCACGCCGGCGCCTCGTTCGGCAAGAGGGCGATGCGCGCCTCGTGCACCCAGGCGAGCGACCAGTTCGTGGGGAAGAACATCGCGCCCCACACCATGGCGTAGATCTGCTCGTTCCAGCCGTAGTTCGGGTCGACGAGCTCTGCCCCGGCGGGGCGCGCCGCGGCGTCCGTCTTGGCCCAGAACTGCGGGTACTGAAGCTCGATCGTGGGCGTGTCGGGCGGGTTCGCAGGCGGCAGGGCCCACGGCGAGTAGGTCGGCATGTCGCCGGTGAGCAGGCCGTTGTAGAGCCGCTTCACCTGCGCGGGGAACACGGTCGCGAAGTTGACGTTCTTGTAGCGCGAGTCGGTGAAGTCCTCCTTCGCGTTCGAGATGAAGTAGTCGAACGCCTCGGAGAGGTAGTAGGTCGCCCAGATCTTCTCGTAGTAGGCGCCGACCTGGGTCTGGTAGTCGCTCCAGTAGTAGCCCTGCGAGTAGTCGAAGTCGTTGTGCACGTAGCGCCCGGCGCCCAGCGGCACGTGGAAGTCGTAGAGGTACACCTCGGGCAGCGGCGCCGAGTCGGCGACGTAGACGTCCTCGCCGACCCCGATGGGCGTCGTGCTCCCGCAGAACTCGGACGGGCAGTAGTAGCCCGGGTCGGGCCGCGTGAGCGCGCGCCCGAAGAGCCCGAGCGCCTCGGTCCCGGCCATGGCCAGGGGGCCGTAGTAGCCGTCGGCCAGGAACTCCTGGCTCGGCGCGGTCGGGTCGCCGTCGAGGATGGCGCCGAAGGCGAACGTCTTGGCGATCTGCTGGATGTTGTCGAAGTAGCGGTACTGCAGGCGCGCCGTGACCGAGTCCGAGTTGAACTCGACGCGATTGCGGCGGAAGTTGTCGAGGATGTAGCGGTTCTCGTACTGGGTCTCGAGGTAGCGCACCTGCTCGTAGGCGTCGGCGCCCCAGTCGTCGGTGAACACCGGCACGTTGCCGGTGTCGGCGTACTCGTCGCTCGAGAACATGTAGCCGCGACGCACGCGCCCCGTGCCGTCCACGGCGCGTGGCTGGCGGCCCCAGGAGAACTTCGCGTAGTCCGGATCGGTCGCGAAATCGTGCATGTCGCGGTAGTCGACCACGTCGAGGGGCTGCTCCTTGCAGCGGCTCCCGAGCGGCGCCGCGGCGTCGGGCGCGCAGTCGCGCACCAGCTCGAAGAGCGTCTGGTAGCGGCTGTAGTGGTGGAACTGCCACGGGTCGTTGACGCTGAGCGGCGGGAAGTAGAACACGCCGAACAGGCCGGGGAAGGTCGTGAAGGCCGTGAGCCGATAGGCCTTGGCGCGCGCCGCGCTGCCGGGCTCCACGCTGACCCCGGGCGTGTTCCACACGTCGACCACGCCGCCGTAGCCGAAGCGCAGCGCCGCGCGGTCGTACTTGCCGGGCAGGATCGTGTCCTGGTTCTGGTCGCCCGGGTAGTCCATCACGCTCGTGGTGGCGTAGCGCCCGAGGTTGCCGTCGATCTCCGCCTGCGACACCGGGTCGCGCCAGCGCGGCCCGATGCAGTCGCTGCCGTTCGTGGTGCCGTCGGGGCAGCTCGTCGTCACGCTGCCGTCGGCCGTGCGGAGCTGCCAGTACTGGGGCTCGTAGTTGAGCGAGTCGAACGAGGCCGCGAAGTTGTGGCGCAGGCCCATCGCGTGGCCGAGCTCGTGGGCCACGACGCCGCGCGTGTACTCCTTTCGCGCCCACAGGTACACGGCGTCGCGGTGCGCCTGCACGGCCACGGGGTCGTTCGGGTCGGGCGACGGAAACAGCCCCTTGGCGACCTGTGCGAGGCCGAGCAGGTTGTCGGGCTCGAGGGCGTCGTAGCGACAGCTGTGCCGCGCCGCCTGCCCCGTCATGCGGGCCCGGCGGGACGCGCGCCGCGCGGCGGGGTTCATGCGGCCGAAGGGGCTGCCGCGCACGATGGCGTCCGCGGACAGCGGGCCGGCGGGGTCGTAGCCCGCCGCCTGCGCCATCTCCGGCGAGACCATCGCCGCCTCGATGGGCGTGCCGCGCAGCGCGAGCAGCCGCGCGCCGAGGACCGCGTTGCCGGGACCCAGGCGGTTCTGGGACACGAGCGCCTCGACGCGCTCTTTGTGGCGCAGCGCGGGCGGCTCGTTCGGCTTCGCCGGCGCGATCCCGGCGAGGTAGGGCGCGAGCACGGCGGGGTCGAAGGCCTCGCGGCGGAGCGCGGCCTCCTCGGCGCTCATCGCCGCAGTCTTCTGCCCGAAGCCGCTCGCCTTCTGGGCCTCGACCCAGTCGCTCACGTTCTGGCCCTCGACGTACTCCTCGGGATCGATCTCGCCGTTGAGCAAGCCGAGCAGATCGACGAGCGTGGCCGCGGCTCGGTCGAGGACGGCGCCCCACATGTTGACGCTGCCGGCGATCTTCTCGCCGGAGAGCGGGTCCTCGGCATCCATCATGATGCCCCAGGGCGACATGAGCTCCGGATCCTGGATGATGGCGACGAAGTTGAAGCGCAGATCACCGAGGCGCGCGCGCGTGCCGTCCGGGCCGCAGGCGGCGACGTCGCCCTTCGCCGCGTCGACCGGGTTGTGGCAGAGGACGAAGATCTGCGGCACCTCGGCCGGCGACGCGGCGCCGAGGGGCGGCACCCAGTCGTCCGCCCACTCGGCCGGCCACCCGAGCTCGCTCTCGCAGGCGCCGCCGCCCGTCCGGCGGCACTCGGCCAGGCGCCCCGCCACCACGGCCACGCGCAGCGCGTCGCTCCACGCCCGGAGCGCCTCGGCCGAGCTCTGGAAGAGCTCCTCCGGGTACTCCGGGTTCACGTGCCACGGGATGGTCCGCACCACCCGGTCGCGCACGGGCAGCGTGCACTCGCCGACGAAGGCGTCGCAGCGCGAGCCGCGCCCGACCGGCGCGCACTCGTCCTCGGTGCCGTCGAGATCGACGTCGCGGTGCGGGTCAGCGCCGACGGGCGTCGTCTCGGCCGTGTTGCACGCGACCGCCGGCGACGCGTGCGAGCGCTCGTACAGGTTCCAGCGCGTGGCGAAGCGGTGCCACTTGTCGTCGACGACCCCGTAGTGGCGGTCGTAACCGAAGCGATCGACCGTGAAGTAGCCGAACATGTCCATCGCCGCGCCGTCGTAGTCGAGCGGCTCGTAGTCGGTGTCGCGCACGCGGCGGAAGGCCTGGCGCAGGGTGACCTCGCTCGGGTTGCAGTTCGTGCTCGGGTACGCACCGAGCAGCCAGCACGCCGGGAAATCGCCCCAGTCCGGGTCGTGGATCACCTGCGGCTGCGCCCACGCCTTGTTCGTCACGTCGAAGTAGCCGGCGTCGAGGTCGAACACCGGCGCGTGGTCGCTGTGCGGGTCGCTCACGTAGTAGGCGACCGGCTCCCAGGTGATGCCGTAATAGATGCCGAGCTGCGAGAGCGCGTCGAGGTCGTAGGCCGTCGTCACGAGGTTCTTCGACCAGTCGACGCGGAAGAACTCGCGCTCGTACCAGGGCCGGTCGGTGTCGTTCTCGACGATGACGTTGAGCTCCTCGCCGGTCGAGGCGTTGTAGTCGCGCCGGATGTCGAAGTGCTTCTGGATGCCGTACGCGGCCACGATCTGGCCGGTGTCGGTGCGCTTGACGCCCGCGTGGTCCGTGTCCGCGACGAGCTCGTAGCCGAGCCGCGCGAGCAAGAGGTCCTCGGTCACCTCGAAGTGGACGCGGGTCGTCGGCTCGGCGTCCGAGCTCGTGAAGAGCCCGTCGGAGCCCGCGCCGACCGACACGTCGACGACGGTGGTGCGCATGTAGAACTCGGGGTCGTCCGTCTGGGTGTCGAGCGCCCCCACGAAGAAGCTCTTCGCGAGCGCGCCCGACTGCACGCGGTTGACGGGCTCACGCTCGACCGCGCACGCCGTGGCGACGAGCGGGGCGAGGGCAAGGACGACGGGGACGAGCCTGGCAGGGAGCGATTGGTGCGGCGACATCGGCGCGGAGCATACGCCGAACGGGCCCGCCGCTCACCGGCGTTCGAGCGGGCTCAGGGCGTGCCGACGAAGCCGACCTTGCTCGTGATGAGCAGGTGCGGCTTGCTCGCCGAGTCGAGGTAGCCGAAGCGGAAGGCGAGGTCGCGCTTGGGCTGCTTGCGCCACAGATCGCGCATGACCTTCGTCTGGCTCTGGTCGGCCGGGATGCGCGTGCCGATGAACGACCCGTAGGTCTCGTGCTCGAAGCCGGCCGGCTTGGCGTAGGTCGGCGGGATGCCGGTCGAGTCCGACACCATGAAGGTCATGTTCCCGAGCAGGTAGTCGCGGATGGTCTTGAAGCCCACGCTCCACATGAGATAGCTCGCGGCCTTCGTCACGGCCGAGATCTTGCCCTTCTGCTCGAGGTGCTTGAGGAAGCCCGGGCTCTTGGCGAGGCCGTCGTCGCCGAGGTTCATGGCCATGTGACGGTGCACCCGCTCGGGCGCGCCCGGGCCCGCCCCCCGCGCCCGGAAGGTGATCTCGACGTTGGCGAACGCCTCCGAGAAATCGGGCGGGAACCAGGTGTCCTTGCGCCGCTCGCCGGCCTTGCGCTCCTCGGCCGCGATGTCCTCGGTGTCGAGGTAGCGCAGCGCGCCGTCCGGCTCGATGCGGAAGTAGCGCATGTGCACGGGCTCGAGGTCGTGGATCGCGAGCCCGACGAGGAAGAAGCCGAGCTCGCCCGGGATGTCGCCGCGCTGGGTGTGCTTCAAGGTCTCGCTCTGGCTGAAGTTGCCGACCGCGAGGAGCTCGTTGAGCTCCGTCCGGAGCTGGCTCAAGCTGGCGGAGAGCGCCTTCTGGCCGAGCGTCTTGATGCGCCGCGGGTCGCCCGAGAGCTCGAGCGAGATCGTGGTCACCTCGGGGGCGTCCGGGTAGGCCATGAGCGCCGACACGAGGTCGCCGCCGGCAAAGGGGTAGACGACCGGCTTGGGCAGATCCTTCGGAACGTGTGCCCCAAAGAAGCTCATCGCCTTTTTCATGTAGCTCTCGCGGAAGGTCTTCACCTTGCCGGAGAGCGCGGTGCAGTGCTCCTCGACGGTCTTCTGGTCGAGGTACTCGGGGATCGGCGCGTCGCCCGCGCAAGCCGCCACGCGGTAGAGGATCCGCGCCTCGTCGCCGAAGTCGTGGCCCGCGAGCGCCGGGGGCGCCGGGGTGGGGCCCGGCTCGGAGCCCGATGCGCTGGCCGAGGGCGCCGGAGCGGGGGCCGTGGCGACCGTGCCCGGCCCGGCGGCGCTCGCCGTGACCGAGGGCGCGCCGCTCATCTGCGGGTCCGTGACGGGCGGCGACTTGCAGCCGGCGCCGCCGACGGCGCCCGCCAGCGTGAGCGCGAAGGCTCCCCACCGAATCGCCCGCGCCCCGCGCCTCGTGGTCCCGCGTCTGCTCTTCAGGCTCGACATCGGTGCGTTCATGTCGCTTGTGGCCGCGGCGGTCAAGTCGGCAGCGTGCTCGACCTAGCCGCGCCGCGCGGGTCCGGGGGGTGCCTGCCGCGTGACGAGGTAGAGCACGACGCCGAGCACGACGGTGCCGAGACCCGCCACGACGACGAGCGGCTTGGCGCGCACCGCCTGCACGACGGTCCAGAGCATGAGCGCGATGAAGAGCAGCGGCGGCAGCGGATAGAGCGGCATGCGATAGGGGCGCGCCACGTGCTTTCGCCTGTGCCGCAGCACGAACACGCAGCCCACGCCGATGGCGGCGAAGATCGACAGCGTGAAGCCCACGTACGAGAGCAGCGCCTCGAAGCTCGAGGTCCAGAGCAGCACGAGCGCGACGGCGGTCTGGAGGGCGATGGCGACGCGCGGCCCGCGCTCGGGGTCGCGCCAGGCGAGCAGGCGCAGGCGCGGCATGTCGTCGGCGAGCGCCGCGTAGATGCGCGGCCCGGTCACGACGAGCGCGCCCACGGTCGAGACGAGGCCGAGCGCGATGAGCACACTCACGAAGCGCCCGCCGGCGTCGCCGAGCAGGCTCTTCGCGGAGGCGTCCGCGACCGCCTCGACACCGGCGAGGCTCGACAGGGGCGCCGAGGCGAGGAAGACGGCGTTGAGCGCGACGTAGAGCGCGGCGACGGCCAGGGTCCCGAGCAGGGTCGCGGCGGGCAGCACGCGCGCCGGCCGCTCGATCTCGCCGGCGAGGTAGGCGGCGGCGTTCCAGCCGCTGTACGAGAACGACACCCACATGAGCGACATCGCGAAGGCGGGCGACAGGAGCGTGCGCCACAGCGGCTCCGGTCCGGGCGCCGCGAGGTAGCTCGCGTCGCCCTTCACGATGCCGATGACGATGAAGGCCAGGATGAGCAGCACCTTGCCGGCCGTCGCGGCGTTCTGGAAGCGCGAGCCGCCCTTCATGCCGCCCATGTGGACGAGCGACACGAGCACGATGAGCAGCGCGCCGGCTACCTCGGGCGCGACGCCGACCGCGGGCGGGGGCGCGCCCGCGACCTCGGGCGCGGGGAACCAGGCGGCGACCAGGTACTTGCCGAAGGCGTGCGCCATCATCGCGAGCGGCGCCGCGAAGCCCACCACGAAGGAGCAGAGCGCGGACGCGAAACCGACCGCGGGATGGACGAGGCTCGAGATGAAGCGGTACTCGCCGCCGTTGTCGGGCAAGGCGGCGCCGAGCTCGGCGAACGACACGGCCCCGCACCAGGCCGCGAGCCCGCCGAGCGCCCAGCAGAGCAGGATGGCGACGGGCGACGGGATGTCGGCCGCGAGAAAGCCGGTGGTCGTGAACACCCCGGTCCCCACCATGCTCGCGACGACGAGGCCGGCGGCGGTGATCATGCCCACGCGGCGCAGCGGTCGCACCGCGGCCCCTGCGGGCGCGCCCGGTTCCGGAGAAGCACTGCCCGTCATGGTCTCTTGCACCAACCTTCCTCGGCCTTGCATTTGCGCTCGCGCACGCACACCTCGGCGCGCTTGCAGTCGGCGTCGTCCTCGACGACGCAGCGCCCGGCATCCGAGTCGACCGAGCACTGCCCGGCGCGGCGACAGATGTACGACGCCTCGCAGTCCTCGTCGCGCGTCGCGACGCACGCCCCCCCGCGCGCGCTGCACGCGCCCCAGTCGCGGCACACCCGCGCCTTCTTGCAGTCCTCGTCGCTCGCCGCCTGGCAGGGCACGGCCGGTACGGCGCTGCCCGAGCTCCCGGCACCGACCGGCTCCACGGAGGGCACGGCCGCCGGCGTGCACTGCCCCTCGTAGGCGCAGGCCCGCCCGGTGGGCGCACAGGGCGGCTCCTGCCGGCGCGCGCGGTCCGCCGGGCTGCCCGGCCCCGCGCTGCCCGAGCCGCTCGCTCGACCGCCGCCCCCGCGCTCGTCGCAGCCGAGCGACGCGAGCGCGACCGCGAAGCAGAGCACGGCACCACGCCTTCCCACGCTGAGCCTTGTACGAGGGGCGGTTCGGCCGCGCAAGAAAGGTCCGCGGCGCCCCGCGCGCCCGGACGCCGCGCGGCTGACCGAGACCGGAGGCCGTGCTCGGGCGTACAAGGAGAAGCGATGCTCCGGCACCCGACCCGCCTCCCGCCCCTCGCCGCCCTCGTGGGCCTCGCCGGCGCCGCCTGCGGATCCGAGCCCGCCGTCGCGCCGGGCGTGCGCGCGCCGCCAGCGACAACGGCTGGCGTTGCGGCGCCGGGGTCGACGGCGAGCGGCAGCAGGACCGGCACGGTCGGCTCGGCCAGCGGTTCCGCGGTCGCCGCGACCGGCGCGGTCACCGCGCCGGTCGCCTCCGCGAGCGGCGCCGCGATCGGGTCGGCGGCGATCTCCGCCCCGTACGTGCTCGCCGAGGCCGGGTGCCGCGTCGAAGTGGGCGCGCTCCTCTCGGCCGAGCGCTTCCGCGGCCCCGGGCCCATGACGCCGATGCTGTCCGACCAGCTGCGGCGCGACCCCGCCTTCGCGCGCACCTACTCGGGCATCTCGCACGGCGATCAGCACATCCAGTGTCACTACCGGGTGCAGGTGATGGGCGGCGCGTACCGCTACCGCTTCGTCATCGGCAATGCCTTCACCCGCTACGAGGTCGACCGCTGCGAGTTCGTGCGCGCGGAGGTGGCGAGCGAGATCGTGGCCGCCACGCGCCACTGCACCGATCTCCACGGTGGCGAGTACTACGGCCAGGTGCTCGAGCCGCTCTGACGCGAATATCGCCCTTTCGGGCGAAAGTCGCGCGGCTACAGGGATCAGGCTCCAGACTTCAGGCACGAGACTCGAGGGAGCGAATCAGTCCCTCGAGGGCACGCACGAGCTCATCGTATCGTGGCTCGAGCTCATCACGATGGGACGCCGCAAGAATCCCTGGGCGCGCGCCCGGACGCGGCTAAGCTCCGCCCCGGGATGGCTGGCAGGACCGGGATGGGTCGGGTCGGGGACGAGCGACGGCTGCGCGTGGTCGTCGTGGGAGCGGGCTTCGGGGGGTTGCAGCTCGCGCGCGCGCTCGCGGGGGCGCCGCTCGAAGTCCTGCTCGTCGACCGGCAGAACTACCACCTCTTCACGCCGCTGCTCTACCAGGTGGCGAGCTCGCTCCTCAACCCGAGCGACATCGCCTTCCCGGTGCGCGCCATGTTCCGCGACGCGCCGAACGTGCGCTACCGGCAGGCCGAGGTCACGGCCGTCGATCTCGAGCGCCGACGGCTCGAGCTCGGGGGCGGGGAGCGGCTCGAGTACGACTACCTCGTGCTCGCGACCGGCAGCACGACCAACTACTTCGGCAACGCCAGCATCGAGGCCCGCGCGCTCGGGTTGAAGAACCTGCCCGAGGCGCTCGAGCTCCGGAACCACAGCCTCGCCTGCCTCGAGGCCGCGAGCCACGAGCCGGACGCGGCCGAGCGCGCGCGGTTGATGACGACCGTGATCGTGGGCGGCGGTCCGACCGGCGTCGAGTACGCCGGCGCCCTGTCCGAGCTCATGGCGCTCGTGCTCGACGGCGAGTACCCGATTCCCCGCGCGCTCGGCCGCATCGTGCTCGTCGAGGCGCAGGAGCGGCTGCTCGCGGCCTTCCGCCCGGAGCTCGGGCGCTACACCGAGGAACGCCTCGCGGCCATGGGGGTCGAGGTGAAGCTCGGCGTGCGCGTCACCGAGGCGCACGACGACCACGTCCTTCTCTCCGACGGGACGCGCGTCGAGAGCCGCACGCTCGTGTGGTCGGCCGGCGTGCGGGCGGCCGACGTCGAGGAGCCCCTGCCCGTCCCGCACGCGCGCGGCGGTCGGCTCGAGGTCGACGCGTACCTGCGCGTCGGCGGCTTCGCGCACGCCTTCGCCATCGGCGACCTCGCCGGGGCGCGCGACGACGGCAAGGAGTTGCCGATGCTGTCCGCGCCCGCCATGCAGCAGGGCCGCTTCGTCGCGCGCTACCTCCGCGACGTCGCCGCCGGCCGCGACCCCGAGCGCCGTGGGCCCTATCGCTACCAGGACAAGGGCATCATGGCCGTCATCGGCCGGAACGCGGCGGTCGCGGAGCTCGGCGGCATGACCTTCACCGGCTTCGTGGGCTGGGCCGTGTGGCTGCTCGTGCACATCTACTTCCTCATCGGGTTCCGCAACCGGCTGGCGGTGCTCTGGACGTGGTGGTGGAACTACGTGCGGCGCGATCGGCCGGTGCGCATCATCTCGTCCTCCCCGCCCCCGCGCCTGCTCGAGCAGGAGCGCCTGCGCGCCCTGGTCGTCTCGGACACCGGTCCGCGCTCGCTCCGCAGCGCGACGCCGCCCCGGGAGCCATGAGCACGGGCGCGGACGCCGACGCCCTCGCGCTCGCGCCCTCGGCCGACGAGGGCCGCGGCGGCAAGCCGCGCGACGTCGAGGAGCCCGTCGACCAGTACCTCCACCGCCCGCTCGCGGCCCTGCTCGCGCGCCGGCTCGAGCCGCGACCGATCACGCCGAACCAGGTGACGGTCGCGTCCGGCGTCGTCGGCCTCGGCGCCGGCGCGGCCATGGCGCTCGGGCACGTCGCCGGCCCAGCCGCGCTCGGCGTCGGCGCCGTGCTCCTCTTCGCAAGCGTCGTGCTCGACTGCGCCGACGGGCAGCTCGCGCGGCTTCGCGGGTCGGCGTCGCTCCTCGGGCGCGTGCTCGACGGCGCGGTCGACGTCGTGACGCCTCTCGCGGTGTTCCACGGGCTCGCCGTGTACCTGCTCGGGCGCGGCACGTCGTTCGCGCTCGCCTGGGGCCTCGGCTGGGCGGCCGGCGCGAGCCTGCTCTGGCACGCGACGCAGTACGACGTCGCGAAGAATGCGTATCTCCACCACGTGCGCCCCGACTACGACCAGGGCGGCCCGGCGCTCCCGGGGCGCGCCGAGGTCGCGACCCTGCGCCAGGAGCTCGCAGCGGGCGGCGCCCGGGGCGCGACCGCGCTCGTCGCGCTCTTCCTGCTGTGGCTCGAGCTCGGCCGGCGCGGCGGCCCGCGCGCCCCGGAGCGCCAGCCGCCGACGCTCGCGAGCGACGCCGAGCGCGCCGCCTACCGGCGCCACTTCGCGGGGCACATGCGCGCCACGCGCTGGCTCGGGCTCGGCACGCACCTCGCCCTGCTCACCGCGAGCGCGGTCGCCGGCGCCGTCGACGCGCGCGCCATCCTCGTCGGCTGGCTCGTGATGGTCGGCCCCATGAACCTCGCCTGCGCCGCCCTCGTGTGGCGCCGCGCCGTGCTCGAGCGCCACTTCGCGCGCGACCTGGCGCGCCTCCGCGCGGACCTTTCGGTCGCGGCCGCCCGAGGGTAAGACGGCCGCGCACCGCAGGGCTCGCCATGACACGCCGCTACTACGTCACCACGCCCATCTACTACATCAACGACGTGCCGCACCTCGGCAGCGCCTACACCACGATCGCGGCCGACGTCATGGCGCGGTACCGCAAGCTGCGGGGCTTCGAGGTGCACTTTCTCACGGGCACGGACGAGCACGGTCTCAAGATCCAGCGCGAGGCCGAGCGCCGGGGCATCGCGCCCGAGGTGCTCGCCGACCAGATGAGCGCGGCCTTCCGCCAGGCCTGGCCCGCGCTCGGCTGCGAGCCCGACGACTTCATCCGCACGCACGAGCCGCGCCACGTGGCCGGCGCCCAGGCCCTGTGGCGCAAGATCCGCGCGGCCGGCGACATCTACCTCGGCGACTACCAGGGCCTCTACTGCGTGGGCTGCGAGGCCTACTACACCGACAAGGAGCTCTTGCCGGGCGGCGTGTGTCCGCTCCACAAGACCGCCGCCGAGCCGGTCAAGGAGCAGAGCTACTTCTTCCGCCTGTCGCGCTACGGCGAGCGCCTGCTCGAGCTCTACGAGAAGAACCCCGAGTTCGTCTCGCCCCCGAGCCGCCTCAACGAGGTCCGGAGCTTCGTGCGCCAGGGCCTGCAGGATCTGTCGGTGTCGCGCACCACCTTCCGCTGGGGCATCCCCGTGCCCGACGA
This sequence comes from Myxococcales bacterium, assembly GCA_016212965.1. Taxonomy (GTDB): domain Bacteria; phylum Myxococcota_A; class Polyangia; order Polyangiales; family Polyangiaceae; genus JACRDA01. Next base: position 26,230 of record JACRDA010000312.1, read on the forward strand.
CGACACCCACGTCATGTACGTGTGGTTCGACGCCCTGTCGAACTACCTCACGGCCTTGCAGGCGCCCGAGGACAACACGCGCTTCTGGCCACCGAACGTGCACCTCGTTGGCAAGGACATCCTGCGCTTCCACGCCGTGTACTGGCCGGCGTTCCTCATGGCGGCCGGCTACGCCGACGACGCCCTGCCCCGGCAGATCCTGGCCCACGGCTTTCTCACCTACGGCGGCCAGAAGATGTCGAAGTCGCTGCGCAACACCGTGAGCCCGCTCGCGCTCGCCGAGGGCATCGCGCCGTGGCTCGGCGTCGACGTCATCCGCTACTGCCTCCTGCGCAGCATCTCCTTCGGCCACGACGGCGACTTCTCGATCGAGGACGTGCTCGGCCGCTACGCCGCCGACCTCGGCAACACGCTCGGCAACCTCTTGCACCGCCTGCTGCCCTTCGCGGGCGACGCCGCCGCGCTCGCCGCCGCCGAGCCGGCCGGCCCACTCGAGGAGGCGCTCCGCTCCCAGGTCGAGGTCGCGTCGCGCGCGGCCGCCGAGGCCTTCGACGGCTGCGCACCGACGCGCGCGCTCGAGGCCATCTGGGTCGCCCTCACGGCGGCCAACAGCTACGTCGACCGGGCGGCGCCCTGGGCCGCGCGCAAGCAGTCGCCGGCGCGGCTCGGCACCATCGTGCTCACGCTCGCCGCGGCGCTCGAGGCCGCGAGCGTGCTCGTCGCCCCGGTCATGCCGCGCGTGGCGGCCGCCCTCCGCCAGCAGCTCGGCCTCGCCCCGCTCGCCCCGCGCGTCGGCGCGGACCAGTGGCCGCTCGCCTTCCCGGTGCGCGACCCCGGGCACGCCTTCGCCCCGGGCGAGCCCATCTTCCCGCGTCTCGACAAGGAGCGCATCGCGGAGCTCCGCGCGCGCTTCGCGCCGCCGCCCGAGCCCGCAGCACCGGGCGGCGCGGCGCGCGGCGTCGATGCCACCGAGCCGCCGCCGACGCGCCCGTCGCCCGCGACCAAGCCCGCGCCGACCGTCAAGAGCCGGCCGCAGACGACCGCGGTCGCGCCCGCGGGGCGCGCCCCCGGCGCATCCGTGCCCGACAAGGCCGAGCCCGCCACCGCCGAGGCGAAGGCCGTGGTCGACTTCGAGGTCTTCGCGCAGATCGATCTGCGCGTCGGCGTCGTCCGCACGGCCGAGCGCATCCCGAAGAAGGACCGCGTGCTCTCGCTCACGGTCGACGTCGGTGAGGCCGAGCCGCGGCGCATCGTGGCGGGCATCGCCGCGCACTACGCCCCCGAGGCGCTGATCGGCCGGCGCGTCGTCGTGGTCGCGAACCTCGCGCCGCGCCCCTTCGGCGGGGGCCTCGTGTCGCACGGCATGCTGCTCGCCTCCGACACCCCCGCGGGCGTGCGCCTGGTCGCGCCCGACGAGGCCTCGCCGCCCGGCGCGGCGGTGCGCTGAGCGGCACGCGGCTGCCGTCCCGCCCCCCAGAAACGGAACGGGCGGCGGCTCGCGAGGAGCGGCGCCCGTCCGAGCGCGTGCGGTGCGGTGGCTAGTCGCGGCCCGACATGAAGATGCGCAAGAGGAACATGAAGAGGTTCCGGAGCTGCACCAGGAGCGCGAGCGCGTCGCCGACGGCGTCGTCCATCTTGCTGTTCCGGAAGATGTAGCTCGTCACGTAGAGGATGAAGCCCGCCGAGAGCAGGGCACCGCCCGTGGCGATCGCGAGGGCGAACACCTCGCTGTGGAACACGAAGGTGAGCAGGCAGCCGCCGAGGATGACCCAGAAGCCGATGTTGAGCATCGCCTTCAGGTACGAGAAATCCTTGCGCGTCACGAACACGTAGCCGGTGATGCCGACGAACACGAGCGCCGTCATGATGCCCGCGTCGCGGACGGGTGCCGTGGTGAGCGTCGCCCCGATCCCGGCCTTGGCCTGCGCGAAGAAGATCATCGGCGCCAGATCGAGCCCCATGATGGCGGCCACGAGGAAGAGCGCGACGACGTTGACGTAGCGGACCTTGCTGACCCAGCTCGCGACGAAGGTCGCCGCGACCAGGGCGCCGAAGGCGATCCACATGAGCGCCGGGTTCTCGAACATCATCGAGACGACCTTCGGGACGAGCACCTCCTGGCCGGCGTGCTTGCCGCCCGCCCAGACCCAGGGCTCCGTGCCGCCGAAGCTCAGGCACGCGTAGCCCGCGGCGATCGCGACGACCATGGCGCCCGACAAGAGGCCGTACACCTTGCGCAGGTACTTCACGCGCTCGAGGCCGAGCGGCAGCGCCGCCTCGCCCGCGAGGATCGCGCCCGGCGAGCCGGCGGTTCCGGCCACCGCGCCGGCGCCGTAGCCCGCGGTGGCCGCGGCCGCGTGGCCGCCCGGCCCGGCGAACGGGTCGACGCCACCGTGCTGCTGCGCGCTCGCCGAGCCCCAGCCCGCGGCCTGTGCGGCGGGGGGAGGCGCCGCCGCGGACGGACCCCAGCCACCACCGGCCGGCTGCGCGGGCGCGGGCGACGCGGCCTGCGCGGCGCCACTGCCGCCGGTCACCACGACCTGGAAGCTGCCGTCGGGCAACGGTTTGACCTCGGCCCGCATCCCGCTCGACGAGTACTGCTGGACGTAGGTGGACGCTGTCTGCCAGTCGGCGTCGCGATTGCCGGTGCTGACGACGAACTCGAATCCTCCGCTCATCTCGGGGCCTCCTCCGCCGCGCCCCCCGGGCGCGGACCTTGCGTTGCGGAGGACGATACCACCGGTCTCCGGCAGATCTCCCCACGCGCCGCACGTAGAGTATGACGACGCGCGCCCGCGCGCCAAGTCCAGATGGCGCGGACATCGCGTCGAGCGGCTGCTCAGCGGCCGCGCTCGGGCTCGCGGTCCACGCGCCCGTGCAGCCGGCCCCGGGCCAGTCGCACCCACACTCCGTCCCCCGGCTGCAAGTCCGCGACGTCGAAGAGGATCCGGCCGTCCTCGCCGGTCGCGATGGCGTAGCCCCGCGCGAGGACCGCGAGCGGCGACAGCGCCTCGAGGCGCGCGCGCTCGCCCTCGAGGCGGCTGCCGAGCACGGCCAGGCGCTGGCGGAGCGTGGCCCGCAGGCGAGCCTCGAGCGGGGTCACGCGGGCGCGGACGGCCGCGAGCAGCACCCGCGGATGGCGCGCCTCGAGCCGTCGCCGGAGCGCGTCGCTCACCGCGTGCGCCTCCGCGAGGCGCCGCCGCATCGCGCGCTCGGCGCGGCTCGCGAGCTCGTCGAAGCGCTGCCCGCGCTCGAGCACGAGCCGCCGCGGCTCTCCGAGGCGCCGCCGCAGCCGGGCGAGCTCGCCGCGCCGGTCGACGAGCGCGTGGCTCATCGCCCGACCGAGCCGCAGGCGGAGCTGCTCGAGTCGGGCGCGCTGCTCGGCCTCCTCGGCCACGAGGAGCTCGGCCGCCTGCGACGGGGTCGCGGCCCGCGCGTCGGCGGCGAGATCGGTCAGGGTCGTGTCGACCTCGTGGCCCACGGCGCTCACGATCGGGATCGGGCAGGCCGCGACCGCGCGCACCACGCGCTCGTCGTTGAAGGCCGCGAGGTCCTCGGCCGAGCCGCCGCCGCGCGTGACGAGCACGACGTCGACGCCGCCGAGGCGCCCGGCGCGCGCCACGGCCTCGGCGATGCGCTTGGGCGCCGCGGCACCCTGGACGACGGTCGGCACGAGCACGAGCCGCACGCGGCCGCGGCGAAAGGCCACGCGCGCCACGTCGTGGATGGCGGCCCCGTCACGGCTCGTGACGACCGCGACCGTGCGCACCTCGCGCGGCATGCGCCGCTTGCGCTCGGCCGCGAAGAGCCCCTCGGCGGCGAGCTTCCGCTTGAGCGCCTCGAGCGCCTCGAGCAACGCACCCCGGCCCACCGGCGCGACGGCGTCGACCACGAACTGCATGCGCCCGCGCGGCGCGTAGACGGTGATCCGGCCCGTGCACACCACGCGCGCACCGTCGGCGAGCAGGCGCTCGGCGCGGGGCGAGGCGCCGCGGTAGAGCACCGCCTCGACGAGCGCGTCCTCGTCCTCGTCCTTGAGGGCGAAGTACGAGTGCCCGCTCGCCGAGCGCGAGAGCGCTCCCAC